>CAYVLL010000250.1:0-3095 GCA_964452235.1 uncultured Woeseiaceae bacterium
CATTCACAAGGCAACAACGAATACAGAAATTGATAACGGTCTTTACACCGGGCAATGAAAAACGGCGCAATCGTGAAGAATGCGTTGTGATGGCGAAAGTACGACCAGGCATCAATCGGCCGCTGCTGACGACTTCAGCAACTCATCAAGCAACGCGATCAGCTGCTCGCGATCGTAGCTGTACGGCTGGTCCGCGTTGAGTTCCAGCAAGCGCTGCATTGCGGCACTGATCGTGATCCGGGCCTGTTCCGCATTCGGCGTTACCATGTAGCGACGCCGCGGCGCGTCGCTCGACATGACATGCAGCACGGCCTGTGCAACCTCGTCGGGTTCCTTTAACTCTTCGTTGCCCATGTTCGTCTTGATCAGTTGTTCGCGTGCCGCCGCATCCAGTTCGATCTCGCCCGCGTCCGCAGCAGCCAGCGTCTGCGCGAGCATCTTGCTGCGAATTTCCGACTTATAGCTGCCCGGGTTGACCACGCTGACATGCACGCCGGACTCCGCCAGTTCCGCGGCGAGCGAGTCGGTGTAACCCTCGATGGCAAACTTGCTCGCGCTGTAGCCGCCGTCTTCGCTGCTCGCGATCGTGCCGTTGATCGATCCAATCGTCACGGTCCTGCCATGACTTTCGAGCAAGAATGGCAGGAAGGCGTTATTGATTCGGACCGGACCCAATACGTTGATCTCGAACGTTGTCCTGACATCCCGCTCCGAATCGGTCACGAGCGATCCCAGCATGACGACACCGGCATTGTTAACGATACCCCACAGCCCCCGACCCTCGCGCCTGACAAACTCGACCGCCGCATCAATGTCCGCCTGCTCGGTTACGTCGAGCCTGACCGAGCTGATATTCTGCAGGGCGTCCAGCCGTTCGAGGTCTACGTCTTTGCGTGCGCCCGCGTAGACGTAATAGCCGTTTTCCGCAAGTTGTTCTGCAATCCGCAGGCCGATGCCGGAGCTCGCGCCCGTGACCAGCACTGCCTTCTGCGGCGCCTCCTCCGCGGCTGTGGCAACCAAACTGCATGCCAACAATCCCTGCAAGGCAACTACGCGCAACAGTGTAGCGAGATTCATTGGATGTCCCTGTTCGACGAGAAGAGATTGCCAAGCCTGTCATGGAACGCCCGGTTTGTCTTCGTCCATTTCGACCTGACAGGATTGCAACAGAGCTGGCGATGCAAGGCTGGAAACTGTCTGGCATCCTTGTGGTGGAGCGAGTGCCAAACGGCGTTACGTCGCACTTGTAGCTCGATGAGACGACACACTGCGGATTTCGAATCCCGACGCAACCAGGAAGAGACCACGTGACGCTTGCAATTCAGGCCAACGGACTGTGCAAATCCTTCGGCGAGACCCGCGCGCTGGCCGGCGTCGATCTCACGGTCGATACCGGCAGTGTGCTCGGGCTGCTGGGCCCGAACGGCGCGGGCAAGACCACCATCGTGCGCATACTCGCCACGCTGCTGCAGGCCGATGCGGGCCAGGCCACCGTCGGTGGATTCGACGTGCGCAACCAGGCGCACCAGGTGCGCCAGTTGATCGGGCTGACCGGGCAGTACGCTTCCGTGGACGAGAAACTCACCGGCCGGGAAAACCTGCTGCTGATCGGTCGCCTGCTCGGGCATACGCGTCGCGAAGCGCGACTGCGGGCCGATGCGCTGTTGCAGGACTTCGAGCTCGCTGATGCTGCCAATCGTGCCGCAAAACATTATTCCGGCGGCATGCGCCGTCGCCTTGACCTGGCTGCCAGCCTGGTCGATCAGCCCGGCATCCTGTTTCTCGACGAACCGACGACAGGCCTGGATCCGCGTGCACGACTCGAATTGTGGAACCTGATCCGTCGGCTCGTCGCCTCCGGCACCACGGTCCTGCTGACCACCCAGTACCTGGAGGAGGCCGATATGCTGGCTGACCAGATCGTCGTCATTGATCACGGCAAGGTCATCGCCGCAGGCACCTCCGAACAACTCAAGGCACGGGTCAGCTCCCGCACCCTGGTGTTGCGTGCGCAACGGCCGGATCACGTTGCCACGATCGCCGCGATGCTCGTGGAACTCGGCGGGGCGCAGCCACAGATCGATGGTCTTCGCCTGACCAGTCCTGCCAGTGATCCGGCGCTGATCGCGGCGATCGTGCGACGCCTCGACCAGGCCGGTCTGAGCGTTGACGAGCTGATGTTGCGCGGCGCCAGTCTCGATGACGTGTTCCTGGCGATCACCGGACATCCGGTAGTCGCGGATGCGAACGATAGCAATGCTGAGCGGACGGCGCCGTGACCGGCCGGCTCCGCAAGCCTGGCCAGGCGACGTCGACACATGTCGGCCTGCTGCAGGGATTGCGTCAAACCCGCACGTTGGCGTGGCGGTCCCTGCTGCAGATTCGCCACAACCCATGGGAACTGGGAGATTTCAGCATCCAGCCCATTCTTTTCTTGCTGCTGTTCATGTTCGTGTTCGGTGGCGCCATCGCAGGCTCCACCGCCGACTACCTGCGCTTTATCCTGCCGGGTGTCATCGTCATGAACATGGTGTTTGTGACGGTCTACGTCGGCCACGGCCTCAATACCGATTTGACCAAAGGCGTATTCGATCGCCTGCGTTCGCTGCCCATCGCCCGATGGGCGCCACTCGCCGGGCGCATAGTCGCCGACCTGGTCAAGCAGGCGTGGTCGATCCTGCTGCTGTTGGGGGTAGGCTTCATCCTTGGCTTCCGGCTGGGAACCTCGCTGCTGGATTTGCTGGCGATGATTGCACTCGTGTTGACCGTGGCGCTGGCGATGTCATGGGTGATGGTGCTGGTCGGCGTAATGGCCCGCGATCCGGAGCACGTGCAGCTATTCGGTTTCACGGCGCTGTTTCCTGTCACCTTCATCAGCAATGTATTCGTGCCTGTGGAAACGATGCCGGGCTGGCTGCAAGGGGTGGTGAATGCCAACCCGGTATCCATTCTCGCCGATGCATCCCGGGGGCTTCTTGTGGGTGGCCCGGTCCTGGCGCCGGCGCTCTGGTCGCTTGCCTGGGCGGTGATTATCACTGCTGTTTTCGCGCCCCTGTCGGTGTGGGCACTGAATCGGCGCCTGATGCGAAGTTGAG
>CAYVLL010000251.1:0-3093 GCA_964452235.1 uncultured Woeseiaceae bacterium
GATTGGCAATCCGTTGAAACGAAAACCCCGGCCAGGCCGGGGTTTTTGCAGGAGCCCGAATCACGGGCGATTGCGCGGTGCGACTCCGGACCCCCTGCAGGAGCCCGTATCACGGGCGATTCAAGGCGCGAACCGTCAAAAAAACCTTACTCCTCGCCAATCTGCACAATCTGCTTGCCGATATTCCGGCCCTTCAGCAAATCGATCAACGCCGCCGGTGCATTGTCGAGCCCTTCGGTAACGGTCTCGCGATACTTCAACTTCCCTTCCGCAAGCCACTTCGTCGCCTTCGCAACGTATTCCTTGCAGGCATCCGGATGGTCCGTGACGATAAATCCACGAATGGTCAGGCGTCGGCCGATGATACTCATCATGCCGCGTGGCCCGGGTTGCAGCTCGTCGTCATTGTAATTTGCGACCATGCCGCAAAGGGCGATGCGCCCGAAGTTCCGCATGTTCCAAAGCGCGGCTTCGAAAACCTCGCCGCCGACGTTTTCGAAATTAACGTCGATGCCTTTTGGACAAACCTTGGCGATGCTCTTCGGCAGTGATTCGCTGGTCTTGTAGTTGAACGCCGCGTCGTAACTGAACTCCTTACGCAAGAGTGCGACTTTCTCGTCAGCACCGGCGCATCCGGTAACGCGGCAGCCGTGGATCTTTGCCAGTTGCCCAACAATGCTTCCGACGGCGCCGGACGCCGCGGACACGAACACCGTCTCACCCGGTTTGGCTTCGCCGATGCGGAACAACCCTACATACGCGGTCATGCCCGGCATGCCGAGAATGCCGAGATGATAGGACAGTGGCACTTCGTTCTTCGTCAGCTTGTAAAGGCCCTGGCCGTTTGACAGCGAGTAATTCTCCCAGCCAAGCATTCCGTTGACGTAATCGCCGGCGACAAAAGACGCATTGCGCGATTCGACAACCTGCCCGACGACCCCGGCCTGCAGGACTTCCCCGACCTGGAAAGGCGGCACGTAGGATTTGACGTCATTCATGCGGCCCCGCATGTATGGGTCTACCGACATGAATATATTGCGTATCAGCAACTGGCCCTCACCTACGGCCGGGATCGGCGAGTCGGTGAAACTGAAGTTGCTCTCTTTGACCCAGCCCTGCGGCCGGCTTGCCAGGCGAACCTGTCGATTACTGTCTTTGGACACGTAGTGGTCTCCTGTCAAATGATACGGTGTTGCAGCGCCAGGACACACTCCGACGGCTCGACACCTTCCTTTAGCCGGCCGTCGTCTTGCAGTTTTCCGGGCACGGTAGTCAGGGGCAGAATTCCTGCCCATACCGGAATATCATAGTCTTCCGCATCGTCTTCCGGCATCTTCCCCGAGATCTTCGCCGAAGCACTGTCGAATTGCAGAGCAATCACGCCCGTCATTTTCACTTCGCGCTCGTGCGGAGGGCGCAGCTCGTCCCAGCGGCCAGGCATGGTGTGTTCGCTTATGATCTTCATGGCACGCAGCTTTGCCTCCTTGCCATCAATCAGCCGAGGATGGCCAAACAAGGTCACCGATCGGTAGTTCATCGAGGAATTGAACGCCGATCGCGCAAGTACAAGCGCATCGAGCAGCGTCACGTTCAGCGATGCCCTACTGGTTCGTTCAAGCAGGCGGATTACCCGTGCTTTCCTGGCGCCATGCAGGAAGACCGTGTCGCCTTCGCGGCCGTAAATCATTGGTACCACCACTGGCCCGTCCTCCTGGATGAATGCCACGTGCGCGACAAGTCCCGCATCGAGAATGCGATAAACGGTGTCTTTGTCGTAGGCAGCTTTTTCCTTGAGCTGGCGAACCTTGTTCTGTCTGGTCTGCGGATAGTTTTCAGTCACTGGGTTTAATCATCCATGCAGTATCATCGGGGCGAGCGTCAGGGCCACGAGGGAAACCAGCACAATACCGAGGATATTGAGCACGACGCCCGCACGTATCATCTTCGGAATGGTCAGGAGACCGGACCCGAACACGATGGCGTTCGGTGGCGTTGCGACCGGCAACATGAACGCGCAGCTTGCGGCAAGTGCAGCGGGCACAACCAGAACGATGGGATCGATACCCGCCTCGATTGCCACGGCACCGGCCACCGGGAGGAAAGTCGCCGTCGTAGCAATATTGCTGGTCAGCTCCGTCAGGAAAATAATCAGCGTAGCAATGATAATGACCAGTACCGGTGCCGGCAGCGCAGCAACAGCATGCAGGTTTTCGCCGAGCCAGGCAGCGAGGCCCGTATCGCTGACCGCGCTGGCCAGAGCAAGTCCGCCGCCGAACAGAATCAATATAGCCCATGGAAGCTTTTCGACGTGTTGCCAGCGTATCAGGAGAGGGTCCTCCCGGTTCCCGCTGGGTATGAGGAAAAGCGCAACGGCGCCAGCCATCGCAATGCCGGAATCGTCCAGACCTTCGAGGCCGGGCAGTCGGGCCAGCAAGGGGCGAAAAATCCACGTGAGCGCCAGCAACACGAAAACGATCGCAACCCTTGTTTCAGGCGTCGAGATGCGGCCCATGTCGGCTTTCGCCTTGCGCAAATGCGCACGACCCTCCGGGGATGTCTGGAAATCGACGCGAAACGCAATGCGCGTCAGCGCCAGCCACGCCAGGGGCAGCATGCCCATACTGAGCGGGACGCCGATCAGCATCCAGCGTGCGAAGTCGATGCTGGTGCCATAGCTGTCCAGCATGAACGCAGCCATCATCGCGTTCGGCGCCGTACCGACCAGCGTCGCCATGCCGCCGATCGTCGATGCATAGGCAACGCCCAGCAAGAGGGCGTACTGAAAGTCTTTGCGGGCTTTGTCGTCGAGTGTATCGACCGAATCGTGAATGACCTTAATAACCGACACGGCGATTGGCAGAAGCATCATCGTCGTCGATGTGTTCATGACCCACATGCTGAGCAAGGCGCTGGCAAGCATGAAACCACCTACCAGCGATCGGCCATTGCCACCGGCATACTGCAGTATGCTGAGCGCAATGCGGCGATGCAGGTTCCAGCGCTGCATCGCCAGCGCGACTACGAAGCCGCCGAGAAAAAGGTAGATCACCTTGTTCGCAAACGGCGCCGCCGTTGCGCTGATATCGGCAATAC
>CAYVLL010000252.1:0-3072 GCA_964452235.1 uncultured Woeseiaceae bacterium
CCAACCCGTCGCGAGGACGATGGCCTGGCGCTCAGTTCGCGAAATCAGTACCTGACGGACGAGGAACGACGTATAGCACCGCTGTTGTACGGCACCCTGCAAACAATTGTGCGTGACCTGCAGGCCGGTCAACGCAATTTCGCGGACCTGGAATCGAACGCCGTGTCGGCGCTGGCCGGCGCGGGATTCGTACCCGAGTACGTCAGCATTCGACGCGCCGAGAATCTGCAACCACCCGATCGGGATACGGATGAACTCGTGGTGCTGGCGGCTGCAAAACTCGGCAAGGCACGACTGATCGATAACATCCTTGCTGAGATTTGATCCGGTCTAGCCCGACACTGTATTGCGACCGGCGTCCTTGGCACGATAAAGTGCTTCGTCGGCGGCGCGCAGAAGGGACTCGAAATCGCCGTCGGCCGTGAGTTCGGCAACGCCCATTGAGATTTCTACCGGTACCTGTATTAGCGAATCGCTGCTGGTCTTCATGCTGCCCGACACGGAATCGCGCACTCGCTCGGCGATAACCAATGCTTCCTGCTTGGCCATGCCCGGCAACAGCACTGCGAACTCGTCGCCGCCGAAGCGCACGAGATAGTCGCGTGGCCGGAACTGGTTGCGCAGTACGTGACTCACCGCCGATAAGGCCCGGTCCCCCGCAACATGGCCGAACTGATCGTTGAAGGTCTTGAAACGGTCGATGTCGATCATAACCAGCGATACCGGCTGACCGTTCTGTTTGCAACGGCTCACTTCCCGCGGAAACGTTTCCTCCATCGAATGCCGGTTACTGAGCCCGGTGAGCGCGTCAGTGGTCGCGTGCCGCTGAAATTTCCGGAGGTCGCCGTAGTTCGCCGCAATGACGTGGTTGTGACTCCGCACCCTTTCTGACAGTACCACCAGCAAATTCTTCGAAAATGCGTGCGAGGCGTTAACCATGTCCCACAGAATCGACTGGTGAATGACCAGCAGATGCGTCGGTTCGGCGGCGACCACGTACGCGGACGGATCGCGATCTTCGATGATCGACATTTCGCCGGCACAGGCGCCTGCATCCAGGATGGCGACGACCGGCGCATCGAGTGAGCCGATGTGCACGTTCAGTTTCCCGGACAGGACTACGAAGACGCTTTCGTTCTTCGAGCCCGGCGACAGCAACAAGTCACCTGCGGCGACATCCTGCCGGTCGCATTTCTGCAGCAGAAGCTGGACATCGTCCGGGCAGACGCCCTGGAACAGTTCCAATCCGGCAAGAAGTGAACGCTTGTAATCAGAATTGATGCTGTGCAGTTCGGCCGACACAAAAATCCCTTGCTGTTCTTGTTGCGTGTGTCCGGGCAGGCCGGTCGCTTGCGCGTCCGACACGGTCTTCCCCGAACGATTCTGCCGGGAACCCCAACGGTCGGTCTTCATGACTGGTCCGCAAGTCCCCGGTACGGTATTTACGTGATTTGGCGGGCAATAACAATGTCAAATGTCGCAACTTTCAGGCCGGATCCTCCGCTTAAGCCAATACTTTGCGCGCAGCGGCGAAATGTGCGTGGTCTTCCGGCGTGGCTGCCGGATACTGCATGTGCAAAGCTGCCAGGGCGTCGACGACGATACCGGCGACGGTGGCACGCATGAATGGCTTGTCGTCCGCGGGAATCGCGTACCACGGTGCCCAGGGCCGCGAGGTCGCGTTCAAGGCGTCTTCATAGCAGCGCATGTACTCGTCCCAGTATTGCCGTTCGTCGATATCCGCCGGATTGAACTTCCAGTGGTTCTCCGCAACATTGATCCGTGCAAGGAATCTCTCACGCTGTTCATCCTGCGACACGTTCAACCAGAACTTGAGGATGATCGTGCCGTTGTTCGCCAGGTGAAGCTCCTGGTTGCGTATCGATTCCAGACGCTGGTCCCAGATATTGTTCCGGTCAATGGACGGTGGAAGCTGTTGTCCGTCGAGGATTTCCGGATGCACACGTACGATCAGCACTTCTTCGTACTGGCTGCGGTTGAACACACCAATTCGGCCGCGCTCCGGCAGGCAGCGGGTGGTTCTCCAGAGAAAGTCGTGGTCCAGTTCGTGCCGCGTAGGCCGGCGAAAATTGTGCACGATAAAAGACGAGGGATCGGCTTCCTTGAGTACCGCGCGAATAGTGCCGTCCTTGCCTGCGGCATCCATCCCCTGGAAAACCAGCAACAGTGACCAGGTGTCGTTGGCCGTCAGCCTGCGTTGCAGATTGCGCAATCGGCGACCGGTTGCCACTAGTTTTGCTTTCGCAGTGGCGCGGTCGGCATGTGTGTGCCGCGTCAAGGCATCGGCAACGCGGAAGCTGCCGTCAAAAGGAACGAGAAACGGCGAGTCGGGAGGTTTGAACATCGTATTCTTCTTTGTAGTCGACTAATTGACTGACTGGCGGCCAGCTGGTTGCCGGCCATGTCGTTGCAGGGCCCACTGTACATGTTCCCGAATCATGGGCGACTCATGCTGCCGCCGGGCGGCCAGGGCGTCGATCACTGCCTGGCTGCTTTCGGCATTGCCAAGCGCAACGGCAATGTTTCTCAGCCAGCGCTGGAAGCCGATACGGCGTATCGCGCTGCCCTGGGTCTTCTCGTTCCACGTCGCCTCGCTCCAGAGAAAGAGGTCAACGAGTTCCGCGCTGTCAAGGTCGTGTCGTGGCGCGAAATCGGCTTCGTCGCTACGTTGCGCAAACTTGTTCCAGGGACAGAAGATCTGGCAATCGTCACAGCCGTAGATGCGATTGCCGATCAACGGCCGCAGTGCTTCGGGAATCGAGCCGTCGAGCTCAATGGTCAGGTACGAAATGCAACGACGCGCGTCGAGCTGGTACGGCGCAACGATCGCGGCGGTCGGACACACGTCAATGCAGGCCCGGCAACTGCCGCAGTGCGATTGCTCCGGCTGGTCCGTCGGCAATTCAAGGTCGGTATATAACTCGCCAAGGAAAAACCAGGAGCCGGCCCGCCGGTTCAGGAGGTTGGTGTGCTTGCCGATCCAGCCGAGACCGGCTTTTTCCGCCAGGGGCTTCTCCAGCACGGGTGCGCTGTCGACAAACACCCGGTGAC
>CAYVLL010000253.1:0-3062 GCA_964452235.1 uncultured Woeseiaceae bacterium
ACTCCGTGCTGGTAAACTTCCGTCCATCGGTAATCGACCAACAGCCAGCACCAGCGTAGATCGGGCAGAGCGGAGACTCGACATGCATTTTCCGATGCCTGAAGGCAATCCATGTTTCTTTTGTGAGATTGCAAACGGCCACACTCATCAATGGCAAGTCGTCGCTGAAGACGAACTTACGATCACGCTGCTGAACGGCCGTCAGTTCGAGATCGGTCAATGCGTGGTCGTTCCACGGCGTCATGTACCGACTCTGCTTGATCTGGAGAGTGTTGAAGGTTCGGCGGTCATAACCGCCGCACAACGGGTAGCACGCGCATTGGTTGCGGCCTATTCGCCAGACGGTGTGCTGCTATACCAGAATAACGGCATCGGCAGCGGCCAGGAGGTGCCGCATTTTCATCTCCATGTCGTTCCGCGACAGCCGGAAAGTGACTGGGGATTCGGGCCTCCGCATCTGGAAAGACTGGAAAGTGAAGGTCGCTTGCGACACCAGGATCACCTTGGTGTCACGGACGAAAAAATACAGGCTGTCGCGAAGATTCGCCGTCACCTGTAATGCGGCATGCGTCATCCTCCGTTGTGGGAAAACACTACCCGGCCACCTACGACCGTCTTCAGTACCCGGGTCCTGCGGATCTCCTCCGGCGGTATGGTCGTGATGTCGCGATCGAGCAGCACAAAATCGGCGAGCATGCCGGTTTTGAGCCTGCCCTTGACGTCCTCCTCGAACGATGCGTAAGCGGCTTCAACTGTGTAAGCGCGCAGAGCCTGTTCCACGGTAATCTTCTGGTCCGGCACCCAGCCGCCCGGATGGGCCCCGTCAAGTGTGCGTCGCGTAACAGCGGCATAAATGCCTTCGAGCGGGGTCGCCGGTGCGACGAACCAGTCACTGCCAAAGGCGACGCGCGCTTTGCTGCCGAGCAATGAGCGGAACGCATAGGTCGTCTTCGCGCGTTCCGCGCCGATAACCTTGTCAGCCCAGCGGCCGTCGTCGATCGCGTGATACGGCTGCATGCTGGCAATCACTTCCTGGACGGCGAAGCGTTTGATGTCGTCCGGATGAATATGCTGCGCGTGCTCGATACGAAATCGCCGATCGCGCGGTCCGTTTTTCTCGACAACGTCCAGGTAGATGTCGAGCAGGTCGCGAATGGCGCGATCGCCAATGGCGTGCACCATCACATGCAGCCCGGCCTGGTCTGCGCCGTCGATCCAGCGTCGCATGTCATCCAGCTCGTTGATCAGAAACCCGGACTTGTCAGGTGCATCGGTAAACGGCTCGAAGAATGCCGCCGTGTGTGAACCGAGCGACCCGTCCATAAAGCCTTTGAGGCCGCCCCAGCGCAGCCAGGCATCGCCGCGTCCCTGCGTCGCAACCTCGTCTTCCAGCCGCTCCCAGTCGGACAGCGGCATGACCGAGTAGATGCGGGTAATGAGCGATTCTTTTTCCCTGGCGCGTCGATAGGCTTCGAGGCTGTCCCAGCCGGCCATGTCGTGCACGGACGTGACACCGTTAGCCGCTACGTGCCGCATGGCTGCGTCGATCTCGCGATCGAGTTTCGCTGCATCCGCGGTGGGGACCGCCATCTCCACCAGCGACATCGCGTTGTCTTTCAGGATGCCGGTAGGCCGTCCTGTTTCGTCGCGCACGATTTCGCCGCCGGCCATGTCCGGTGTATCCGCATCCACGCCGGCCAGTTCCAGCGCCCGCGAGTTGGCGAGCGCCATATGGCCGTCGAGGCGATTGATCCACACCGGGTTCTCGGGCGTTACCTCGTCGATCCAGTCCCTCGTTGGTAGTTCGCCGCCCCAGTTCTCATGATCCCAGGTGCCATAGAGTATCCACTCACCCGGTTCGAGGCCGGCCGCAAAGTCGGCTATCCGTTGCGTGAATTCTTCCGGCGCGGCGGCGTCGCGCAATTGCACGGATGCAAGGCCGGAGCCGCCCGTTATGAAGTGCACATGGGTATCGATCATTCCCGGCACGAGCATACTGTCCGGAACGGCGATGACTTCGGTCTGCGGCCCGATCCACGGTTCGATTTCGGTGCGCCCGCCGACGGCTACGATTGTCTCGCCACTGACCGCCAGGGCCGCCGCCCAGGGCCGGGCCTTGTCGCCGGTCCAGATGCGGGCATCGGTTACGACCAGCGTTGCGTATTCGTTATTCCCACCCGCACAACCGGTGACGAACAGCAGCGCTGACAGAAGCACTACGCAAGCGGACTGAAGTGCGGGTTGGCTTCGATTCGACATACGGTGGCTCCCGGATTTTTTAGGCAGGGTGCCATGGTAGCCGTATACGAAGCCGTGATCGAATCGTTCAGCGCTCGAGCCTCGTCAGCCAGCCCTCGCGCTCGAGCCGGGCCATCTGGCCGAGAATCCAGCGTTGCCGTTCGCGCACATACTCCGACGGCCTTCCGGCATCGAAGCGATGGGGGTTTGGCAGCACCGCTGCAAGCAACGCTGCATCGGCATGGCTCAGCATCGCGGGAGTCTTGTCGAAGTAAATGCGGCTCGCAGCCGGCACGCCGTACAGTCCGGGCCCGAGCTCAGCGATGTTGAGATAAACCTCCAGTATGCGTTTCTTGGGCCAACTCACTTCGATCAGCAAGGCGAACCAGGCCTCGACACCTTTGCGCAGGAAATTCCGACCGGGCCAAAGATAAAGATTCTTCGCAACCTGCTGCGTGATCGTCGATGCGCCACGTAGCGAGGAACCATCCCGATACTCCAGCACCGATTTCTCGATCGACTTGAGATCGAAACCAAAGTGATCCGCAAACCTCTGGTCTTCGGACGCGACGACGGCGAGGGCGGAACTCTCGCCGAGTGCCTCCCAGTTCGTCCATTCGTAGAGTACCGGGTCGCGGCCGCTGCGGTCCGCGAGCATAAACGCGCTGGTCGGCGGCGCAATCCAGCGCAATGGCACAACCAACAGCAAACTGAGAACGAGGAAGATCATCGCAAGGCCCAGCAGGCACCTGATGAGCATTGCGAACAAACCGCGTTTGCGCCGAGTCTGTCGCATGCGCAAAGTCTAGCATTCGCTGCAAAGG
>CAYVLL010000254.1:0-3059 GCA_964452235.1 uncultured Woeseiaceae bacterium
CGGGGTCCTCCGCATCCAGCACCTCACGCACCTTGCGTGCCAGGTCGATTTGCCCGAATGGCTTCTGGATGAAGGACACCGTGCCGTGCAGCAAGCCGAGCCGAATCACCGCATCGTCGGTGTAGCCGCTCATGAACAGCACCCGTACCTCCGGATACAGCACCCGGATGCGCTCGGCCAGTTCAGGCCCACTGAAATCCGGAATGACCACATCGGTCAGCAGCAAATCCGGAACACCCCTGTGGTCCCTGGCGACGCGCAACGCGTCCTCGCCGCTGATTGCCGTCAGGACCGTGTAACCGAATCGTTCCAGAGTCACCAGCGCAAGTTTTCGAACGCGCTCATCGTCCTCCACCAGCAGAATGGTTTCGCTGCCGCGGATTCCGAGCCGGGCGGCTGTGTCATCCACCGACGGCGCCGGTCCGGTGACGGCCGGGAAATAGATCTTGAACATCGTGCCGTGTCCGGGTTCGCTGTAGACGTGTATGCAGCCTCCGCTCTGCTGCACGATACCGAACACCGTCGCCATGCCCAGCCCTGTCCCCTTGCCTTTCGGCTTGGTGGTAAAGAACGGCTCGAAAATTCGTGCGACGACATCTCGATTCATTCCACAGCCCGTATCGCTGACTGCCAGCATCACGTGGGGGCCGGTCTTGCAGTCCAGGTGGGTTGCAGCGTACTCGTCACTGAGAAATACATTGGAGGATTCAATGGTCAGCTTGCCACCCTCAGGCATTGCGTCGCGTGCGTTGATCGCGAGGTTCATCAACACCTGGTCGAGTTGACCCGGGTCGACCTTGACCTGATTCAGGTCGGGTTGCAGGACGGTCATGAACTCGATATCGGACCCGAGCAGCCGGCGCAGCAATTTTGCGCCTTCGGTGATTGCAGAATTTATGTCGAGGATTTCGGGTTTGAGCATGGACTGGCGACTGAAACCCAGCAATTGTTGCGTCAGGGCCGCCGCACGACTACCGGCCTCGCTGATAAACCGGGCTGACTCGCGAACATTCTTCTCGTCCCCAGGCGCCGAAAGGATCAGGTCGCTATACCCGGAGATCACGGTCAACAGATTATTGAAATCATGTGCAACGCCCCCCGCGAGGCGTCCCACCGCATCCATCTTCTGCGACTGGCGCAGCTGGCTTTCGAGGTGCATGCGGTGCGTGATGTCGTTTTGCACACCTACAAAATGCTCCAGCGTCCCGCTTTCGCCATGCACAGGATTCAGCGACAGTGCGTTCCAGAAAGTCGTTCCGTCCTTGCGGTAATTCAGGATCTCCACTGAGCAGGATTGGCCGTCGACGACTGCGTCATGAATTTCCTTCACTGTGTCCCTGTCAGTCTCCTTGCCCTGCAGGAAACGACAGTTCTTGCCAAGCACCTCTTCCTGACTATAGCCGGTCATACGCTCGAACCCGGCACTGGCGTAAATAATCGGATTGTCCGCCTGGTTCGGATCCGAGATCAGGATCCCCTGCGACACGGCCTGCATTGCGCGATCGCGCAGTTGCAGCGCCTCATGGGAGCGCTTTCTCTCGGCGATTTCCTCGAGAAGTACCCGATTGGCCTGTTCCAGCTTCTGCGCTTTTTCATTCAGTTTGCGAACCAGCACTTCGTTGTGCAACGTCGCAAGGGCCTTTTCGTCCACCACTCGTTCGGCAGCCGCGAGCGCTCCCCGTTTCTCCTGATCGAGCACCTCGCGGATACGCACCATGAACGCATCCGGCTCGGCCGGCTTTATGATGAATGCGTCCGCGCCAAGATCCATGGCCAGCCGCTCATCCTGTGGCTCAGTGTACGTCGCAGTGTAGACTACAAAAGGAATGTTCTGCAGCACGGCATCGGCTCGCCATTCTCGTAGCAACGTATAGCCGTCCATCACCGGCATCAGCAGGTCGCTGATCACCAGGCCTGGCGGATTCTGCCGCGCCTTGGCCAGCGCTTCGCGGCCATCCGCCGCCTCATCAACGGTGCAGTCGTTGCCCTGCAACAACATACGCAGCAGATAAAGATTCTCCGGATGATCATCGACGATCAGCACCTGTGTCATGGCTGCCGCTCGTTCGCTGCTGTAACCAGGAAGCGTTCAACCTCTGCGACGAAGGACTCCGGGTTGATCGGTTTTTCGATGTAGCCTTCCGCCCCTGCCTGAAAACACTTTTCCCGATCGCCGGCCATTGCGTACGACGTGACCGCCACGATCGGTATCGATCGCAGTCGATCGTCTTTTTTCAGTTCGCGCGCAACGGCGTGTCCGTCCATGCGCGGCAGCTGGATATCGAGCAGAATCAGGTCAGGAACGGCCTGCGCTGCCATTTCCAGACCCTGCGGACCGGTTTCCGCCTGCAGTACCTCATGACCGCCCTGTTCGAGCAAAAACGTTGCCAGGTAGCGATTCTGCGCGTTGTCTTCAATGAGAAGTATTCTCGCTTTCGTCTTGCTATTCATGTCGGCTCTCGACGCGGCAGCGGCAGCGTGACACTGAATGTACTCCCTTTTTGCCATTCGCTTTCGACGCCGATCTCGCCGCCCATCAGGTTGGCCAGGCGCCGGCAAATAACCAGGCCGAGCCCGGTCCCCTCGTGCTTGCGGGTCAGGCCGGAGTCAATCTGCTGAAACGGCTGGAACAGGCTTTGTACATCTTCGGGCTTGATACCGATTCCGGTGTCGGACACGCATACGCGAACAGCCGGCTGGCCGGTCGCGCCTGTCGACAGAATGCCGTCACCGAGTACCTCTGCGAGCAGCGTCACGGATCCCTGCTCCGTAAACTTGATGGCGTTGCTCAGCAGGTTGAGAAGAATCTGCTCGAAACGGCGCTCGTCGCCGATCGCCTCGCCCAGTTCGACCGGGATCTCCGCGCTCAGCTTGAGCTGCCTGGCTTCAGCCTGTGGCGCGACCAGTGCCAGTACCCGGGCAACGGACTGGTCGACGCTGAACGGTTCGCTGCCAACCTCGAACTGCCCGGCTTCGATTTTCGAGATGTCCAGCACATCGTTAACCAGTGCCAGCAAATGTCGCGCACTGGTCCGCACCATTTCAAGCTGCTTGTTCTG
>CAYVLL010000255.1:0-3051 GCA_964452235.1 uncultured Woeseiaceae bacterium
AGCCGGTGCGCTGCAAACATTCGGGCTTGAGATACACGCTCCCGCCGGCGATGTCATCGAGTTCCGGGGAGCGAAGCAATGGCGTCCGGACTGCCACCGCTGCAAGGCGAGCAGCCGCATCCTGCACTTCCTTCAGCGTTACCAATTGCGGTGACTGCTCAGGCATCGGCTGCGATTCGGTCGACCTTTGCCGCGCAAATGAAATCGTTGTCCGACAGGCCACCGATCGCATTGGTAGCAAACAAGACAGTGCATACCCCGTAATCAACGGTCATGCAGGGGTGATGGCCCTCCGTGGTGGCAATCCATGCAACCGCGTTGGTAAACGCTAGCGTCCAGCTATAGGCCGGAAACCGGAAAGTGCGCGAAATTGCCTTGCCATCGCCGGCAAGTTTCCAATCGGCATGCAGGGCTGTCATGAGCTCTGCAACGGCATCTGCAGCCAACGGCTCGACACCCCCTTCACAGGGTTTGCAACGCCGTTCGACCAGGTTTGTCACCATACCGCAACTCCTTTCCTCTACGCCGAATAACGATCGCACGCAACAATCGGCAGAGCGACGGACTATAAGCGGTTGGATCAACAATTGCATCGCATGCAGAAGCAACGCACCTGGCCGGCCCGTTGGGGCCGGCCAGGTGCTGTCGTTTATCGATCGGGATTTGCTGCAAGGTGTTGAGTGTCCCCGGCGAACAGCGTGACGCTGACCTTGCGTTCCAGCGCGTAACTGTCCGCGCTCTCATCTGCTGCCGCTGATTCCCCATGCGCCACCACAGTGATCCGCTCCGCGGCTACACCGTGCTCTGTCAGCAGGTCGCGAACATGCTGCGCGCGTCGTTCGGAAAGCGCCTGGTTGTATGCTTCATCGCCGCGTTCGTCGGCAAAGCCATCGAGCTGCAGCCGGATCTCCGGCATCGCGGACAAGCTCGCCGCGAGTTCTCCCAGCCGTGCGCGGGTGTTCTCAGTCAATACGTCCTCATTGGTGCGAAACAGCAAGTCAATCGCAATGCCTGCACGTAACAACTCCTGCATGTCCGGCGCAGTTGACGCCTGCATGCGCTCGAGATCGCGGGTGCGGGTTGCGAGGCTTGCCTGCAACGCCGTTACGTTTCCCTGCAACGCTGCGATACGCTCCTCCGAATAGGCAAGACCACCGGCGAGCGCTTCGACTTCCACGTCTTTTTGATGGTAGCCATCGCCGATCTTCGCGCCGATTGCTGCGCCGAGGATGAATCCGACAGGCCCGCCAGCGATGGCCCCGACAGTTGCACCCATGCCGACGCCGATCGCCTCGGGTCGTGAACCTGACTCGGCGCCGTAGGCGGGCGCCGCGGAAACGCAGATAAGCAAAGCAGCAGCCGCGACAGTTTTTCCGATAACGTTGTTCATGTGGTGTCTCCTCCAGAAAACTTGCCGGAATGCGTCCGGCGTCGGAGACATTAAAGGCTTGGAAGCGGTCGCCGCGCAGACCGGCGTGTGGCAAGACACCGATCAATAATGGCGAACTGTGCGCGCGTCAGCGTCGTCGATCCCGCTCGGTGAGACCGACAAACGTACCGCCATTGCGCTCACAAACAACGCGCATCAGTCCCGCATACTTCTGTGCCATCGGAGACGCGGAAGACCCGCCGAAGTTGGTAGGAAAGCCCAGCGCGTGAATTCGAAAGACTCGCTCTCCTGCGTCGTTCGGGATGTTGGCCCGCTCCACATCCCGAACCACCGCCTCCATGGAGTTGCCGGTGAAGTCATCACCGAAAACATAAAGGCTGATCTTCTTCTCAGGATCCCAGAACGTCTCCAGGGCATAGATCATGCCGCCGGCCGGATTGCTGTCGCTGAACGGCGCCCAGGTACGTATCGTGTTGCGGATCGACTGGCGCAACTGCGGCGTGTCGTCGAGCCATGCGCGGCCGAATTGCGGAAACATGAAGCGGCCGTTGTCGTTCAATATTTGCAGCCCCTTGACCGTCGGGTATGCATCCAGCACTTCGTTCAATTTCTGTTCCAGAAAGCTCCACTTCGCGTGCATGCTGCCCGAAGTATCGATCACAAAGACGATGTATTCGCTGTCGACCGGTATGCCGCCAACGGCGTCGTCAGGCGCACGGCGAAAGGTGGCGAGCAAACGCTCCATTTCTTCCGACAGGCGCTGGCGCGCAGCCCGGAGTTCGCCTTCATCGACATTCAACTCGGGCGCATCGTTTGAGATCAGGCTGTATTGACCTTGAATAGTAGAGAGCTCGCGTTGCAGCTCCGCCAGCGTCATCTTCGTATCCGTGGTCAGCTTTCTTGCCGATTGCAAATCGCGATTGAGCACCGTGGTCTGGCCACGAATGCGGAACAGCTCCTCCTCAAGCGCGGCGATCAGCTTTTGCAGGTCAGCTTCCGATTTTTCGATGATAGCCGGTTCGTAGATCTTGCTGAGTACGAGAAGCAGGATAATTGCGCCGAACCCGCAACAGATACAGTCGAGAAACGACAAGCTGAAAGCCTCTGCATTTCTTCGTCGCCGTCTCACGCGAGAGCTCCTGAGTTTTTCACGGCCAATCCCTGCTGATGCTCATAAACGATCCACCGGACGCGTACGCCAGCACCCAGTACACGATGCCCGCGTTGTAGTCACCCTCCATCGGGTACAGCAGTATGTTGATGGGAATGCGATTCGGTAACTCAGCCTCGGCCTCATAGAAGAATTTGAGGCGTTCCTGGCCCGTAACCATCCCCCGCTCGGTCTCCGGCCTGTTCATCGTAGGCAAGCCATCGACCAGCAGTATCATGTTGTCCGGTGGTGGCTGCAGTTGTTGCACTGCACGGAATGCATCCAGCATATTCGTGCCATTCTCGGGAACTGTGCGCCTCAGTATGCGTATAGCCTCGTCCAGTTGGCTGCCGTCGCCGACATCGAGCCATCTCCCGTCGGTGCCTTCCAGAACGGGCTTAACCGTCGTGTTGAACGAATAAATCTGGAATTTGCTGCCCGGCGGCAACTGTGCGGACAGCCAGTCGACACTCGCCACTGCCTGGCGCCATTTGGCAGACCGCAATTTGTC
>CAYVLL010000256.1:0-3046 GCA_964452235.1 uncultured Woeseiaceae bacterium
GCTCTGGGCCTGTCGATCGCGGATATCAACGCGACTTTGCAGACCGCCTGGGGCGGCCAGTACATCGACGACTTCATCGACCGCGGCCGCGTCAAACGCGTGTACATGCAGGCGGAGGCAGGTTTTCGCATGCTCCCCGAGGATTTCCGGCTCTGGTCCGTGCGCAATAACGAAGGCGAAATGGTGCCGTTTTCGGCGTTTGCCGGCTCGCATTGGGAGTACGGCTCACCCCGGCTCGAGCGCTATAACGGCGTGCCGGCGATGGAATTCAACGGTGAAGCCGCACCGGGCGTCAGTTCAGGCGATGCGATGGCAGCAATCGAAGAGCTGGTTGCAGGACTGCCGAAAGGATTCGGCATGGAGTGGACCGGACAGTCCTTCCAGGAGCGGCAGGCCGGGGCGCAGACACCACTCTTGTATACGCTGTCATTGCTGATCGTGTTCCTGTGCCTGGCTGCTCTCTACGAAAGCTGGTCGATACCGACCTCCGTCCTGATGGTGGCGCCGCTCGGCATTCTCGGCATCGCGCTGGCAGCGACGCTGCGCGGTCTCGAGCGGGACATTTACTTCCAGGTGGCGATGCTTACGACCATCGGCCTGACCAGCAAGAACGCAATTCTGATCATTGCCTTTGCCAAGGAAAATCTCGAGGCCGGCATGGAGCTGGTCGAAGGGACGATGCAGGCCGTGCGCGACCGTTTGCGCCCGATCATCATGACCTCGCTCGCCTTCGGCATGGGCGTGCTGCCGCTGGCGATTGCGAGCGGCGCAGGCTCCGGGGCGCAGCATGCGATCGGTACCGGCGTGCTGGGTGGAATGATCGTCGGCGCATTTCTCGGCGTTTTCTTCATCCCGCTGTTTTTCGTCGTGGTGCAACGCATGTTCGGGCGCAGGCGACGCACGCAGGCCGCTCGCAGCGACGACGCGATAGCCAGCGCACCGCAGCCAGGTGAAGCACGTGTGTAAGAAGTCAGTTTTCCTCATCGCCCCTGCCGTCCTGTGGCTGGCGGGCTGCGGCGTATTGGAACCGACCATGCCGGAGGCTGAGCCGGGAATCCCGGTGAACTGGCCATTGCCGCCGACGTCGAGCGAGTCCGCACAACCCACAAAACATAACGGCGCACAAGACGTCGCGGAAATCGGCTGGCGCGAGTTTTTCTCCGACCCCGAACTCGAACAGCTGATCGAACTCGCATTGGAAAACAATCGCGACCTGCGCGTCGCCGTGCTGAATGTCGAGCGCGCCCGTGCGCTTTACAGGATTCAGCGTGCCGATCGTTTGCCGTCGTTAAACGCAACGGCAACGATGTCGCGCACCGGTGGCAACGCTGCCTTCGTCCAGGGCCAGACCTACCGTGCCGAGCTCGGCGTTGCCGCGTACGAACTCGATTTGTTTGGCCGTGTGCGTAACCTGACCCAGGCACAGCTGCGTACTTACCTGGCGCAGGAAGAGGCCGCCCGCAGCGCACAGCTCAGCCTCGTCGCGGAAGTGGCAAACGCCTGGTTGACGCTCCAGGCAGATCGGGAGTTACAACGCATTGCAGAGGCTGCACTGGGCAATCGCGAGGAGGAACTTGCGCTGACGGAGAAGCGGTTCGAGCTGGGCGCGGCATCGAGGCTTGAAGAGAACCAGGCACGGATCGAACTGGAGACCGCGCGCGCTGACTTGTGGCAGTTCACGGGGCAGGTTGCACAGGACATCAACGCGCTAAGGCTTCTCACAGGCACTCCGCTGCAACAGGAACTGCCCTCCGGTCCGGTGAACATGCAGGTGAACGGTCTGGGCGTGTTGCCGCCCGCCATGCCCTCGGAAGTGTTATTGCGCCGCCCGGATGTCAAGCAGGCCGAGTTCACGTTACAAGCCGCGAATGCGAACATCGGCGCCGCGCGCGCCGCCTTTTTTCCGTCGATTACGCTGACCGGCAGTGTCGGCACTGCAAGCAATGAGCTGTCGGACTTGTTCACAAGCGGCACAGATATATGGAGCTTCATACCGCAGGTCAATCTGCCGATCTTCCAGGGCGGTCGGCTGCGCGGCAACCTGGATGCAAGCAAGGCGGAGCGTGACATCGCGTTGGCCGAGTACGAACGATCGATTCAGTCTGCGTTCCGGGAAGTTGCCGATGCGTTGGCATTTTCGCGCACACTCGCAGAGCAGAGCGCAGCACGAGAGGCACTTCTGGAAGCGGCGGAAAATGCCGACGAGCTGTCGCGACGCCGTTACGAAGCCGGTTCAGACAGCTACCTGGTACGACTTGATTCGCAACGCACGCTCTACTCGGCGCAACAAGCGCTGGTTTCGACCCAACTTGCGCAACAGGCAAACCGTGTCAACCTCTACAAGGTCCTGGGCGGAGGCTGGCAATGAGCAGCAACCCGGATACGCAACCGACAAAAGCAGAGATGAGGACGCAGGCACAGCGAGAGCGTATTCTGTCGGCATCACAGACCTGCTTTGTGCAAAGTGGCTTTCATGCGGCCAGTATGGCCACAATCGCCGAAACCGCTGGTATGAGTCCGGGACTGATTTATCGCTACTTCGAAAGCAAGAATGCCATCGTTCTCGCCATAATCGAGAACCAGCTTGAAGTAGTCAGGCAGAAAATCCGCGATATGCATTCAGGCAATGACCTCGCTGACAGCATTGTTGAGCACTTCGATGCACATGACCGGGATGCCGGCGACTCGATGAGTTCGGTCCTGTTCCTGGAAATGACGGCCGAGGCGACCCGCGATGCACAGGTCGCGGACGCGTTACTGAAGTTCGACGCAACGGTGCGTGCCGAACTGGTCGACTGGATGAGTCGCAGCTCTAAGCAAGGGGGCTACGGATTGCCGGTCAAGGTCGCTCGGGAGCGCGTGTTGATGCTGGTTTGCCTGCTCGAAGGATTGAAAGTACGCAAGGTGCGTGAGCCGGCACTGGACCGGCGCTTGCTGCGAAAATCGCTCGATCGGGTAATTGCCGCTCTGGTTGCACCGGCACCCTGCCGAAACGATTGAAGTTCATTTAGCCAGAGTCCCTGCTGTCACCGACTGTTCGTCAGCC
>CAYVLL010000257.1:0-3024 GCA_964452235.1 uncultured Woeseiaceae bacterium
CGATTGCAGCTGAAAAAGCAATTGCAGGAGGGGCGATCTACACAGCCAACGCCGTCTGATGAATCGGGTGAGGCGGTAACGCGCAGGCATCAGGTACCGGCAGCAGTTTCCCAACTCGAATTTGCTACCGAACCTTAGCAGGACGGTGCAATCGTAATGCTCCACCCCATCTCATTCCTCGTTATCGAGATCCGCGAAGTCGCTCCAGACCGTCCAGAATCAGGTCCAGCCCGAATTCGAACTCGTCGGCGAAATCGTAGCCTGGCTGAAGAACGTGTTCGACAGTCAGTTCGGCCCAGTGGGGATATTCCTCGGTTGCTGCGGGCTGCACGATCGTAGCCGTGACGTCGGCGAGCGTGTCGCCGCGCTTGAACGGGAGTGTTGTCTCCTGCAGGACGAAGCCATAGATGTAGCTGTCAAGGAGTGCGAAGGCGTGCGCTGCGAGCGGAATCGAGAATCCCCCGCCTCGCAGGTTGCCGATCACCGCGTCGTGGCGAAGGCCCATTTCCGCGGACGGACCCGTCAGAGGTTGCGTCCGTCTCCGTCATTCTTCGACTTCACTTTCAGAGCCGAGATACGGGCCCCAGTCGAAGCGCAGTATCTGTGCCATGCTCTCAAATCGCTTCGCGCCCACCACAATCCTCAGGTGCGCTTCAACCTCCGCCATCGCTGCGCGCGCGTCGAGCGCCATCCTCTCACCGCGGCTGGTCATGCATATAGTTTTCTGCCGCCTGTCGTCGGGGTCTTCCTTCAGTTCAAGCGCACCCATGCGCTGCAGTTCCTGGGTGACTTTGTAGACGGCCTGGCGGCTTATTCCCATGCGCCGGGCAACTTCAGAAGCGTGGGTAACGCCGCAATTGAGATGGCAAAAAAAGGTTAGGTGAGTGCCCGTGAGATCATCGTGCCCCATCGCTTTCATCAGATGAAGCAGACTTGCTGACATCCATTGATTGGCACTGATTAGTGCTTGCCCGAGCGGCTGCTCTTGCGTCGTAGCTGACTTTTCATTTGTAAACCTGGTTGACGTGATTGCCTCCATGTGCTCTATTGTAAACTAGGTTTACAAAAGGGGCTAGTTCATGAATCGTGTTCGCTGGGCGCTTCGCATCAATGTCGTCACATGCGTCGTATTCGGCGTCTTATTTCTGCTCTTTGCACCAGGAGTCGGGTCCTATCTTGGCGCCTTCCCGCCAATGCTGCTGAAAATCCTCGGCGCGGCTTTACTGTTCCATAGTGCCCACCTCCTGCTCGGATCCGTTCGAGCAGAGATCTCGATGGGAGAGGTCTATTACTTTTCGGCCGGCGATATTCTCTGGTTTCTCGGGTCACTCCTGCTGCTCGTCAGTATGGGACTTGTTACGACCCCGCACGGCGCAATCGCAACAATTGTCGTCGCGGTTCTCGTTGCAGGGATAGGCCTTGCACAGCTTTGGTATTTGTCTGAAGCGGTTGAAGGGGCCCGATCAGACAGTTCGTCTTCAGACTACATTCCACAGCATCTCTCACGCCTCGGGGCAATAGGCCTTTCTTGGATAAGCTTAAAAACATGGGTAAAGATTTGGCTGTTCGCATTGAATGCTGTTTTCTTGGCGGCGTTCTTCTATTGGCCGACGGAATTCTCGCAAGTGACCCTCGCAGCATACGTCGCATCGGCGCCAATATTATTTGCGCTGATGATCGTTCAAAGAGGCTTGACCAGACTTTTAGGCATCGCGCATCTGATACCCTGGATTCCTCTTTTGGCATATGTTGGTCTTCGGATTTCTGGCGATTTTGCTGGGAGGCAGATCACCTATCAAGACAATGCTGGCCTTTTCACTTATGCGATCGTACTTTTTGGTTTTGTTGCCGTTTGCCTGGCATTCGATGTCTATGATTTGACACGTTGGGTGCGTGGGGACAGGGCTCGGATCGGTTCGCAGATGGATCTGGCATCGCGTCGAAGCGTCGAAGTCGCAGCATGACCCGAGGCCCTTTCCACACTTTAGAGTTTGGTTCGTTAAAGTTGCAGAAGTAGTGGGCCTTTCCGCGCACGGCTTGGATTGGCGGCGACGCCGCCCATCCGGGCTCGTCAAGGCGCCAGCACTCGCCATAGTAGCGCAAGCTTTGCACCGGTGTGTTCGGCATTCAATGTTGGGCAGGTGGCACGGCTTCCATTCAGTCAACTTTTTTGCCGAATGCTGTAATAGATTATGCGCACTTTCGGTCTTGCCTAAATAGTTCATATCTGAGGCTACCGACCCATGCGCACGTCATCGACCGCGGGATTCCTGACCGCTGCCACCGCAACACTCCTGATCCTCGCAACTCAAGCCCACGGGCAGAGCAATGCAGACGACAGCATGTTCGAGGAAATCACAGTTACCGCCAAAAAGCGCGAACAGAGCATCTACGAAGTGCCGACCGCGATCAGCGCTTTTTCCGGTGCGGCTCTGCAGAAGCAGGGCATCTCCGATCTCGTTGACATCGGCAAGTTTGTGCCCAACCTGAATGTAACCGGCTTCTCGGCCGGACATACTTCGTCGGCCAATCCCTTCATCCGTGGCATTGGTCTCCAGGATCACCTCATCACGACCGACCCGGGTGTCAGTGTGTATGTGGACGGCGTGTATTTGGGGCGGCAGGTAGGTCAGAATTGGGACCTCAGCAATATCGAGCGGGTGGAAGTGCTGCGCGGGCCCCAGGGAACGCTCTACGGACGAAACTCCATCGGCGGTGCCATCAATATCATCACGCTTAGGCCCGGTGCCGACGAAGGGGCCCGGGTGGGTCTCGAAGTCGGCAGCCGCGGGCGCGTCAACACGGATTTTTATGCCGATCGGACGCTGACCGACACACTTGCCGTCTCGGTGTCCGGCGCCTTCAAGCGACGTGACGGCATCGGCGAGTTCCTGAACATCGCCCGACCCGCAGCTGATGTAGGCGAGTTGCGCGACATGGCAGCGAGACTTGCCCTGCTGTGGCAACCAAGCGCGGACTTTTCGCTGCTCCTCACCGCCGATGGTAATGATGGCAAAAACGGCC
>CAYVLL010000258.1:0-3021 GCA_964452235.1 uncultured Woeseiaceae bacterium
GATGCCGAGACGCGACAGATGATCGCTGCAAGCGTGGCTATCGAGCAGGTGCGGCAATTGCAGAAGGAGGGCATCAACGAATTTCATTTCTATACGCTGAATCGTTCCGAGCTGACCTACGCCATCTGCCACGCCCTCGGTGTGCGCCCGCAGCGGCAGGCAGCGTGAAGGAACCAGAAATCCCATGAACCGCGAGACCCGTATCAAGACTCTGCATCGCACGCTCGGCGAGCGCATCCTGCTGCTTGACGGCGCAATGGGCACAATGATCCAGGCCCATCGCCTTACCGAAGACGATTTCCGCGGCGAGCGTTTCCGTGACTGGAAACGCGATCTTAAAGGCAACAACGATTTACTTTCGATCACCCAGCCGCAGGTCATTCGGGACATCCACAGGCAGTTTCTCGAGGCGGGCGCCGACATCATCGAAACCAATACGTTCAACTCCAACGCACCGTCCATGGGCGACTATGGCATGGAGTCCCTGGTCGGCGAACTGAACCTTGCCGCGGTCCGCCTGGCACGCGAAGCGGCGGATGCTTTTGCGGCACGGGTCGGCGAGCCGCGCTACGTCGCTGGCGTACTGGGGCCGAGCAATCGCACTGCCTCCATCTCGCCGGATGTCAACGATCCGGGTTATCGCAATACTTCGTTCGAGCAACTGGCACTCACCTATCAGGAGGCTGCAAAGGCGCTGATCGACGGCGGCGCCGATTTCCTGATGGTTGAGACCATCTTCGACACGCTCAACGCCAAAGCTGCACTGTTTGCGATTCGCCGGAGTTTTGAAGCTGCCGGTTTCGAGTTGCCGGTGATGATCTCGGGGACCATTACGGATGCCTCCGGACGAACCTTGTCCGGGCAGACGACCGAGGCGTTCTGGAACTCGGTGCGGCACGCGCGACCGTTCATGGTGGGCCTCAATTGCGCGTTGGGCGCCGCCGACCTGCGGCCGTACGTTGCCGAACTCGCCCGCATTGCCGACACCTCCGTCAGTGCACACCCGAACGCAGGACTGCCGAATGAGATGGGTGAGTACGACGAAACGCCCGAACAGATGGCCGAGATTGTCGAGGAGTTCGCCGCCAGCGGTCTCGTCAACCTGGTCGGCGGCTGCTGCGGCACGACGCCGGAGCATATCCGGCTGCTGGCTGAGGTCGTTCGCGGCAAGGCGCCGCGTAAAGTTCCGGAAATACCGGTGCGCTGCCGGCTGTCGGGACTCGAGCCTCTGACCATCGGGCCTGACGACCTGTTCGTGAATGTCGGTGAGCGAAGCAATGTCACCGGCTCGGCACATTTTCGGCGCCTTATCGAGGCCGGGGACTATGCAGAAGCCGTGAACATCGCGCGGCAGCAGGTAGAGAACGGCGCGCAGATCGTCGACGTCAACATGGACGAAGGAATGCTCGATTCGGAAAAGGCGATGCAGACCTATCTGAATCTGATCTCGGCTGAGCCCGACGTTGCGCGCGTACCGGTCATGATTGACTCATCGAAATGGTCGGTCATAGAGACCGGCCTGCGCTGTGTGCAAGGCAAATCAATCGTCAATTCGATCAGCATGAAGGAAGGCGAGGAGGAGTTCGTTCGCCAGGCCCGGCTGGTGCGTGACTATGGCGCCGCAGTCATCGTCATGGCCTTCGATGAGAAGGGGCAAGCGGACAGCGCGGCACGAAAAGTCGAGATCTGCCGACGATCCTATGAAATTTTGACAAAGACGGTCGGCATCGATCCCGCAGACATTATCTTCGATCCGAATATCTTCGCCGTTGCCACCGGCATCGAAGAACACAACCGCTACGGGCTCGACTTCATCGAGGCTACGCAAGCGATCAAGCAGACCCTGCCACATGCACTGGTGAGCGGCGGCGTCAGCAATGTTTCTTTCTCGTTCCGTGGCAACAATGTCGTGCGGGAAGCAATCCATTCGGTATTTCTCTATCACGCCATCAAGGCCGGGATGGACATGGGGATCGTCAATGCCGGGCAACTCGCAATTTACGAGGATCTTCCAAAGGATCTTCGCGACGCGGTAGAGGATGTCATTCTAAACCGGCGTGAGGATGCGACGGATCGATTGCTGGAAGTAGCAGAGTCTTACAAGGGACAGGCGATCGGACCCACGGGCCAGGCAAAGGATCTCGCATGGCGCGACCTGCCGGTAAACAAGCGGCTGGAACATGCACTGGTAAAAGGCATAGACGAATACGTCATTGCCGACACGGAGGAGGCGCGCCTCCAATCTGCCCGACCGCTTGATGTAATCGAGGGCCCGCTGATGGCCGGCATGAACGTGGTTGGCGACCTGTTCGGCGACGGCAAGATGTTCCTGCCACAGGTCGTCAAGTCGGCGAGGGTGATGAAAAAGGCGGTCGGCCATCTCATTCCGTTCATCGAAAAGGAGAAAGGTGGTGCGCGGGAGACAAACGGACGCATCGTGATGGCGACCGTGAAGGGCGATGTGCATGACATCGGCAAAAACATCGTCGGCGTGGTCTTGCAATGCAACAACTTCGAAGTAATCGATCTCGGAGTGATGGTGTCCTGCGAAAAGATACTGGAGACTGCGCGCCGGGAGAATGTGCAGATCATCGGTTTGTCTGGACTGATAACGCCGTCACTTGACGAAATGGTGCACGTGGCAAAGGAAATGCAAAGGCTGAACTTCGACCTGCCGCTCCTGATTGGAGGTGCAACGACGTCGCCGGCGCACACGGCGGTGAAGATTGAGCCGAACTACGACGGACCGGTCATTTATGTAAAGGACGCATCACGCTCGGTTGCCGTGGCACAGGCTCTGGTCGAGACAACTTCGCGAGAACGCCTGATTGAAAAAACGCGCCGCGAGAACGACGCGCGCCGGGAGCGTCATGCCGGCAAGTCGCGACTGGAGCCGCAGCTGTCCCTCTCCCAGGCACGCCAGCGCAAGTACCGAATTGAGTGGAAAGACTATAGTCCGCCAAAGCCGTCCGTTCTCGGACGCATGGTGCTGGATGATATCGACCTCACGAGGTTGCGCGG
>CAYVLL010000259.1:0-3019 GCA_964452235.1 uncultured Woeseiaceae bacterium
TCGAAAGGAGTGCCGCCGGCTCAGGACTTTTGCGAAAATTTGCGCAACAATGCAGTTAGTCGTTACATGCGACCTGCAACATCGTGCACCTGAAACCTCCGAGCAGCAACCGACACGAGCATGAAGCTACATCGCAAAGTATCCATTATCGCCAGCGCCATCCTGACGGGGTGCCTGCTGTCAGCCTGCGCCACTGGCGATTTCGGGGGCTTCGCAGGCAATCAGGCGGAGCGGCGCGCCGATACGATGGCAATGCGCGGCCAGCACGCGGACGCTGCCGCGCTGTATATCGACCTGGCAGCCCGGGCCACCGGTAACGAACGGGAGCGCCTGACGTTGCTTGCGGTGGAACAATGGCTGGACGCGGGTGACGGTCGCCGTGCCCGTAATGCCATGCGCGACGTGTCGACCCCCGACAGCGGCGAGCGTTTGTGGCTGTGGCGCAGTAACCTGGCCGCGCTGGCCTTGTGGGACGGCAATCCGGATGAGGCATTGCAAAACCTCGATGCGTTACGCCGCGAGACCTTACCCGCTCTGTTCCGGTCGCGCGTTGAAGCGTTACGTGCGGACGCGTGGTTTCAGAAAGACGACCCGGCGCGAGCCGTGGAAATCTACATGCTGCGCGAAAGCTGGCTTGACGGACAGCAACGTGTCGAGCTCAATCGCCGGCGACTGTGGGCCGGACTGCGCGTAGGCAACGTCGATACCTTGCGTGCAGCTGCGGAAACCGAGGTGGATCCGGTTGTTCGTGGCTGGTTGATGCTGGGCGCTCTCGCCGCGTCGACCGGTCAGCAAGGAATCGGCTGGAGCAACGGCGTAGCACGCTGGCGTGATTTATACGGCAATCATCCGGCGACACTGTTGCTTGCCGACATGCGACTACCGGACAGTGTAGCGCTCGAATACCCGAGTCAGATCGCTCTCCTGTTGCCGCTGAGTGGTCAGAACGCGAATGCCGGTAATGCCGTTCGTAACGGCTTCTTCGGAGCCTATTTTGCAGCTGCGGCGGGACTCGACCAGCAGCAGAGTATTCGTGTGTACGATGCCGCCAATGGCAATGCGCGCGACCTGTACGCGCGTGCCATCGAGGATGGCGCCGAATTTGTCGTCGGTCCGCTGTTGCGGCCGCGCGTGTTGGAACTCGCGGCCGAACCCGTTATTCCCGTGCCGGTGCTGACGCTGAACTACCTGCCGGATGACATGGTCGCGCCGCCGGGACTTTACCAGTTCGCGCTGGCGCCGGAAGACGAAGCAGCATCAGCGGCGACCCGCGCCATTGCCGACGGACATCGGCGCGCTCTCGCGCTGGTACCCAACAACGACTGGGGTCGCCGCGTAATGACCAGCTTCGCCAGTTCGTTCGAAGCTGCGGGCGGCAGATTGCTGGACTACCGCAGCTACCAGCCGTCCAGCCAGGATTTTTCCATCGATATCGAAGGCCTGATGGCGCTGTCGCAGAGTGTGCAGCGGTACCAGCGGCTGCGCGCCAACATCGGCGGACCGTTGCAGTTCGACCCGCGACGGCGACAGGACGCCGATTTTGTATTCCTTGCGGCCGATGCCAACGCGGGGCGCCTGTTGAAGTCGCAATTGAAATTTCACTATGCCGGCGACCTGCCGGTCTACTCGACCTCGTTTATCTATTCGATGGACGGCCGCTCCGACGCAGATCTTAACGGCGTCATGTTCGCCGATACGCCGTGGATTGTCTCGCCGCCCGCGTGGATTGCCGACATGCCCGCTCTTTACCAGGAATACTGGCCGGACGAACGTCGGCTCGGCCGGCTGCACGCCATGGGCTACGATGCCTATCAATTGATCGGCGAACTGTATGGTGCGCGAACGGGGCCGATGAACGAGATCGACGGCGCTACCGGCAAGTTGTACCTCGACGATGACGGGCGCGTGCATCGGCGTCTAGCGTGGGCACAGTTCGTGCGTGGCCAGCCGGTCGCCGTGCCGGATGCGCCGGGTCGGGACTCGCTCATGCGTGAATCGGGCACAGAGAACCCCGGGCCGGCCGAAGAATGGCAGCGAACTCCACGCGAGCAATAGGCCAGGGTGCCGAAGAGCTGGCTCTTGCCCACTTGTTGTCCCGCGGCCTCGTACTGGTTGCCAGGAATTTTCGCTGCAGGATCGGTGAAATCGACCTGATCATGCGGGACGGCAACTGCCTGGTCTTCGTGGAGGTCCGGTATCGCAAAGCAAGCCGTTTTGCGAACGCTTGCGAATCTGTTGATCGACACAAGCAAAGAAAACTGCTCGGTGCCGCGGCTTTTTTTCTGGGCCGATATTCCGAATACCGGCAGCACGCGACGCGCTTCGATGTCGTGGCGCTCGACGGTCGGTCCCGGAACACATTCACGCTACAATGGCTACAAGACGCCTTCAGACCGGGCTGATTCTCACACAGGTCAAGACTTGATGGATGGGGAAACCCGGGTAAAGACCCACTTCGCCGAAAGCATTGCGACCAAGCAAGCCGCGGTCAGCGTATTGAGTTCAGCCATCGTCGTTGCCGGGCACCATATGAGCCAGGCGTTGCTCGATGACGGGAAAATACTCAGTTGCGGCAACGGCGGTTCCGCCGCTGACGCCCAGCATTTTTCATCTGAGCTCCTGAACCGTTTCGAAATGGAACGCCCGGGACTTCCCGCTTTCTCGTTGACAAGCGACACGTCCACCTTGACGTCCATCGCCAATGATTATTCCTTTGACGACATCTTTGCCAAGCAGGTACGCGCGCTCGGCCGCCAGAATGATCTGCTCTTTGCGATCTCGACGTCGGGAAACTCGGAGAATGTATGCCGTGCGATTATCGCAGCGCATGAGAGAGGCATGAAGGTCGTGGCGCTGACCGGCCGGGACGGTGGCCGCCTCGCCGGGCTGCTGGCCGATAACGACGTCGAGATTCGCGTGCCGGCGAAGCGCACCGCTCGCATACAGGAGGTGCATCACCTGGTCATCCATTGCCTTTGCGACCTGATCGATACGACGCTTCTCGGAGCGGCAGACTAGC
>CAYVLL010000260.1:0-1630 GCA_964452235.1 uncultured Woeseiaceae bacterium
TCCAGTTCCGCCTCGCTGCAGTCGGCCTCGATGTCCATGCGGATGTTGATGTTGCGATAGCCCGCAGAAACATCCTCATCCAGGGCCAGCATCCCTTGCAAATCAATCGTGCCCTCGAGTTCGGTCGAGAGCTTGTGGATGGTGATACCGCGCGCGGCAGCGTGCACCACTGTGGTGGTGGTAACGCAGCCGGCCAGCGCATGCAGCAGGAACTCGACCGGGTTAGCGCCTTCGTTGTTGCCGAGCAGCACGGGCGGTTCGCCGTTGATGAACTCCCAGGCGCTGGTGCGCGACGTATCTTCCTGTCCGGCACCGTAGAAATCCTTGATGCTCGAGCGATTTTCGCCACCACTGATCCAGGTGTTGCGGGCCCGGAATTCGAATTGGGCCAGTTTTGGATCGTCGGTCAGTACCTGCACGGTCTGGGTCAACTGTTCCAGATTCAGGCCATTCATGGTCTTTTCATTTTGCATGTCCGTGTCCTCTTTGCGTTCCGGACCGTCAGCGCCCGATCCGGTTGGGCGTGGGACTTAAAGTAGAACCGGACGATCTGGTATATAAGCAGCAAACAAGCCAGAACGAGGGCATTTCTGCCATTCAGGAGGGTGACGATGGCGGGTTCTGACCGCGAGTTTATCGACGTCGATATCGTGGCGGTGCCCGAGACAGCCGGATCGGCGCTCTATGGCATGGTCGACGTGCTCTGCGCGGCTGGCGAGTTGTGGCAGACGCTGGTCCGTGAACCGGCCCTCGATACTCGCTTCAGGGTGCGCATTGTATCGCTGCATGCGGACCCCTTCCGTTGCGGATATGGTGTGCCGGTCATTCCGGATCGCGTAATTGCAGAGGGCGCAGGCGCGCCGATCATCATCCTGCCGGAGCTATGGTTGAGCCCGGACGAATCCATCCACGGTCGCTATCCGGAGCTGATGGCCTGGCTGCGTGCGTCCTATAGGGCCGGTTCGGAGCTTTATTCCGCCTGTTCCGGCGCCATTATGCTGGCCGAAAGCGGCCTTCTCGATGGCTGCCCGGCGACCTCGCACTGGGGCTACCGGGAGCTGTTCAAGAACCAGTATCCAGCCATTGACTTTCAGCCTGCTCCGAACCTGGTCGTGGCTGACACAGCAGGCCGGATCGTGACGGCCGGCGGCACCACCTCCTGGCACGACCTCGCGCTGCATATTATCGCCCGCCATATCAGCCCGGGCGAAGCCTTGCGCATCGCCAAAGTCTACCTGCTCAAGTGGCATGAGGAGGGACAACTTCCTTTCACGCCGCTCGTGCGCGACACGCTGCATTCGGACGCGGCCGTCCGGCGCTGTGAAGAATGGCTTGCCGCGCATATCGTCGAGAATGCGGTGATCGCGCGCGTGACCGAGTGGTCCGGGCTTGCCGAGCGCACACTAAAGCGCCGCTTCAAAAAAGCGACCGGGGTTTCCCTGAAGGACTACGTGCAAAACCTTCGTGTCGAAGAGGCCAAGCGTTTGCTGGAATCAAGTCGTGCACCGGTCGAGGAAATCAGCGCCCGCGTCGGATACGAAGACCTGTCGTTCTTCCGCCAACTCTTCAAGCGTCGGACCGGGCTGACCCCGGCGCGCTATCGCCGGTTATTCCAGCCGGTTACGCGGCT
>CAYVLL010000260.1:1730-2986 GCA_964452235.1 uncultured Woeseiaceae bacterium
TTTCGGCCGCACCAGCAGGCGATCATCGAGGACCTTATCGCGGGTCGCGATGCGTTTGTCCTCATGCCGACCGGTGGCGGCAAGTCGCTTTGCTATCAGCTCACGGCCCTGCATCGCCCGGGTGTGGCGCTGGTGGTATCGCCGCTGATCTCACTCATGAAAGACCAGGTTGATGCGCTGACGGGAAACGGCGTACGCGCCGCCTTCTACAATTCCAGTCTCGCGCCGCGTGAGGCGGAGGACATTTTGCAGCGGCTGCAGAACGGTGCCCTGGACCTGCTGTACGTTGCGCCCGAACGGTTGATGAATCCAGGCTTCATCGAGCGACTCCAGGGGACGACAATTGCACTCATTGCCATCGACGAGGCCCATTGCGTGTCGCAATGGGGACACGACTTCCGTCCCGAGTACGCGCAACTCGGCGCGCTGCGGGAACATTTTCCGGAGGCACCGCTGATCGCATTGACGGCGACAGCCGATCCCCAGACCCGCGAAGACGTAGTGCGAGTGCTGCGGCTGGAGAATGCCGTTCGGCATATCACAAGCTTCGACCGCCCTAACATCCGCTACCAGGTCCTCGAGAAAAGCCGCCCGCAGGATCAGCTCAGCCGATTCCTTGCGTCGCACGAGGGTGAATCCGGCATCGTCTATGCGCTCTCCCGACGACGCGTGGAAGAAATTGCGGAGTCGCTGACCGCAGAAGGCGTCGGAGCAGCGGCCTACCACGCCGGCTTGCCGGCAGAGGTGCGGCGGGATGTGCAGGAGCGCTTCCTTCGCGACGACATTCCAGTAATCGTCGCCACAGTCGCTTTCGGCATGGGCATCGACAAATCGAACGTTCGATTCGTCGTGCATTACGACATGCCGAAGCACATCGAGGGCTACTACCAGGAAACCGGCCGCGCAGGGCGCGACGGGCTGCCGTCCACCGCGCTGTTGCTCTTCGGTGCACAGGACGTGGTCATGGCACGCAGGCTCGTGGAGAACACACAAAACGAGCAGCAACAGCGCATCGAATCCCACAAGCTCAACGCCATGGTGGCCTTCGCCGAGAGCCTCACCTGCCGCCGCCGCGTGCTGCTCGGGTACTTCGGTGAGGCGCTCGAGGACGACTGCGGCAACTGCGATGTGTGCATCGACCCGCCGGAGCGTTACGACGCCACGGAGGATGCACGGAAGGCTTTGTCCTGTGTGTACCGCGTCGGCGAGCGCTTCGGCATCCGGCACGTGGTGGACGTGCTATGCGGTGCGGACAA
>CAYVLL010000261.1:0-2975 GCA_964452235.1 uncultured Woeseiaceae bacterium
GCCGTAACGAGTTGATTGTCGGCCGCGCTGCGCAACAGCAGTTCGCCGGGCTCGACGTCGGCTCGACTGTCGCATTCGGGCAGACGGACTGGTCTGTTGTCGGTGCATTTGAGGCTGATGGCAGTGTATCGGAATCAGAGCTGTGGACCGATGTGCGGGTATTGCAGGATGTCTACCGGCGCGGTAACAGTTACCAGTCGGTGCGGGTCCGCCTGGAAAGTCCGGACAGCCTGCCTATACTGGAGGCAGCGCTGAAAGCGGATCCGCGCATCGATCCGGATGTGTTGAGCGAGCGCGCCTACTATTCGAGCCAGGCCGAAGGGCTTAGCAATTTTATTCGCCTGATCGGCTATCCATTGACAATACTGATGTCGATCGGGGCGGTTTTCGGAGCGCTGAACTCGATGTACTCGTCGATTTCTGCACGCGGCAAGGAAATAGCCACGTTGCGCGCGCTCGGCTTCGGGCCTTTCGCCGTGATGATGTCAACCATTATCGAATCGGTATTGCTTGCACTCGCAGGCGGAATTCTGGGCGGCCTGCTGGCCTATATAGTGTTCAACGGCTTCCAGGTTTCGACTTTGAACGGCGCAAGCTTCAGCCAGGTCGTCTTCAATTTTGCCGTTACGGGCGACTTGCTACTGCAAGGCCTGGTGGCTGCCCTCGTAATCGGCTTCATTGGCGGTCTGTTTCCGGCTGTCCGCGCGGCGCGCATGCCCGTCGCTCAGGCTTTGCGAATCCTCTGAGCCGAGTGCCGGTCGTTCCAGCGACGTGCGCCGTGCGGAAACGTCTCCGACTCGGGTCGGACCACGCAGAACGCATTGCCGGAGGGGTCTACCATCGCGGAGGGTTGCGGCTGGCTTTTTCTCGACCTCTCGAAAAATCGCTCACGAACCTGGTGTAGCATGAAGGTCTGTGGCAACGCCGCCAAGGTCAGGCGTTTTCGTGCCCGTCAGTGATCGTGCGGATGCAACCCGTAGTGCTGTCGTAGCAAATCCTTGCCGTAGTCGTTTCCATTCGGCGTTCGTACGACGACGTGGATGTGCTGGCGGTTCGGGCCGGGCGGATGCATGTGGCGCAAGTTCGCCGGTTGCTGGTGATCGAATTCGATAAGTATCACCGGGCTGAAGATGCGGTAGTAGAAAACCGCGTCGTCCTCGCTTTCGCCAATCCAGGCAAAGTAAGTGTCGTTAAGGTGCTGCTCGACTTTTGCCATTGTTATCGCGGCGTGCTCGTCGCGCAGGTTGGCAACGTAGAGACCGATGAGCTGCATAAGGCGCTGCTTTTGCTCCTCCGATAACAGCGCGCCTGGAATGCCCGCGTACTCGAGGTCCAGGTTGTCACTGAACGCCTCGGCAATATTGTTATTTCCGGTCTTCGCGAGATCCAGTACCGCCATCTGTTGCTGCGCGTCGCTCAGGCTGCGGAGCATGGCAAGCCCCTCATCCTGCTCTTTCTGCAGGATTGCAGTTCCGGCGTACTTGCCGGACTCTGCGATGACTGGCTCCGAGCCCAGGAACAACGGCGTCATGACCACCTGGTCGCCCAGCACGAAGTAATTGATGACGAGGTGGTGGCCATCCAGTTGCCATCCCCATGGTTCGGTTGCGGACGGCTCCCCCATCACCGTGACCGAATAGAGCCCCTCGCCGAATTCCTCGAAGTTGTTGTCGTTGAGTTCGCCCAGCGTGTGGTTGAGCCGCATGACGTCGCGCGTCAGTTGCAGGCCGTTCGCACTGAGCCCCGCAGCCAGCAAGCCCAGCGCTGAATCACGCTGCTCCCCGGTCATCTCTTCGAATGACACGCCTTGCCGCACATAAAAGTGCTGGTTCATCCATTTGCGCCATTCCGGGTCGTCAACCGGAAACAGCGTGCGGCCGCGTTGCTCGTCACTGAGACTTTGGAGAAACTCACGGGCGGCACGCACCACTGGCGCCGTTGATATTCCTGTCGACTCGATGGGGAAAAGACCGTAAACGAATTCGCCATTCGCTGTAATGCCCGCGAAAGGTTCGGCAAGTCCACGTTCTTCCGCCTTGCGGGACATTTCCTCGAAACGCTGCTGTCGATCGTTCTGCTGGGCGAACGCCAGCCCTCCCGCGATCACCGCAAAAAGGAATGCCTGAGCAGGGAGGCGGAGTTTTGACTTACCTCGCATAGGGATCCATGTCAGCGCAGCAAGCTGTTACGGCGCGCGAATTGAAATACGAGGAACGCCATAACAGCGATAAAGGCGACGCAAATAGTTTCAAACGACGCGCCGAGGGCCGCTCGATACGCCTTGGCCCAGAACAATGCGAAGAATGCATGGCATGTCACGATCACCCCGAACCAGAACAGCGTCTGCTTGGCCCAGGGCTGATCCTGGTAGCCGTAGCGTGCCAGGTTACCCAGCAGGACGGCGACCGTCAGGATCATCGTCGGAATGATGAAATGTTTGCCGATGATGAACGTTTGCACGACGCCGAGCATGGCCAATACGGCAAAGATGGTGGCGACAAGTTCCATCGAATATTTGAGGGACAGTTTCCTGATCACGGCGGACTCCGGCGCTGGCGAGTTGCGCGCATGGTAGCGGTAGCGCAGCACAATTCGCAAAATAATCAGGCCCTTGCTGAGGTCCGACCCCGGGGTCAACCGGGGGTCGGACCTCAGCGGCTGTCGCCAAAGAGCAACGGTTTTGCTCGCGAATTTAGCAAACTTTGTGACCGATAATGATGTCCAACGGTGCGGATGTCAGGTAGCATGCGCCGCCATGCAAGGGATTTATGTTGTACGTGAACAACAGACTCCCGGGCGATGCAAATCAGGTTTCACGGAATGGAGAGTGACGATGAATAAACGACTTGGGCAAGCAGTCGTCGGCACGTTTGCAGGTCTGCTCGCACTTGGCGCTGCAAGCGCTGCTGAGCTCGACTATAACTACGCCGAACTTCGCTATGTCGATACCGAACTCGACGCCGGCTCTTTCGATG
>CAYVLL010000262.1:0-2970 GCA_964452235.1 uncultured Woeseiaceae bacterium
TCGCCAACCGCATTCCGAACATGCTGCGGCGGTTCTTTGCCGAAGGCGCGTTCTCGCAAGGCTTCGTTCCCGTCATGGCCCGCTACCGCGAGCAACACGACCACGAAGAGGCACGCGTCCTGGTTGATGCTGTTGCCGGCACGATGGGTCTCATACTGTTTGTCATCACGCTCATCGGTGTGATCGCGGCGCCATTGCTGGTGTTGATGGTCGCGCCCGGCTTCATCGGCGAAGACGGGCGCTTCGACCTTGCGACCACGATGCTGCGCTTCACTTTTCCTTATCTTTTCTTCGTTTCGCTGACGGCATTCGCCGGCGGCATTCTCAACACCTACGGAAAATTTGCCGCGCCGGCCTTTACGCCGGTGCTGCTCAACGTGGTGCTCATTGCCAGCGCCATCTGGCTGTCGCCGAAGCTCGCGGAGCCCGGCATGGCACTGGCGTATGGTGTTTTCATCGCCGGTGTCGTGCAGTTGCTGTTCCAGATCCCGTTTCTTGCCAAAATCCACGCCATCCCGCGACCGCGTTGGTTGCCTACACACGCGGGCGTCCGGCGCATCGGCAAACTCATGTTGCCGGCGATTTTCGGCTCGTCCGTGGCGCAGATAAATGTCCTGCTCGGCGGGATCATCGCGTCACTGCTCGGTGTCGGTAAAATCAGCCTTCTTTATTACTCGGATCGCCTGATGGAATTTCCGCTGGGACTGTTCGGCATAGCGCTGGCCACGGTGACCCTGCCGTATTTGTCGCGGCAACATGCCAGCGCCTCAACCGAGGACTTCGCGCGCACGGTGGACTGGTCGATGAAGCTCGTGCTCTTCATCGCCGTGCCGGCGGCAATCGGGCTGATATTGTTGTCAGATCCGCTCGTGGCGACCATTTTCTACGGCGGCGAGTTCAGTGCCTTCGATGTCGAGATGACTGCACTGAGTCTCGAAGCATTCGCTATCGGCTTGATCGGGTTTTCGCTGGTGAAGATTCTCGCGCCCGCCTATTTCGCGCGCGAGGATACGAAAACTCCGGTCAAGGTCGGCCTTATCGCACTGCTGGTGAATTTTGTCCTGAGCGTTACTTTTGCGATTCTGCTGACCCGGGCGGGTCACCCCGGCTCGCACGCCGGGCTGGCGTTGGCCATTTCGATTGCGGCCGTCGTCAACGCATGGCTTCTGTATCGCGGACTGCGGCGCGATGGCGTCATCCGCCATTCCCCGGACTGGCTGCCGCTTCTTGCGCGATTTTTCCTCGCTAACGCCGCCATGGCAGTCTGCCTGGTATTGATGTCACGGCCGATCGACTGGTGGCTGGCCAGCGGGGTTGGCGGCCGGTCACTGTGGCTCGGCTTCAGTATTGTTACTGGTGCATTGGTGTACTTCGCTGTATTGCTGCTGTCCGGGCTTCGCCCGGCGGCATTGCGGCTGCGCTGAGGAGAGCAGGGCATGATGCTGCCAGGTTTCAATGCAAGAGTGGTTCGTGCATGCAATTAGTCCGGACCGCCCATAACTTTCCCTTCGATCGTGTCGCGCGCGGCAGCGTTGCGACCATCGGCGCGTATGACGGCCTGCATCTCGGCCATCGAAAACTGCTCGATACCGTGCTGACGACCGCGGCGGAATCCGGACTGCCGTCCATCGTCATGAGCTTCGAACCGACGCCCAGGGAGTTTTTCTCTGCGGAAAGTCCGCCTGCACGGCTGATGCGCTTTCGTGAAAAATTCGAAGCACTGGCAGACGCGGGCGTTGATATTTTCTTCTGTCCACGATTCGACGATCGGATGCGTAACATAGCGGCCGATACGTTCATTCGCCAACTACTGATTCATGCCATGAACGCGCGCTGCCTGGTGCTGGGCGACGATTTTCGCTTTGCCAGCGGTCGCAGCGGCACGGTCGAGCACCTCCGACGGGCCGGGAAATCGCTGGGCTTCGAGGTGCGGCAGGAATCGAGCGTGATTGTCGACGGCGATCGGGTGAGCAGTACGGCCATTCGACAGGCATTGTGGAGCGGGGAACTCGAGCACGCATCGCGCCTGCTCGGCCGGCATTACAGCATGTCAGGCCGGGTCATCGCCGGAGTCGGACTCGGCCATGATCTCGGCTATCCCACCGCGAACGTCAATCTGCGTCGACGCCAGAGCCCGGTCATGGGTATTTTCGCTGCGCGCGTGCGCGGGCTTGGGAAAAAACCACTCGATGCAGTTGCCAGCGTAGGCACCCGCCCGACATTCGGCGGCACCAAGCCGCTGCTGGAAGTGCATATCTTCGACTTTGACGCCGATATCTACGGTGAATATATTCAGGTCGATTTCATTGCCCGTATCCGAAGCGAAAAGAAATTCGCCGACGCCAGGGCATTGGTCGAGCAAATGCACCTCGATTCAGCACAGGCGAAAGAGATACTCGCTGCCTGACCGTTCGCCTTTCAAAAGGAGTGACAGTGACCGAAAGTAAAACGGAGAATCCGGCGAACCCGCCGGTTTTCGCACTTGCCATGACGCTATCGGCGCTGGTCGTCGCCTTTGACCAGTTGACGAAGTGGGCGATCCTGAAGTGGGTGCCGCTGTACGACAGGATAACGATCAATTCGTTCTTGAATATCACGCATCAGCAGAATCCCGGGGCAGCATTCAGCTTTCTCGCGGACGCATCCGGCTGGCAGCGCTGGTTTTTTACTATTCTGGCGCTCGTTGTCAGCGTGGTGATTGTGGTCTGGCTGTGGCGATTGCGTGCTGCGGGCCAGCGCGTGCTTACGACCGGGCTCGCGCTGGTACTGGGCGGCGCTATCGGCAATGTCATCGATCGTATGCGTTTAGGTCACGTCGTCGATTTCATCCAGGTGTGGATCGCAGGCTGGCCTTTTCCGTCGTTCAATGTGGCGGACTCGGCGATCACCGTGGGTGCAGTGTTGTTGATTATCGATGCGTTGTTTATATCGGGGAAGCAGGAAGCGGCGAAAGGTTGATGTTGGAGCGCG
>CAYVLL010000263.1:0-2965 GCA_964452235.1 uncultured Woeseiaceae bacterium
GGACTGCGCCATTGGCGCGTCCAGCCGTCGTGACCGGTCAGGGCGTTGCGCGCGAGGGACCATGCGGAGAATTTTTTCAATGGAAGGACCTCGAGGTGCGTTGTAGGAGCCCGTATCACGGGCGATTCACGGTTGCGGGGCAAACGAACGACAATCGCCCGTGATACGGGCTCCTACAGGGGTATTTTGTCGAGTGAGGTTCCTGGCGCATAGAACAGGGCCGACAGTTGCGCCGGTACAATCGCGACACGCTGACTATCATTGACACCCGGGGACGGCATAAGCAGACTCGCTCCAACATCGCTGTGCCGGAGAGATGACCATGAGCAGCGGTCCGCCGAACGGGATCCCCGCATCGAACGCAGAGCTGCCGCGCCTTCGCGTCGGCTTCGTCACCTTGCGCAACTTCACACTGCTGCCGTTTGCCGGGTTCCTGGACGTCTTGCGGCTGGCGACCGACGACGGCGATCGCAGCCGGCAGCGTGACTGCCATTGGTCGGTGATGAGTGCGGACGGCAGGGAAATGCGTACGAGCTGCGGCACTCGTGTTGCGGCCGATTCCGCGTTCGTCGATCCGCGCGCCTTCGATTACCTCGTCATTGTCGGCGGATTGCTGCACGACGGGCCGCAAGCAGACGCCGCTACCGACTCCTATTTATTGCGTGCTGCCGAAGCAGGTGTTCCGCTCATTGGACTTTGTACTGCGGTGTTCACGCTGATACGGCTCGGCCTCATGTCCGGCCGCCAGTGCTGTGTATCCTGGTACCACTACTGGGACCTGAAAAAGGCGTTTCCCGATGTCGTGCCTGTCGCCGACCGCCTGTTCGTCGTGGACGGGCCGCGCATAACCTGCGCCGGCGGCACGGGCGCGGTCGACCTTGCCGCCTGGATCGTCGAACGCCATCTGGGCAAGGCCGTTGCCGCCAAGGCGTTGCACATCCTGCTGGCCGACAGCGCACGCCCGGCAAATGCGCCGCAACCGCACGTTGTCATAGAACATCAGCCGCGCGATCCGCGACTCGAGACTGCTATCAACCTTATCGAACAGAATCTTGCACAGCCGCCGTCGGTCGAGACTATCGCAGTACGTGTCGGTGTTTCGCGCCGGCAACTCGAACGCATCTTTCGTGACGAGCTCGGCATGTCGCCGTGGAAGTATTCGCTGGGCCGCCGGCTGCGCCAGGCCCACATGCTGCTGACGCAGACGGAACATTCGATTACCGGCATCGCGCATGAGTGCGGCTTCGCCGACGCGTCGCACTTCTCGCGACACGTTCGCTCGACGTTCGGTGCCTCACCGCAAACGGTGCGGAATGCGGCTTTGTCTGCAGCGAGCGCCGCAGCCGGGAGTGCCGGCTGACATGTTCGATGCGAAGTCAGTCGGCACGCCGCAGAACATCGCGTTCCTGCTATTGCCGGATTTTTCCATGATGGCTTTTACGTCCTGCGTCGAACCATTGCGTGCCGCCAACCGCTTGAGTGGTAAAAAGCTCTATAGCTGGCATGTGGTTACCCACGATGGGCAGCCGACCAAGGCAAGCAACGGCATTGCCATGGTGCCGGACGGCTCCCTGTTCGAGGACTTCAACACACAGACACTGTTCGTCTGCGCCGGGGTACGGGCCGAGCAATTCAATAATCAGAAGGTATTCGACCGGCTGCGTGAGTTGGCACGACGCGGCATGGCGCTCGGCGGTGTATGTACCGGTTCGCTGGCACTCGCGCGCGCCGGCTTGCTCGATGGCTACCGTTGCACGATCCACTGGGAAAACATGGAGGGCTTCGTCGAGGATTTTCCGCGCCTTGATATCACGGCCACCCTCTTCGAGATCGATCGGGACCGGTTTACCTGTTCTGGTGGTACGGCGCCGCTGGACATGATGATTTACGCGATCTCGCGCGACTTCAGCGATGAGCTGGCCATCGGCGTCGCCGAGCAGATGCTGCACAACTTCGTGCGCCAGCCGCACGACAAGCAACGCATGTCGATCCAGTACCGTACCGGCATCAGCAATCCGAAACTGCTGGCCGTCATCGCGTACATGGAGGCCTATCTCGAGTCGCCGGTGGCGCTGCACGAGTTGGCGAAATCGGTCGACCTGTCCGTGCGCCAGCTAGAACGTCTCTTTCGCAATCACCTGGGCAAAACGCCGACGCGCTATTACCTGGAATTGCGCTTGCAGAGAGCGCGGTTGCTGCTGCGCCAGACCACGATGCCCATCCTGCAAGTGGCGGTTGCGTCCGGTTTCGCATCGGCATCGCACTTCGCCCGCTGTTACCGGGAACTTTTTGATTGCGCACCGAGAAGTGACCGCAGAGAAAAGGGGATCAGGCCAATTTTCGGGTAGGAGCCCGTATTACGGGCGATCGACATGGATTGCCGCGCAATCGCTTGTCGCCCGTGGTACGGGCTCCTGCAGGTGGCAATCGATACGCTCGGGGATTGTCGTGAACGGCTTTCGCGGCGAGAATCGGTCCGACCCTTTATTTTGGTATGGTCGGGGTTCCGGAGGTTGGGAGACCGCAGGCACGCACATGACCGAAGAACTATTTCGACAGGATTCTTACCTCAGGGAATGCGACGCATCGGTACTGCGAGTCGTTGCGCACGAAGCAGGGCCGGCGCTGGTTCTCGATCGGACCATTTTTTACCCGATGGGCGGTGGCCAACCCGGTGACCAGGGCACGCTCTCGTGGTCCGGCGGTCAGGCAACTATCATCGATACGCGTTACGGCGATCCCGGCGAGATCCTGCACATTGCAGCAGCCGGTTCCTTGTTGCCGGCACCCGACGACACGGTGCGTGCGTCGCTCGACTGGCAACGTCGTTACCAGCATATGCGCATGCATACGGCATTGCATTTACTGGGGGCGGTACTGCGCTATGGCGTCACCGGCGGCAATATCGGTGCCGACCGCAGTCGCCTCGACTTCGACATGGAAGACGCCGTCGACAAGGACGCAA
>CAYVLL010000264.1:0-2938 GCA_964452235.1 uncultured Woeseiaceae bacterium
AGGAATGAGCCAATCGGCTTGGAATCTTCGGTAAGCCCGGATCGCGCCATCTTGATGGCCGCGGCAAGTGCCTCGATCGCCGCGTCCTGCCCGAAAATAGTCAGCTTGAGGTCGCGCTCGAGGGTGCGCAGCACATCCTTGTCCGATACAGAAACGCTTTTAGAAGGAATTCGCGCCATTTTCGCCACGATATTCTCGACCAGGGTCACAGTGACCCGATCTTCGCGGTCGCCGACCGGCTGCAGCCGGAGATGTGCGCCGGCTTCGTCGATCACGTCAATGGCCTTGTCCGGCAAACGCCGGTCATTGATATGTTTCGCCGCCAGTTCCGCAGCAGCTTCCAGCGCGGCGGGTTCGTAGGTCACGCCATGGTGTTCTTCAAATCGCGATTTGATCCCCTGCAGAATCGCGATGGTTTCCTGCAGGCTGGGTTCAGGCACATCGATCTTCTGGAAGCGTCGGGCCAGCGCGTGGTCCTTCTCGAAAATGCCACGATACTCGGCGTACGTAGTCGAGCCGATGCAGCGTATTTCGCCGTTTGCCAGTACCGGCTTGATTAGATTCGACGCATCCATTACCCCGCCGGACGCTGCTCCTGCACCGATCACTGTGTGTATTTCGTCGATGAAAAGTATCGCGCCGGGATCCTGACGAATTTCGGCGATGACTGACTTCAGGCGCTTCTCGAAATCGCCACGATACTTGGTGCCCGCTATCAGCGCGCCCATATCGAGGGCGTAAATCGTGCTCTCGCGCAATACGTCCGGAACCCGTTCCTCGACGATCATTCGTGCGAGCCCCTCGGCGAGCGCCGTCTTGCCCACGCCGGCATCACCGACATACAACGGATTGTTCTTGCGGCGGCGGCACAGTATCTGCACCGTGCGTTCGATCTCGACGTCGCGTCCGATGAGAGGATCGATCTTGCCGCTGATCGCCAGGTTGTTCAGGTTCGTCGCGTACAACTCGAGTGCACGTGCCTCCGGCTCCCCTTCCGGGTTGACGGGCGCCTCCGGTTCTTCTTCGGATCCTTCATTGCGCAGCTGCGGCAAACCGTGCGAGATATAATTGACGACATCAAGTCGGGTTATATCCTGCAGCCCGAGAAAATAGACCGCCTGTGACTGCTTTTCGCTGAAAATAGCGACCAGGACATTGCTGCCGGTCACCTCCTTCTTGCCGCTGGACTGAACGTGAAATACCGCCCGCTGCAGGACGCGCTGAAAACCGAGTGTCGGTTGCACTTCCCGGTCATCATCAGCCGGCATGAGCGGCGTCGCCTCATCGATGAATTCGCTCAACTGACGGCGCAACTGGCCGATATTCGAGTTGCAGGCTTTAAGGATCTCGTGAACCTTGGGGATATCCAGAAGCGCCAGCAGCAGATGTTCCACCGTCATGAATTCATGGCGGCGATTGCGGGCGCTCTGAAACGCCTCATGAAGACAAAATTCGAGTTCGCTGCTCAGCATAGACTGTTACCTGGTAAAAAAGCGCCTGCGACGTACACGATTCTCAATCACGACTCCTCCATCGTACACAACAACGGGTGTTGTTGCTGCTGGGCGATGTTGGTGACCTGGGCGACTTTGGTCTCGGCAATTTCGAAACTGAAAATGCCACAAATCCCCTTGCCTTTGGTGTGCACCTCCAGCATGACTCGTGTCGCCTGCGTGCGCTGCATGCCGAAAACCGTTTGCAGAACCTCCACAACGAACTCCATGGGGGTATAGTCGTCGTTTATCAACACCACCCGATATAACGGCGGCCGCTTGAGCTTGGGACGGGCCTCATCGACAGCCACGTCGCGGTCGGGAGTGCGTGTTTCCGATGTTCTGCGTTCAGCCATGATTCACAAACGTAGTCCTATAAATCGGTGTTTTGGGGGCAATGCGTCGCATTTTTGCCGTCTCTGAGTGTCACAGTCCGTCGAATGCGATAACGTCAGTACCATTATATAGGGGCGACCCGCCGCATTCTCCAGAGTAACCGGGGCATTTCTTTACACCGGCCCGAGCGGCGAGAGCTTTGCCTAAAAACTGCGTTAAGTAAAGGAGCTAGCTACTTGCCGTATAAAGGTTTTTTTCATCCTTTGGGCTTGTCTGGCAAGGGGATGAAACCGTATCATCAAGTGCTGTCGATGCCGCGCCGGCCCGCGCAGCGGTATCGGGCTGCAACAGCAGGCACGCCGGGCAAGGTGCAAGCATGGCGATAACCGCAAAATGGACCGATTTCAGCAGCTTGGACCGTGAGCGTTGGGTCGCAGTCATAAATCAACGGCTACCGAAGTGGGTTGCCCTGCTGCTGGTCATCGCAATAGCCTGGCAAGTCGCGCGCATGGTCTGGTTGCTGATTCCGGATCCGGAGGCCGGCGCCCCTATTGCAGTAACCCCCGCGGAGCGCAGTGCGGCTGCAGCGACGGCGCGCGGTGCCGCGCAACCCGATGTCCAGGCGATCGCCGACGCTCACTTGTTTGGCGTAGCCAGCGCTGAGGCACCCCCACCCGTCAGCGAATCTTTGGACGACCTCGAGGAGACACGCCTTAACCTGTCGCTGAAAGGCACTATTGCAGCCGCCGATGCCGCGCAGTCCATCGCTATCATTGCCGATACGCGCAACCAGGAGAAAGTCTACGCCATTGACGACGTGGTCGTGCCGGGCGCCACACTGCATGCCGTTTATGCGGATCGTGTTGTCCTGAATCGCAGCGGTGCCCTGGAAGTCCTGAAGCTGCCACAGGACTTTCCGACCAGCGCGCAGCCGGTGCGTCGTGCGACTCCGGTGGCGACAAGGACCACCGAAACAAATCCGAGTATCCAGGAAGCGATTACCGCAAATGCGACCAAACTCGCAGACGTCATTCGCCCCACCCCGTATTTTGTTGCCGGGCAACAGCAGGGATATCGGGTTTATCCGGGCCGGGATCGCCGCCAGTTTG
>CAYVLL010000265.1:0-2929 GCA_964452235.1 uncultured Woeseiaceae bacterium
TGATCCGTAATGCCGATGGTTACGCTACCGTCCTCTTCCTTGCGCAGCCATTCGTGTTCGCTCGTGTAACGCAAGTCACCTGGCAATTCACTCATCGTCTATCTCCTCGTTTCTCAATGTCCGTACAACCGGGGTTGGTGCGCGATGGCACACCGGCAACGTCCGATCTGACTTACAACTCAATTCGAATGCGGCCATTGCGCACGAACGGCGGGCTGACGATCTTCGCCTCCTGCAGTCGGCCGCGGATATCCACCTGCGCATGGTGATAGTCCCCGGCCGGCAACCTCGCCAAAGCAATGGAACGCTCGAGCGTGGGCGAGAACCCACCGCTGGTGATTTCGCCGTCACCGGCAACCGTCGCAACTCGCTGGTGATTCCTGAGGACACCGCGGCCCTCAAGCAACAGGCCGGCAAAACGCTGCCGGGTCGACTGCTTGAGTAGTGCCGCCAGCGCATCCCGACCTATGAAGGCACGATCTGCGGGATCCCATGCAATGGTCCATGCGAGACCGGCTTCCAGCGGCGAGGTTTGCTCGTCCATATCGTTCCCGTAGAGATTGAGACCGGCTTCGAGGCGCAAGGTATCGCGAGCGCCCAGGCCGCACGGCACCGCCCCCCGGCCGACCAATGCCTGCCACATGGCGGCGGCATCGTCTGCGCCCAGAATGATTTCGAAGCCGTCTTCCCCGGTATAGCCGGTGCGGGCAACGTACAACGAACCGGCCTGCAGTGCGTTAAAGGGTTTCAGCGCCAGGACCGCGGAGTGCCATTGCTGACCGATCAGGTCGGCAGCCAAAGCACGGGCCAGCGGACCCTGAACGGCGATCATCGCAAGCTCCGCACGTTCCACCACTTCAACCGCGCGCGATGCCGCTTGCAGCCGAATCCACGCGAGATCTTTTTCGCGCGTAGCCGCATTGACGACCAGTCGATACTGCGACTCGCCGCGTAAATAGACGATCAGGTCATCGATGACGCCGCCGGCCGGGTTGAGCATGCAGGTGTACAGAGCGCTGCCCGTCGCCTGGAGCTTCGCCACGTCGTTGGCCAGAAGGACCCTTAGAAAATCCTGCGCTGCCTCGCCCTCGACATCGACCACGGTCATGTGGGACACATCGAAGATGCCAACGCGCTTTCTTACCGCGTGATGCTCTTCAATCTGGGAGCCGTAGTGCAGTGGCATATCCCAACCGCCGAAATCGACCATTCGCGCGTTGGCCGCGAGATGTTCGTCATGTAGCGCCGTCTTCAATCCCATTGCTGGCTCCGGCAGTGTTGTGATGCGTCCGCTGGCGGCCGATCAAGCAATAAAAAAAGGGCGGCTCGCCAGACGCCGCAATGAATGCAGTCTTCTCGCGAGCCGCCCCTCTGTCCAAATTACCTGAGAGATCGCAGACCGTTCTTGGTCGCATACCCCTTCGGTGGACCGTTGTTCCGGCCTCTCTCCAGAGCTGATCAGAGTCTGCAGTCCGTGTGCCTGAGCGTTTCCGGGCGAGTTGCGCCTTCGGCGCCCCGTCGAATAACGGGGTCTCTTCTGCCTACCCTGTTGATCAGTGCGCGCAATGATAGCCAAGTCGAACTGCGGTTGCCAGCCGCTCGCAACAACGCAACAATGTACGCTTACGACCTGCCGGAGAAAACGGATGGCGAATCGTCACCTCATGACAGCAACCATTCTTCTGATAGCGTACCTGCCGCTTCATGCAGCCCCTCAGGACGAATTCGATGCTTTGCTTGACGAAGCCTGGGAATGGCAACTGGTCGAGAACCCTGTTTTTGCATCCCGGCTCGGCGACCGTCGCTTTGACGGTCGCTGGCCCGACCTGTCTATCGAGGCCATCGAACGACGGAAACAGGATCAGCGCGATTTTCTGGATCGGCTGTCCGCAATCGACGCGACCCGGCTCGACGAGAATGCACAACTCAACTACGACCTGTTTCGACGTGAACTGCAGAACGATCTGGAAGCCTGGCGCTTTCGAAACTACCTGATGCCCGTACATCACCGAGGTGGCGTACAGAACCTCGACGCTACCGCCGAAACCTTGCGTCTGGCGACAGTCAGCGACTATGAGAACTGGCTCGAACGCATGGCGGGCGTCGACATGTATATCAGGCAGACTATGGACTTGCAGGAGCGCGGCCGCCGGGCCGGGTACATGCCGCCGGTGATCCTGATGCAACGAGTGCCTGACCAGATCGCCGCACAGCTCGTTGAGAACGCCGAGGATAGCCCTTTCTTTGCCGTTTTCAGGAACATGCCGGATAACATATCGCCCGACGAGCAGAAACGGCTGCGACAACGCGCCAAATCTGTTATCGACGATGAGATCGTTCCGGCCTACCGCCGCTTCAGTCGATATTTCACGGATACCTATCTGCCAGCCTGTCGCGACAGTATCGGGGCATCAGAATTACCTTATGGCAAAGATTTCTACGAGCACCGGGTACGCCTTTACACGACGACCCGGATGACGCCCGATGAGATTCACGAGCTCGGGCTGTCGGAGGTGAGCCGGCTGCGCGCAGAGATGCAGTCGATTATTGACGAGCTCGATTTCTCAGGTGACTTTGCGGACTTTCTGCACTTCCTGCGCACGGACCCGCAATTCTACTTCGACAATCCGGACGACCTGTTCGAGGCTTATCTGGCAACCAGCAAGCGCATCGATCCGGAGCTCGTCAGGCTTTTCGGCAAACTGCCACGTATGCCTTATGGCTTACGGCCCATTCCCGACAGCATCGCACCGGACACCACCACGGCCTATTACAGCCGGCCGGCGGCGGACGGCAGTCGGGCCGGTTACTACTATGTGAACCTGTATCGTCCCGAAGTGCGCCCGAAATACGAAATCGAGGTCCTGACTGTGCACGAGGCCATGCCTGGCCACCATTTGCAGATCGCGTTGGCGCAGGAACTGGATGA
>CAYVLL010000266.1:0-2920 GCA_964452235.1 uncultured Woeseiaceae bacterium
TGGCGCTGAGCCCCGACCAGAATCTCAGGGGCATGCTGTTCTGGCTCATGGGTGATTTAAGCTTCACGCACTCACCGGCACGCAGTCTCCTGCTTCTCGCAATCATCACACTAACTGGTGCCGTCTTCGCCAGACACCTCAATGTGCTTGCCCGTGGCGAATTACAGGCGGCCATAGTGGGTCTGCGAGTAGGTACCTTTCGCCTGTGCATTTTCGCGGTGACGTCGCTGGCGGTTGCCATCTCGGTAACGACCGTGGGTGTAATCGGCTTCATTGGACTCGTCATTCCCCATGCAGTGCGCCTGGTGGCCGGCAGTGATCATCGCATCGTGTTGCCCGCGTCGGCGCTTGCCGGAGGAACGTTGCTGGTGATCGCCGATACACTGGCACGCAACATCATCGCACCACGCCAACTGCCGGTCGGCGCGGTGACGGCTGCGGTCGGCGTACCACTATTCCTGTACCTGATGAGCCGCAGCCGGCGTGGAATACGGGACTAGCCTGGCTTAAGTGAACGGGCCCCGAATCTCGCCATGCTCCCGCCGGAACACGACTACATGATCGGTTTCCAGACGAATGCCGATCGACTCGCCGACGGCGTGATTGTGATGGCTCGGCACTGATGACAGGAGTCGTGCGCCGCTCGGCAGTCGCAATTCGTAAAGAAATTCCGAGCCCTTGAATTGCTTGTTCACGACCTCCGCCGTGAGAGTGCTGTCATCGTCGTGAACGACGTCGTCGGGGCGCAGAAGCACATCGACGGCTGTGCCGACCGGCCAGTCGGCAATCATGCTGCCACTGGCAAGGCCTGTCTCGATTTCTACCGACTGCCCGGTCGCGATGCGACCGGGCAGCCACACTCCCTTGCCGACGAACTCGGCCACGAATCGATCTGCCGGCCGATGATACAACCGATACGCGGTGTCCCATTGCAACAAACGTCCGTGGTTGAGGACGCCGGTCATGTCGGCCATTGCGAATGCGTCATGGTGATCGTGTGTCGCAATGAGCGCGGTGGCGCCCAGCGATTTGAGCAGCGCACGCATTTCCTGGCCGAGGGTCTGGCGGAGAGCAAGATCAAGATTTGAGTAAGGTTCGTCCATCAGCAACAGGTCCGGCTCCGGAGCCATCGCGCGTGCAATGGCCACCCGTTGTTGCTGGCCGCCTGAGAGTTCGTGCGGATAGCGTTCCGCAAGGTCGTCAAGGCCGACTTTTTGCAGGAAGTGCAAGGCACGGGAACGCTTCTCGGCAGATGACATGCCGCGTAGACCGAACGCAACGTTCTTGAGTGTCGACAAATGCGGCAGCAAGGCGTAATCCTGAAACACCATGCCGATTCGCCGCTGTTCCGGCGGCACCTGGTGCAGCGGGGAACTCAGCTTGTTGGAGCCGGCGTGAATCTCGCCGCCGCAGACGGATTCGAATCCGGCGATGCAGCGCAGGAGCGTCGTCTTGCCACTGCCGCTGGGACCAAGAATGCAACCGATCTGTCCACGCTCGAGCGTCAGCGAAACAGCATCGAGAATGACATCGTCGCCATAGCGGAAAGTGACGTCCGTCAGCGTCAGCATCAGTAGCGCCGGCGTGTGAGCAGGATTACCGGCAGCAAGCCGGCAATGACGATAGCGAGTGCGGGCATGGCAGCTCGTTCCCATTCGCCCTCGGTCGTCAGCTGAAAGACTCGCACTGCGAGCGTGTCCCAGCCGAACGGACGAGTCATCAACGTGATGGGAAGTTCTTTCATAAGGTCCACAAAGACAAGGAGGGCCGCAGTCAGAATCGCGGGACGCAGTATCGGCAGATGCACCCGCCCCAGCAACCGCAACCCGGATACTCCCATGCCGCGTGCTGCTTCCTCGACACTCGGTCGGATGCGCTGCAGTGCGCTCTCGACCGGCCCATGTGCCACCGCCAGGAAGCGCGCCAGGTATGCGAGGAAAATGACCATCAGGCCGCTTTGCAGCGCGATAATCGAACCGTCGCTGCCGGTAACCAGCTGGTTGAGCGCGCGACTGAGCCAGGCGACCGGCACGAAGAACCCGACAGCCAGCACGGCACCGGGTATGGCGTAGCCGAGAGTTGCGACGCGGGCAAGGCTGCGATTTACAAGACCGGGTGACCGTCGCACCGTGAATCCCAGCAACATGGCCACCGCAGTGATGAACATGGCGGCGAAACCTGCCAGCATCAGGGTGTTGGCGATAAGCTGCCAGTATCCGGAATCGAATTCGACTGCGAAATTCTCGATACTCCACACGACGATCAGGCCCGCCGGCAATCCGAACGCAATGAACAGGATGGCACCACAATAAAGAGAAACGGACCACGCTCTGCCAGTTGAGAGGGCAATACGTCGCGACTGGCGGGCAGTTCCGGGATCGGTGTAGCGTGCACGACCTCGCAAGCGACGTTCAAGAACCAGCGCAACAAGCACCAGGACTACAAGTACCAGCGACAACTGCAGCGCCGATTGCAGTGAAAACAGTCCGTACCATGCACGATAGATCGCCGTGGTAAAAGTCTGGTAATTGAAGAGCTTGACCGTGCCGAAGTCGGCCAGACTCTCCATGACCGCCAGACTGACCCCGGCAACGATCCAGGGCCGCGCCATCGGCAGCGTGACACGGAAGAAGCCTTGCAGCGGACGATAGCCCGCACTGCGAGCCACCTCGAGTCCCCGGATACCCTGTGACGCAAATGCTTCGCGCACGATCAGGTACACGTACGGGTAAAGCGTCAGCGTCAGAGTGACGATTGCAGCGCCGCGTGCTCCGATATCCGGGAAATGCTCCGATGATCCGAACAGCTGGCGCCAGACACTTTGCAAAGGCCCGGTGTATTCGAACAAGGCAAGGAATGCGAAACCGAGAACGTACCCCGGCATTGCCATGGGCAGGAGCATTGCCCAACTGAAAAAGCG
>CAYVLL010000267.1:0-2920 GCA_964452235.1 uncultured Woeseiaceae bacterium
CAAGGAACCGCTCAATGAGCGCCAGATAAAGGTAGTGAACAAGCTACTGGATGGCATCGAGGGAAAACTGACCAGTTCCAAATGAGCGGCAATCGCTAAATGCTCCCAAGACACGGCGACTCGTGACACAAAAGACTTGATTGAGCGCGGCGCGCTCAATCAAGATGAAGGCAGTCGAAACAAGATTGTAGAGTGGTGCAAAGCGTACTGATCGGTCGTAGCGCCGGTCAGCAGACGGTCAGGACCGCGATCGACCGGTTGCGAGGATCGCCGCTCGCGGAGTAATCGGATCTAATGATAGCGACCGGACAACGAAAAAGGCTTCCCGAGGCCATAAGTCGTTTTCAGACCCGTGTCCGCTTCCTTCGCTTCAGGTGGCGCGCCAGAAGTACGCCAGCGACAGTTAGCGAGCCGATAACGGCGAATGGAGCTATGGCCATGAACAGGAAGCCACGTGCGCCTTCGCATTCGAAGCAGCGCGTCACCGTTGCGAAAGCTTCAAGATCGGAAACCGCAAGCACCTCTCCGTTCACAGAAAACGTCTCGGAATCGATCGGAACGATAAGGCCCTCGTGCATGCGGCCTTCCACCGTCCTTACCTGCACGCGTTGATCGACCCAGAAATCCGGATTATCGAAGTGGGGCGAGTCGAGAAACCGGATGCGAGACGTCTCGTACCACTGTTCGCCGAGCCGGACACGTCTGATGCGATTCGCATCGATAAAGCGGTCGATCAGCTCACCAGTTTCAGCATCGATGAAACGCGTTTGGTACCTCACTGTAGTGAACATATTTCGAACATAATCGTCGGCCGGGTCGCGCATCCTCGCAACGGGGTACCACGTCTGCCCGATACGCAATGCCTCGACATCGACCTCGGTGACCATCCCTTCCACGATCAAACCGTCGGCAGCGAGGCGCACGGGCATTCCCCGAAGGTCGAACTCGATCTCCAGTGGGCGCGCCGCGAGATCGCCGGCCAGGGAGTAGACTTGCGATGGTGAATAGATCGGCTCGCAGCCACTTAGCAGGGCAGTTGCAGCCGTGCACGCGAGAACGAGTCTCGACGTACGAACAGGCTGCGCAGGTACTGGATGAATCATAAAGGCTCATCCTCCGACGACTTGCTGCGCCGAACCGCCAGCCAGGCTGTATTTGCAGTACTTTTCGGGACCATGCCGAGCTGTTCCACGCAGAATTCACGCAAGGATTTCTCCCTATTTTTGCATGGACCTTCAATAAGAAGGTACGTCGTAAGATCTATTTTCTGCGAAACCGAATTTCGCATTCTTTACATCGCTCGGTAATCAGGGAAGCGACAGACTCTGAAACCGGGTGCGGCCTTTCGATGCCGGGAATCTTTTCAAGCAGCCTGCTCGCCAACGTCGGAATACGTGCACAAGTCTGCGCCTTACCGAGCCCTGCGTCTGCGGCAAAGCGGTCAATGTCTTTTGGATAGACCAGCGCAGACTTGGGCTGCTTGCCGATCCTCATCGCCATCCTGTCAGTCAGTTCCGGATAAAAGACAGTCGAGACAAGATCGTAGAGTGGTGCAAGGCGTACTGATCGGTCCGGCATATAAAGTAGCGAGAAATTCTTCGCATGCGCATCATGATTACCAATCAACAAATTGAATATAACCGCGTCCAACAAGGCGATCAGATCAAGCGCTGGAGCAGTTGAAGCTTCTCGGATCAGGGCGAAACAGGTCGCGAGCGACGGCCCCCCTTCAGATTGGTATTTGATTTCCGATGGAATGCCGAGCGCCTGACAAAAATCTTCCTGGTGAAGACGCCGGATACTTCCATCTTCTCCACTGATACGGTCGTAACGCTCGGCGAGCAGATAGTCGATGTCCTCGACTTTGCCGATTTCAACGGGGGCCGTGTTCAAGCCGCAGGCTCGCGCCAGTGCCATGCAGAAAGCCTCGTTGAAGACGACTCCTTCATAGGTATCAATCGCCGGTTTGAGGACGTGGGAGCTGGGCGCGCTACCGCGCGGTATGGAGATTCTTCCGTCATCGAGGCGAACGGCTATCTTATCCTGCGCACCAGCAAGCGACAGGCGAATGCCGTCCTCACCGGCCATGAGGGGCCTGCGTGGTAGCTCGCGCAGAATTCTGGCTAGCGCGTCATCGGCCAGTTCGCGGTAGCGATTATCGCCTTCGGGGATTACCTCGTCGCTGGGCAGAAAAGAGATTGCACCCGCGCACTCACCGCCGATTTGTTCGAGCATCGCGAAATCGTTCTTGTCACTGATGCCGAGGATCCGGGCGATAACCTTGCGATTGTTTTCCTCAGGCAAAATCCCGCCGAAGAATCCCCGGCACTCCTTTTGCGTGAACGGCTCCTCCCGCAGTGGCAGTGACTGGGACAGCGTGAGAGGCTCAGGTCTGCCAAGCCAGGACGCAGCATATTGAAAGGTCATCTGCCCGCCGTCGTCCTGGATCAGCTGGCCGGCGGATTCGCCGTCATAATAGACATTCAGCGTGCGTGCCATGCCTACCCTGCTCCGGGACTGTGGGGCGAGGACATCGTCAGGCGGATGCCCAGCGTCTTGAGAACCGTCAGGGTCTTACCGATTTGGCAGGTGGGCTTGCCGTTTTCCAGGTCGCTTAAGAAGCGCATGCCGGTGCCGGACGCCAGGGCAAGCTCGGCCTGCGTTAGACCCATGGCCTTACGCTCTTTTTTAACCAACCTGCCCAAATCTTCCGGTGTTAATGGCATGGTTACGTCTTCGCTATTCCCGCTCGGTAATATTATCGGGATTCCAACCGCCTATCAACTAATTATTCCCGAACGGTAATAGTCGTCCTCCATCGGCCGGTATTTCTGTGATTATTCCCGAGCGGGAATGGAGATCAGGGGTCAGCCGAGCACGGCCCGCCTACACAACATTCTTCTGGTACGGAAGTCCTTGT
>CAYVLL010000268.1:0-2908 GCA_964452235.1 uncultured Woeseiaceae bacterium
CGTTCAGCGCATGAATACGCTCAGCCAGGTTCGTCTCGTCTGGAAGCCGCTGGTATTCCTGCTGAGCCTTTTGCCGGCCGCATTCGTCGTAACGGATGTGACAGGCCTGACCAGCGGCCTCGGCGTCAATGCCGTCGAGGACATACAGGATCGATTCGGCAACTGGGGGCTGCGGTTCATCCTGATCGCACTTGCAGTGACACCGTTGCGGCAGATCACGGGCTGGAACTGGCTGGCACGGTTTCGTCGCATGCTTGGCCTGTTCGCCTTCTTCTATGTACTGCTGCATTTTCTGGCCTGGCTCATTCTGGATCAGGGGCTCTTGCTGTCAGCAATCCTGGAAGACATCCTCGAGAGGCCGTTCATTACCATTGGCTTCGCGGCGTTTCTGTTGCTGCTGGCGATGGCAGTGACCTCGACCAATGGCATGCGCCGGCGCCTCGGCAAACGCTGGCAGCAATTGCACTACAGTGTGTATGTCGTCGGCATACTCGGCGTGTGGCATTACTGGTGGCAGGTGAAGATCGACGCACGGGAACCCGCCATCTACGCGGCGGTACTGGCCATTCTTCTCGGGTATCGAATGCTGCGCTATGGGCGCCGCAAACGCGGACAGGGACGTCCGGCAACGCTGGCAGAATAAACACGGAGAGCAACGCAGCGATGGCCTTTTCCGCGTGGAAGCGATTGGAAAAAACGCCGGTCTACCGGCGGATTAAGCTGCTATTGAAGCGCCTTGTGGGCAAAGAATTGCGACTCAAGCCGCAACTCGACGTCGCGATCGTGAAGGCGGGCGGCTGGTGGTTTCATCCTGACACACTGAACAGCGCGAGCATCGTATATTCGTTCGGCATCGGTGACGATGTCGAGTTTGACCTGTGCCTGATCGAACGATTCGGCCTCGACGTGCACGCATTCGATCCGACACCCTCAACGGTTGACTGGGTTGCAGCACGCCAACTGCCTGCTAACTTCCGGTTTTATCCCTGGGCTGTTGCGGCACGGAATGGCTTTTTACGGCTCTATCCGCGCCGCAGGCGAGATGGGAGTCGCTCGAAAGTCATGTATACGATGGTTGACGATGGCGCTTCTGCCACTGAGGCGATCGACGTTCCGGCCATGAATGTGCCCTCTATTGCGAAGCGTTTGGGCCACGTACAAATAGACCTGCTCAAGATGGATATCGAGGGCGCCGAATATGAAGTCCTGGATAATCTGCTGCAATCGCCTGTCAAACCGCGGCAATTGCTGGTCGAGTTCCATCACCGTTTTAGCGGTATAGGGCCGAAAAGAACAACTGCAATGATCGCCAGGCTCGCGCAGAACGGGTATCGTCTCATTGCAGTTTCCGGGACAGGCCGTGAACTTTCGTTTGTGCATTCCTGCGACGAGGAGCAAGAGTCATGATGGATTTTCGATCGATTTTCGTAACGATTGTGACAGTGTCTATCAGCGCGGCTTTGGTGTCCTGCGCCGCTGGCTATTCGCCCCCGTCCGAACGACGCAATGCGGATCGATGCCCGCTGTCGGAGGTCTGGGTCTGTGAGGACCGCTACCCCAGCCGCATCGAAACCGAGAATGACGCCGAGCAGTTTTGCCGCTGCGAGGACCCCAGGCGCATACGTTAGGCGCCACATTCGGCCTGCGCCGGGCGAAAAAAAAGCCCCGCGATTGCGGGGCTTTTTCGTGTCAATCGCGGTCAGAGCGATCGCTTACATCATGCCGCCCATACCACCCATATCAGGCATCGACGGTGCCGACGACTCATCCTTCGGCGCTTCCGCAACCATGGCTTCCGTGGTCAGCAACAGACCGGATACTGACGCAGCATTCTGCAGTGCATAACGCGTGACCTTGGTCGGGTCCAGAATGCCCATCTCGATCATGTCGCCGTATTCGCCGGTTGCCGCGTTGTAGCCGTAGTTGCCCTTGCCGGCGACTACTGCATTCAGCACTACACTGGCGTCACCACCCGCATTCTTGACAATCTGCCGCAATGGTTCTTCGACCGCACGTCGCAGGATGTTGATGCCGACCGTCTGGTCGTCGTTGTCACCCACCAGCTTCTTGATGCTGGCAACGGCGCGAACGAACGCAACACCACCGCCCGCGACCACACCTTCTTCAACGGCCGCACGTGTTGCGTGCAGTGCGTCTTCGACACGTGCCTTCTTCTCTTTCATTTCGACTTCGGTAGCCGCGCCGACCTTGATTACGGCAACACCGCCGGAGAGCTTGGCAACACGCTCCTGCAACTTTTCCTTGTCGTAGTCGGAACTGGACTCTTCAATTTCCGCATTGATCTGGTCAACGCGTCCCTTGATGTCCGCAGCACGCCCGGCGCCATCGATGATGGTGGTATTTTCCTTGGTGATCTGGACCTTCTTCGCCTCGCCAAGGTCGTCGAGCGTCGCCTTTTCCAGCGACAGGCCGACTTCCTCGGAAATGACCTGGCCACCGGTCAGGACAGCGATGTCCTGCAGCATGGCTTTGCGGCGATCGCCGAATCCAGGCGCCTTCACGGCAGCGACTTTCACGATGCCGCGAATGTTGTTGACGACCAGCGTCGCCAGCGCTTCGCCTTCCACGTCCTCAGCGATGATCAGCAGCGGCCGGCTTGCCTTGGCAACCCCTTCCAGTACCGGCAGAAGATCGCGGATATTGGAAACTTTCTTGTCGTACAACAGCACCAGCGGATTGTCGAGCTCTACGCTCTGGCTCTGCTGGTTATTGATGAAGTACGGTGAGAGATAGCCGCGATCGAACTGCATGCCTTCCACCACATCGAGCTCGTTCTCCAGTCCGGAGCCTTCCTCGACGGTAATCACGCCTTCCTTGCCGACCTTCTTCATCGCTTCCGAAATGATCTTGCCGATTTCGGGATCGGAGTTGGCCGAAATGCTGCCAA
>CAYVLL010000269.1:0-2899 GCA_964452235.1 uncultured Woeseiaceae bacterium
GAGCGCTATGGAGCCGTTCGGCTCGTTTCTCAGCTGCACTCGATCCGCGTGGCGCGACGTTGGCATACCGCGGGCCAACCGTACTGATCCCAGTAACGGTCGAGCCCTATGGCAACAAGCAACTCGCCAAATCGGGGATGCCGGCGAAGTTGCGCCGTTTCCTGCGTGAAAAGAAACTCTACGTCGAAATTGACCGGGTCCGCCAACAGCTCGAAAGCAATTTCCATGGCTGCGTCCGCATCGTCGAGATAGGTCAGGGTTCCGAACAGCAATCTCGGTGGGATGCTGTGCTCATGTGCCGCGCGATCCAGCGCATCTCTGGCAGTGACCCGTGCATCCGGGTTACGCAGCGCAGCGACAAACGGATCCACCCAATCCGCCGGCAAACCGTACAGGTTCTGCAGATCGATCAGCACGTCGCGCGCCTTGGCGTACTCACCTTGTCGGAAGAGCAGCACCGCGTAAACGTCCGGGTTCGCCCTGGCGCCCATCCCGAGCTCGTCAGCAAGTTCGAAGTGTTGCCGGGCCAGTTCGTTTTCATTGACCCATAGATAGGCGACCGCCAGGCGCTGGTTGACGACCGGAGACAGAACATCGAGTCTCTTTGCTTCGAGGATGTATTGGAGGGACTCTTGTGTCTTTCCGGTGGCAGCAAGGTGTTGCGAATACCATTGTTGTACTGTCGGGTCGTTCGGCGAGACCGCCATGGCGCGTCGGAAATCTTCTTCGGCTTCGATCCACTCCCACTTCGAAAAATGCAGAAAAGCGCGCACATCGTGTGCCTTTTCGGCAAGTAGTGGATCACTGACTATGCCGCGCTCGATGGTGGCCGCAGCGAGGGAGAACATGCCCTCGGCGTTCTCGCCGGAATAATTGGGCAAAAGCGCATAGGCTCGAGCCAGTTCCCTGTAAACGTCACCAAATCCCGGATCCAGCTCGATCGCGTGCTGAAACAGTTCAATGCTGCGGCGAATCGGTGCCTCCTCGCGCCGTTTCAGGTGATAACGACCCTGTAACAGGAGTTCGTAGGCCGGCATGACGTCGGTGGGCCGCGCTGGATTGGCAGGCGCGGTACTGCCGGCAAGTCGTGGCCGCAGTTCATCCACGATTCCGTTGGCAATCTGGTCCTGAACAGCAAAAATATCACTGAGCTTGCTGTCGTAGCGTTCAGACCAGACACGGAATCCGCGCCCTGCCTCGACCAGTTTCGCGGTAATTCGTACGCGATCCTCTTCCTTCCGAACAGTGCCCTCGAGCACATAAATCACACCGAGCCGCTGCGCTATGTCGCGCACGTCTTCGCGATGATTCTTGAAAGCGAAAGCGGACGTACTGGCGACCACCTGCAGACCCTGCACGCGCGCCAGCCGGTCAATCAACTCCTCGGTCAAGCCGTCACTGAAATACTCGTTTTCGCGGTCGTCGCTCTGATTAATGAACGGGAGCACGACAATGCTCGATTCATTCCGGCCTGCCGAATCGTCCGCCCCAAACCAGGGGATGAGTAGCCAGGCAGCAATTCCGATAAGCGCCGAAACCACCAGCACCGCAGCGGTCCGGAGACGCGGCCCCATGGCGGCGGCTTCGTTGACCCCGGCAACCTCCGTGCCGGCTGCCACGGCCACTGCAGGCGCTTCCTGAAGCGTCACTGGGGCAATCAGCCTATAGCCAATCTTGGGCACGGTCTGGATGAAGCGAGGCTCACGCGGGTTGTCGCCAAGGCGCGTACGCAAAAGGGAGATGCAGCGCGAAAGTACCTCGTCGGAGACAATGCGTCCTTGCCATACATAATCGACGAACTGATCGCGTGTGACGACCTCGCCGGCATGTTCCGCCAGGCAAACCAGCACGCCCATTACCTTCGGCTCCACATGGACCTCGCCATCCGGGCCGCTGAGCGTGCCGAGCCGGGGTCTGACGTCCCATGGCCCGAGCGTGAATCCCGATTCCAACCCCGTGGTCATCGTGCCTCCCGCGGAAACGAGCCGGAGTATTTTACGTGACGATCTTGCGAATTATGTAGCCGCCGGACTTTTCGTCCAGCTCCAGTTGCAGAAGATTGCGCGCTTGCGCCTCTTCGAGGAGATCGCTGAAAGAGCTGAAGCCGAAAGACGATTCATTGAAACCGGGTCTGCGCCGCTTAAGCGTCTGCTTGACCATGGATCCCCACAGCTTGGTACTGTCCCCACGCTCCGCGTACAACGCCTCGATCGTTTCGAGGACCAGGTTAATCGCTTCCTGGGCTTTATCGTCCGGTGGTTTGGGTGAATCGGCTTTCTTTTCTTCCGTTACGATTCGTTTGGATCGCTTCGTGCGCGGCTTGCTCCGCTGTCGTTTCGTTGATGCATCCCTGTTTGCGACCAGTTCATCGTAAAAGATGAACTCGTCGCAATTACTTATAAGTAGCTCAGAGGTGGAGTTTTTTACCCCGACTCCGATGACAGTCTTGGCGTTCTCCCGCAACTTGCTCACCAATGGAGAAAAATCCGAGTCACCGGAGATGATCACGAAAGTATCGATGTGATCCTTGGTATAACACAGGTCAAGCGCGTCGACGACCATGCGAATATCTGCCGAATTCTTACCCGACATACTGACGTGGGGAATTTCAATCAGCTCGAACGCTGCTTCATGCATTGGCGATTTGAATTCCTTGTACCGGTCCCAGTCGCAGTAGGCTTTCTTGGCCACTATGCTGCCTTTGAGCAACAGGCGCTCGAGTACGGGCTGGATATCGAATCTCACGTGCTTGGTGTCACGGACGCCGAGTGCGATATTCTCAAAATCGCAAAAAAGCGCGAGGCTGCTGTCTTCGTTCAACGATTGTCTCCGAAACGGTTCTGATTATTTGCAACTGCAAAATCTGTGCAGGTGCACCGGAGAGTACGCCTTCCTGCGG
>CAYVLL010000270.1:0-2899 GCA_964452235.1 uncultured Woeseiaceae bacterium
GTTCCTGGCAATCAGCCCGAACAACCGCATGCCGGCGATCGTCGATCGCGAACAGCAAGTTTCCGTGTTCGAATCCGGGGCGATATTGATGTACCTCGCCGAGAAAGCCGGCAAGTTGATGCCATCCGCGCTCAAGGCACGTTATGAGGTCATACAGTGGCTCGTCTGGCAGGTGGCGGGCCTCGGACCGATGGCCGGACAGCTGAGTCATTTCGTCAATTACACCCTCGAGCCCGTGCCTTATGCGCTCGAGCGTTACCGCAATGAGTACGATCGCCTGCTGTGCGTCATGGATACGCGTCTGGAGGACCGTGACTTCCTGGCTGGCGATTATTCCATCGCCGACATTGCATCGTTTCCCTGGGTCATGGCGTACAAACGCCTGGGCGTCGACCTCGACAAGTTTGCAAACCTCAGGGGCTGGTTCGATACCCTCAAGGTGCGCCCGGCAGTCAGGCGGGGCATTGACCTTGGCAGCGACTGGAAACGCCCGGAATTGACCGACGAGGCGGCGCGCAAGGTGCTGTTCGGCCAGACATCGGAATCGATTCGCGCTGCGCGAAGCAAGTTAACGAGCAAAGGAAAGGATTGATGAAATTCTACGATTGCAGTCCGGCGCCGAGCCCGCGCCGTGTCCGCCTTTTCGTGTGCGAGAAGGAAATCGAGATACCTGTCGTGCAGGTTGACCTGGCGAACGGTGAGCAGCTCGGCGAGGCATTCCTCGGGATCAACCCCGATGGCACTGTACCGGTACTCGAACTTGACGACGGCACGAAAATTACCGAGGCGCTCGCGATCTGCCAGTACCTCGAGGACACCGTCCCCAACCCGCCGCTGTTCGGACGCGACGCCCGCGAACGTGCGCTGTCGCTCATGTGGAATGCAAAAATCGAGCAACAGGGGCTGGCCGCGATCGCGGAACTGTTCCGCAACCGCTCGAAAGCCTTCCGGAATCGTGCCTTGCCCGGGCCGGTGGCGTTCGAACAGATTCCGGCGCTGATTGAGCGCGGACGCATCCGCGCCGAACAGTTCTTCGATCGTGTGAATGCGCACCTGGCCGATAACAGGTTTATGATCGGTGACGTGTTTACGCTCGCCGACATCACCCTGTTGGTCGCAACCGATTTCGCTGCCTGGTCTAAAATTGCAATCGGCGACCAGCGCGGAAACCTGCAGCGCTGGTACGACGAAGTATCAACGCGCCCAGCCGTGCAAAAAGCCGGGCGCTAATCCTTCTGGCGTCGTCAGCGATCACGACGCCGGCGGTTTCGGCATACAGCGAAAGCCGAGATACAGCAGCAGCGCCAGCTTTGACAGCTCAAGCACGGCGTATGCGCCGTGCGCAATCGACGGCCCCGGATCGAGCCCGGCAACGATTTGCTGCGAACGGTCCGATAATTCGGGCAACAGCCACACCGATTGCGCGATGACGATCAACGCCAGCGGTCCGATGGCCAGCCATAGCTGCCGCGCATTGCCGGATATGCGCACGAGGACGAGCAGCAAAATTAACGCAATGATCTCGGCCTGGTTGAGCGCCGAGAAAACCACGCGCCCGACATCGAGCGCAATCTCCCGTGTGATGGTCGGCGCCGTGAATTTCACCGGCGCTTCCAGCAGGGAGATGCCGGCCGTCATGCCGAACCAGACGAAACAGATCCACGCCGGGTTGGCGACGCTTGTCCACAGGGCTTTCAGTGACTGGCGGTTGACAGGCATAATTCCTCGCTTGTTTTCGCGTAACCTCAGGGGCAAGCTGTAATTTCAGCACCCTGCTGGTTGAACAATATGGCGCTCGAAAAAGAATCACAACTCGCGTCGGCGGTCATGATGATCCGGCCAGCACGCTTCCAGAGCAACCCCGAAACGGCAGAATCGAACCGCTTCCAGGGCAAAACGCGCGCCTCACCGGCCGAGCAGCACGCCGCGGCTTTGCGTGAGTTTGATGCGTTGAAGGATGCGCTCGAGGCAGGCGGCATTCGTGTCTGCGCATTCGACGACACGCGTGAACCGCACACCCCCGATGCGATATTCCCGAACAACTGGGTCAGCTTTCATGCCGATGGCACGGTGGTCCTTTATCCCATGGAGGCGACGAACCGCCGCACAGAACGACGCCCGGATATCGTCGAGGAACTCGCATCCGGTCAGGGCTTCGTGGTGCGCACGGTCATCGATCTCTCGCATCACGAGAACGAGGGTCATTATCTCGAAGGCACCGGCAGCATGGTGCTGGATCGCGTGAACAGGGTTGCCTATGCCTGCCTGTCGTCGCGCACGCATCTCGATGCGCTGGCCGAGTTTTCGCAGCGTTTGGGCTACGACATCATGGCGTTCGATGCGGTGGACGCGGCGGGCGCTCCGATCTATCACACCAACGTACTGATGAATGTCGGCGAAAAGCTGGCCGTGATTTGTGCCGAAGCTATTCCGCGCGAGGAGCAGCGACAGGCCGTCTTGCAAAGTCTCGCACGCAGTGGTCACGACGTGCTCGAACTGACATTTGTCCAGCTCAACGCATTCGCGGGCAACATGCTGGAGTTACGATCGAAGTCCGGCAAGCGGGTTACGGCGATGTCAGCGCAGGCCCGGCGCGCACTGACGCATGCGCAATTGCAGATGCTGGAAGCCAACGGCGACATTATCTCGGCGCCGATCGATACTATCGAAAGGTCTGCCGGCGGCAGCGTGCGTTGCATGCTGGCAGAAATTCACCTTCCTTCAAGGCAACAGTCATGACGACTTTTCGCGACCGGATTCTCATGTGCCCGCCGGATCATTTTTCGGTGGAGTACGTCATCAACCCGTGGATGGCGGGGCACGAGGGGTCGATGGATATCGACCTGGCGAAGAAGCAATGGCAGACGCTGCGGGATGAACTGGCCAAATACGCCGATAT
>CAYVLL010000271.1:0-2856 GCA_964452235.1 uncultured Woeseiaceae bacterium
GTTTTCGCGCCCCTGTCGGTGTGGGCACTGAATCGGCGCCTGATGCGAAGTTGAGACTCGATGCAGGGATCGCCGTGGCTCATTGACGCCGCGGATAAGTAGCCGGAACCTGTCCGGGGCTTACCCGGCGATACCCGGAAACGTGCGACGCGATCGCTTTCCAAACGCCGTCGCGCCTGATCAGTATGTTGCTCGACTGGTACTCGGCAACGTAGGGTCCTTCGTCATCCGTTCCCCGTATGATGCCGGTGCCGGCGACCACGGCAGTCCCGTTCTCGAAGACATCAAGCCGCCGAATCTCAAAGTTTAGCGAGTCGTAAGCAGGTCGATGCTGTGCGATCCATTGCAGTTCATCGTGTTTCGTGGACCACCGGCCCGATCCATCGATCATCTGGAACTCGTCAGCCAGTATCCGGTCGAGCAGCGCAACGTCCTGCTCTCGATAGGCCTTTGGCCACAACACCTGTTTTAGATGTGTCAGTTCCGCGGCATCATCGGGTGTGTCGCCGAGAGTGGTTGCGGAAGGCGCCTGGACCATTGCGATGCTCAAGACGAAAGAGGCGAGTAAGAGTTTCATTTGAAGTGCTCATCGTTGCGGGACCAGCCTGCAGGACATCCCAGCAGCTGGGGCGGGTCAACGAATATGGGATGAGCTTCGGAAGTTTGTGACGAACGGGGGCTTGGAAGCGGATTGCCTGGTCAATGCATTCGGCTTGCGGGCGCGTCATCCTGAAGGTGAATCATTGTTTCAACCGCCGTGCGATAGCGGCGCCCCACACGTACCACCGTGCCATCTACCATCCTCAGCCGCCACTCGCCCTTCGGGTCGCGATCGAAGCGACTTACATGTCGGCGGTTGACTAACGCGGACCGATGCACACGCACGAAGCCACTTCCGCTAAGCCGATCGGCCAGTGCCGATAGTGTTGTGCGAATTAGATGGCATTCGCACGCCGTGTGCAGTTCCACGTAGTTGCCGGCGGCCTTAGCCCGGAGCACCTGATCAGCAACAACGAGCTGTTCTCCAATCCGCGTCGGAACAGTGAGGATCACGCAAGTCGATGCCGATGCAGGGGCGGCCGACAGCCGGGACCGTGGATGAGGCCGCAACCAACCGGGTAGCGCCACGACGGCGAACATCAGCAAGCCCATGGGCGACCGGATGGTGAAGTGGCCGAAGAAATCTCCCCAAGGCCGACCCCAGTAAAGCAATGCCAGCAGCTTCTCGCCGCAAACGAGCATGGCGACACCGCCGGCCACGATCACTGCACAGCCCGTTGCTTTACTCCATCGCGAGGCGGACGGCTGGCGCCGCCAGGACCGCAATACTGCGCAGGTAGCGACGGGGACCAGCACCATCATTGCTCCCCAGACTACGGACAATGAAGGTCGGGCTGCGACCCCGTTGGCCAATCCGGAGAGCAAGCAATAGGACGTGGCCGCTGCCGCCAACAAAAGTGCAGCGGCCATCCACTGCGCAGTTCCGAGGCGATCCTCGCGCCAATCCGCCAACCATGCGCCGAGGGTAACAGTCATGTTTCAATCCAACTGCAAACTCCAAGATTAAATCAGAACCATCTGAGAACTGTCCAATAGCCGAATGAAGCCGCGACGGTAACTGTCCCGTTTTCGATCTCTACAATAACGCGCATTCAACCATCAGCTTGCGCCCGCTTCGGACAGCAGATCTTTCACAACAACGCCATCTTTCATGATGACGGCGAAGCTGGCCGCCGGGTCGGCGACCAGGTCGATATCGGTAAGCGGGTCGCCATTCACAAGAATGAGGTCGGCAAGCGCTCCTTCTTCCACGACGCCCAGCCGGCCGGTATAGGGGCTCCTGAGGCCGGACAGTGCAAGCAACTGTGCATTGTCGTGCGTAACGAGCTTCAGGATTTCGGCGGGCGTGAACCAGGGTTTCAGCCGAAGGATGTAGGCGTTCTGTTGCTCATTCTTGTCCGGCTCGAACAGGAAGTCGGTGCCCCAGGCAAGCTTCACCCCGAGCCGCTTCGCCAGAGGCCAGACCCGGTCCTGTCCCTCGAGCACGGGCCTGCGCTTGATACGGCGAGACTCCGGCATGTCGGGTGTATCGGCCATCAGGTTCTGCAGCGACAGCCAAATGCCACGCTCGGCCATCAGTTGCAGTGTCGCCTCATCAAGAAGCTGTCCATGCTCGATGCACCTGACGCCGGCCTCGATCGCGCGGCGCACCGACCGCTCGTGATAGGCGTGCACGGTTACATAAGTGCCCCAGTCCTCGGCGGCCTCCACCGCTGCCTTTAGTTCGTCGAGCGTATATTGGGTGACGTCCAGCGGATCGTAATCGGAGCTGGTTCCGCCGCCCGCCATCAGCTTCAGCTGGCTTGCTCCGAATCGCAGATTCTCGCGCACTGCGGTCAGCACTTCGTCACGGCCGTCCGCGATGAAACCGGCACCGAGCTGCTCGACTCGCGACACCTGCCCGGTGAATCGCCGTGAGGGCTCGTTCGGCAGGCGCATGTCGCCATGGCCGGCCGTCTGGCTGATGGCCGGCCCCGATGGCCAGATGCGCGGACCGCGATACTTGCCCGAGTCGATGCCCGCCTTCAGGCTCCATACGGGTCCACCGGCATCGCGCACCGCGGTGAAACCGCGCAGCAACATCTTCTCGGCCTCTGCAGCAGCCGCGGCCTCTGCTCCTGCCGGCGTGAGGCCGGGGTCGAGAAGGCCCATCATCGTCATCGACGAGAAGGTCATGTGCACATGCACGTCGATCAGGCCGGGCATCAGCGTGCCTCCCCGGCCCTCGATCACGCGGCCGGCGGACGAAACCTGCCCGGGTGCGATACGGGCGATAAGGTTGGCGCGGACCAGTAC
>CAYVLL010000272.1:0-2852 GCA_964452235.1 uncultured Woeseiaceae bacterium
CGTTCTTTTAATACAGACCGCACTCAAGAGCAAGCTAAGTCAATAATTCTTATTGAAAATAGGTGCCGGTCCCCGGAGCAAATTATATTGAATCGGCCGACCGCTGGCCAGCAGTCTTACACCTTGTACGATGTTCGCGTCATAAGTCCGGCGCTCAAGCGCATCAGTTCACGGACGACTGCAGGTAACGGACGGGCACCGGCAGACTTCGCCTCAGCACCGTGTCGCTCTTCCTCTTCCCGCATTTTCGAGACGATTGCCCGGCTGCGTGCATCTTCGGCGGGCAGCTCGGCCAGGTGGCCGCCAAGGTGCGCCGAGACTTGTCGTTCGGTTTCCTCCACGAAGCCCAATGACCAGCGATCGCCCAGAACACCGCTGGCAGCTCCTATTAGCCAGGCACCCGCAAACCATGCCGGTCGCAGGCGGCTGGGCCGCGCATCCAGCTCCTGCAAGCGCTGCTCGCACCACGCGAGGTGATCCAGTTCATCTTTTGCGGCTGATTGCAGGTGTGCCGCGATTTCGGCGCTGCGCGCCACGGCCGCCTGTCCCTGGTACAAGCCTTGCGCGGCAATCTCACCGGCGTGATTGACCCGCATCAGGCCGGCAGCGTGCCGCCGCTCCTCATCGGTCAGGGAACCTTCCAAGGTGTCGCGTGCAGGGTTCGGACGGGTTGCCGTTGCCGGTGTCGCGGCGATGCCGCGCAAGGCATTGTCGATCCCCGAAAGAAGCCGATCTGCCCGGGTAAGTTGTCGATCATTCATTGTCTGCAGTATAGACGGATCGAGGTGACAGCCACGGAAAACCTCAGGAAAACCTGCGGAGGCCCGTTTTCAAAGCTCTCGTACCTCGGAATTCGTTGCGACCAACGCTATACTCCGCAACCTTTGCGCGGCGGGAAGCTCGTCCCGCCCGCCACGGACACACATTCTGCCCGGTAACCTGCGCCGCGCGGATCAGTCCGGAACTTTGTCGATGGGAGTTTCCGTATGAAGTTGCGCGTGATTGTGGTGCTCGGCAGCCTGGTAATCGTTTCGCACGCCAGCGCCCAGGAAGGACAGGGAGCAGCCGGTGCTCCGGATCCGACGGCCGATCCCTGGTCCGGGAAGGTAGCTCTCGGCTATCTCGCGACCAGCGGAAACACGGAAAGCTCGAGTCTGAATTCGGCTTTCGCTGTGGCGTACACCACCGGCCGATGGACACATGCCATCGATGCCTCCGCCATCAACACCACGGAAGAGGACCAGACTATAGCGGAGGCCTATGCGGTGGGCTGGAAGACCGAGTTCAATATGACCGACAAGGACTTCCTGTTTGGCCGGGTCAACTGGCGGAAGGACCGGTTCAGCGGCTATGACCAGCAATTTTCGCAGTCGATCGGGTATGGACGGCGGCTGATCGACACCGGAGCGCATTTCCTGAACGCCGAAATCGGCGCCGGCGCAAGGCAATCAGAGCTGAGTGACGGCACCACGGAAGACGATTTTATCGTGAGAGGCGGACTCAACTACCGCTGGAAGTTCAGCGAACAGGCCCAGTTCACGCAGGATTTTGCGACCGAGACTGGATCGCAGAACACTTATATCGAATCAGTGACGGCCATCAAGGCGAGCCTGATCGGAGCTCTGGCGCTGGTTGTTTCCTACACGGTCAAGAACAACAGCGACGTACCGGTCGGCAACGAAGAGACCGATACCTTCTCGGCATTGTCGCTTGAGTACGGCTTTTAGCCGGTAAAGAGCGGGAGTTGCCTCATCTCGAATATAAGTAACTGATTTTATTGGTTTCTTGTGCCACGAACCAGTTCCCGGAGAGCTCACAGCAGGTATCACACATTGTTTGCATTGACGGGGTACGTCGAGTAAAATCTCGCGCCTTTCGCCGGGGCACAATTGCTGCGGACGCCGCACCGGTCGTGAACCGCGAGCGGCGCCGGTTGGGCGCCCGTTTTTGTCCCTGAATTCATCCTGGAAGACCCTGCAGACATGAAGACCTTTTCGGCAAAGTCCGAGCAAGTACGCCGTGACTGGTATGTCGTCGATGCCACCGGCAAGACGCTTGGCCGGCTGTCGACCGAGATCGCGAGTCGGCTTCGTGGCAAGCACAAGCCGGAGTTCACGCCCCACGTGGATACGGGCGACTACATCGTGGTCGTGAACGCGGAAAAGATTCGCGTGACCGGAAACAAGCTCAAAGGCAAGCTGTATCATCATCACACGGGCTACATCGGCAATCTGAAGACCACGTCGCTCGAAAAGCTGCTGAAAGACGCGCCGGAGCGCGTCCTGCAGTTTGCCGTTAAAGGCATGTTGCCGAAGAATCCGCTCGGGCGAAAAATGTTTTCGAAATTGCACGTTTTTGCCGGCCCGGAGCATACGCACCAGGCCCAGCAGCCGAAACCGCTCGATATCAAGGCGTAGAATCCATGTGTAAGGCCGTCGGCCTTCGCGAATGAGGCATAAGCACGATGAGTGAGACCCAGTATTACGGCACCGGACGGCGCAAGACATCCACCGCGCGCGTGTTCCTGAAGGCAGGCAAAGGCGCTATCACAGTCAATGACCGGCCCCTGGACCGATTCTTCGGCCGTGAGACCGCGCAGATGATCGTTCGCCAACCGCTGCAGCTAATGAATTTGTCAGATCAGCTCGACGTCGAAGTTACCGTATCCGGCGGTGGCACCACAGGCCAGGCGGGTGCAATCCGCCACGGGCTGACGCGGGCGTTGATGCAGTACGATGAGACCTTTCGCGCCAAATTGCGCAAAGCCGGTTTCGTTACGCGGGATGCGCGCGAAGTAGAACGCAAGAAAGTCGGTCTGCGGAAGGCGCGTCGGGCGACCCAGTTCTCCAAAC
>CAYVLL010000273.1:0-2844 GCA_964452235.1 uncultured Woeseiaceae bacterium
TCAGGCCCCAGGTGCGGGGTTCGCGCGGGTAGGCATTCAGCTTGCCATCCTGGATAGGTACGTCGAACACGGTTTCGTAATCGGCTTCGTCAGCCAGGTTGCGACCCCACAGTGTTACGCTCGCGTCCCAATCGACAAACTCGAGTCCGACACGCAGATTGTAAACCTGGTAGGCGTCCTTGAGTTTCAGTGGTTCGTTGTTGCCATCGGTCATGATATCCGAGTAGTAATTGATCTCGGGCCGGATGAACAGGTTCGTGGAGCCGGTTAGCGGGAAGAAGAAATTGGCAGCCAGGAATACGTTGTGTTCCGGTGAGCTAGGGAGGCGATCGCCTGATCGATCACAAACCGGTACGTTGGGGTCGGTCTGGCCAGGATCCGCCTGGCCGGTGTGGAACGGTGTCGCAACCCAGCAAGTACCGTTCGCGAACTCGTCGAAATCGGCAACAATCCAGGTGTAAGCCAGCTGTACATTGACTGCATCCAGCGGCGCCCACCACAACTCAACTTCGGCACCGTGAGTATCGGCCTTGCCCGCGTTCTGCAGGTTAAACCCGAGCCCGGTGAACGAGTTGGCTTGCAGGTCGTCGATCTGTGTATTGTGGAATGCGACATTGAGCCGGGCGGTCTCGAAATCGGCCTTCATGCCGATCTCCAGCGCCTCGGAGGTTTCAGCCTCGAAGACAGAACTGAATGCTGCATTGATGCGGTCGGTATTGGTACCTCCCGATTTGTAACCGGTGCCGTACGACGCGTAGAACAGGGTCGAGTCGTTCATGTACCAGGACAGCTTGACTGTGCCGGACACCTGCTCGTCATCCAGTCGTTCATTGGACGGCGCACGCGGACGCGTCACGTCGAGCAGGTAGGCGCCCCAGCCAGGCTGCCGAAGCGGCCCGAAGGCGGCCAGGGAGTCCGGCGTGTAGGGGTTATAAGCCGCCGGATTCGACAGGAACAGCGCCGTTTCCGCGCCGATGGCGGCAAGGTCCGGCGGTGGCCCCAGGGCATTTTGCAAGTAGCTGCCGTTGAGTTTCTTGTCCTCGTCCGTATAACGCAGGCCCACGGTCAGCCGCCAGGCATCACTCAGTGCGAAATCGACCTGGCTGAAGATGGCCCAGCTGGTGTGATCCTGGAGCATGATTTCACGCGCAAAACCACCGTTGAGAAAAGCATCGGCGGCAGGCGGCAGCGGACCCGGACCGTTAGGTGGACCCGGTACGCCGGCCGTGGCGGCGGCAATGCCGTCGACAAGGCAAGCGAGTTGACCCTGCGCTGTGGAGGGTTCAGTGCCCGGCTGCTGTCCGCCGAGCTGGAACAACAGGCAATCGCCGATAAAGAAGTCGGCAAAGTTCGCGCCGGTGGTTAATGTATTGTCGGCGTCCAGGTCCTGCGTGAAATAATAGATTCCTCCGACGTAGGTGACTCGCTCGCCGAAGCTGCCGGACAGCCGCAGCTCTTGCGATAAGGAGGATTGCTCGGACGTATTTCTTTTTGTAAACAGGTCCACATTGCTGAAGTCTGCATCGATTTCATCGGTTGTGTCGAAAGCGCGCCATGCCGTGACGGATGTCAGCGTCGTGTTCTCGAAGTTGTAGTTCATTTCGACCGACACGCCACGATCCTCGTTCGTGGCGCGTGGCAACTGGTTCAGCGCCATTGTTCGATCTTCGAATTCCGCACCAGTGAACGTTGTTGCGCCGAACAGGGTGCGAAGCACGAAGTCCGTGCCGGGAATCGGTTGCCCCTGCGGCCCGGTTCGTCCGAAGGCGAAAATATTGTCCTGGCGTGTCAAGGCAGCGCAGCAGACTTCGTCGATTTCGGAGTAATCACCGATAATCCGCAGATCGAAGCGGTCATTGGGCGTGTAGTAGAGTTGCAAGCGGGTACCGAAACGGTCGATATCGTTTATTACGTCACTGCCGAAAGTCGTGTCGCTGACATAACCATCCCGCTGGCTCGAGAAAACGGTGCCGCGCAAGGCGAGCACGTCCTCGATAATGGGAATATTCGATGCAGCGCTGATATTGAACAAGCCGTAGTCCCCGGCTGTTGCTTCGACAAACGCGTTGGTATCGCTGGCTGCCCGTCCGTCATTGGCGCTCGGCATCACCGTGCGCATGTTAATGGCCCCGGATGGGGTGTTCTTGCCGAAAAGCGTGCCTTGCGGGCCGCGAAGTATTTCGATCGCTTCGATGTCCACGAGATTGTTGATGACGGAACTCTGTCGGGCCCGGTACACGCCGTCAACGTAAAGACCGACCGAGGACTCGAGCCCGAAATTCTGTGAACTCGTGCCGATGCCGCGAATTCCAAAGGTTGTAGTGGTGGAGTTCTGGCTGCGGCTTACCGTCAGCGACGGCGCCTGCTCCTGTAAGGTGTACACGTCTTCGACGCCTGACCGCTCAAGCGCATCGCCTGTGACGGCGGTGACTGCAACCGGAATGTCCTGCAGGGGCTCGGGCCTTTTCGTGGCGACGACGATGATCTCCTCCAGGAACGCGCTGGACTGTTGCTGTTGCGCGTGTGCGGGAATAATCATCGTGCCGGCGATGATAAGGATCGTTGCAGCATTAGCTGCCGTTCTGGAAGTATTCATCGCGTCCCCCCCGGTAGATTGCGGTTACCGTCGATCGCAGGGACGCTGTTCCCGAATATTGCAGCAGGATGCTGCACACAGGGTCCAGCGCGTGTTGCTTGCAACGGTTCAGGGGGCAGTGTACCCGGAAATATGCGGTCAGGTAAGGCAAAACACGAGGCGAAAGCAAGCGGTGAAAAACGGGTGGCTCGAATCGGTCTCGACCGCCGGGGAACCCTTTGGCGCAATGGCTCCCTGCGGTCCGCTTT
>CAYVLL010000274.1:0-2831 GCA_964452235.1 uncultured Woeseiaceae bacterium
TCGATATTGCGACCAACGCCCTGCCGGAAGAGGTCAAGGCGTTGTTCGGCAATTGTCGCCTTATCGGCCGGCGCTTTCGTCTGGCGCACGTGCGCTTCGGTCGTGAAATCATCGAAGTAGCAACGTTTCGCGCCGCGGCCGGCAGCGACGACGATCCGGGCGCCGTGCAGGACCACGAAGGCCGGATCCTGCGCGACAACGTCTATGGAAAGATCGAGGAGGATGTGTGGCGCCGCGATTTCACCTGCAACGCCCTCTATTACAACATCGCTGACTTCAGCATCTGGGATTACGTCGGGGGCATGGACGATATACGCGCCCGGCGCATACGCCTGATTGGCGACCCGGACAAGCGCTTGCGCGAGGATCCTGTGCGCATGCTGCGCGCCATTCGCTTTGCGGCAAAGCTGGGTTTCTCGCTGGACGAAACCGTCTCACGTGCGATCGCCGGACATCGCGACTTGCTCCGAAACATGCCACCGGCCAGGCTGTTCGACGAATTCATGAAAATGTTCCAGGCTGGATTCGCTGAGCGCACCTTTGAAATACTGCAACAACACCGCCTGTTCGAACACCTTTTCCCGGAAACCCAGGAAGCACTGGATACCGACAGCCAGTTCCGGCAATTCGTAACGGCTGCCTTGAAGAATACCGACCGCCGTGTTGCCTCCGGCAAATCCGTGACGCCGATGTTCCTGCTCGGTGTGTTTCTATGGGCACCGGTGCAGCAGTTTGCGCGAGAGTTGCAAGCGCAGGAGAAACTGTCGGAGTCGCAGGCTATTGCCATCGCGTCACAGGAGCTGGCCAGCATGCAGCAATCACGCGTGTCATTGCCGAGACGATTTACGGCGCCCATGCGGGATATGCTCGCCTTGCAGCCTCGTTTCTCGGTGACCAGCGGAAAGCGGGGGCTGAACCTCCTCGAACACCGTTCGTTTCGGGCGGCGTATGACTTCATGCTGTTGCGGGCAGAAGTCGGCGCGGCGCCACCCGAGCTTGCGACCTTCTGGACCGACGTCCAGACACAGAATGCCGAGCAGCGGCTGTCGACCTTTGCCATGGCCGCCAACAAGCCGGCCGGCAACAGAACGACCGGTCGCCGTCGCCGGACACGACGACGCCGACCGCCACAGGCCGGCAATTCGTGACCAGCGGCCAGGCGTGGTGTCCGGCGTATATTGGTATCGGAAGTAATCTCGACAATCCGGTAGCACGGGTCCGGCGCGCCCTGGATTCGCTCCGTGCATTGCCGCAATGCGCAGCTTTTTTGCATTCCGGCCTGTATCGATCCGCGCCAATGGGGCCCGGCGACCAGCCTGACTTTATCAATGCGGTCGCCGCCTGCCTGACGCGCCTCGATGCCCGACAATTGCTGCACGAACTGCAGGCGATGGAGTACGCTCAGGACAGGCAGCGCGGTGCCGGGCAATGGGGTCCGAGAACACTTGATCTGGATCTGCTGGCGCTGGGCCAGGCTGTCCTCGACGAGCCCGATCTCATAGTTCCGCACCCGCGCATCCAGGAGCGAAATTTTGTATTGTTGCCGCTCGCTGAAATAGCGCCGTACCTGCTCATACCCGGTCAAGGCAGAGTGGTCGGGATGGTCGCAGCGATTGCGGGCAGCGAACCGCGCATCGAAAGGCTGGAGTAAGGCGCACGACGTGATGGCTGAAAAATCGCAAAGGGGCGGTGACCGGCCTCGCTTCGTGGTGGTAGAAGGACCGATCGGCGTCGGCAAAACCAGTCTTGCACGGCGCCTGGCGGAAAGCTTCGGCGGCGAAGTCATGCTGGAGCATGTCGAAGCCAATCCCTTCCTTGAGCGCTTTTACCGCAGCGGCCGCAGTGCAGCGTTGCCGGCACAGCTTTTTTTCCTTTTCCAGCGTGCGCGACAACTCGAAGAACTTCGGCAGTCAGACCTGTTCTCAAAAGTGCGCGTCGCCGATTTCCATTTTGCCAAAGACCGGCTTTTCGCTGAAATCAACCTGGATCGCGAGGAAATGTCTCTCTACGAACAGATCAGCGACCGCCTGCAGGTGGAGTCGCCGGTCCCGGACTTGGTCGTGTACCTGCAAGCCTCAGTCGATGCACTGATGCAGCGTATTGGCCGCCGGGGCATTGCCTACGAGCGCATGATCGATCGCAATTACCTGGAAAAACTCACCGATGCCTACGCCCGTTATTTTCACAGTTACGACGACGGCCCGCTCTTGATCGTCAATGCATCGACCATTGACCCGATTCACAACGATGCCGACTATGAGCAACTGTTCCGGCAGATCGAACGCACGACCGGCGGCCGGCACTTCTTCAATCCGGCTGCAGCCGTTGCGCTCGCCTGAGCCTTACGCTCCCGACTCGCGAGGCATATATGTACACACAGCTTGAACAGCGCGGCATGGCAGAGCCGCCGGTGAACGTCGCGACACTTGCCAAAATGAAAGCGGACGGGCGGCCCATTGCCTGCCTGACGGCGTACGACGCGAGTTTCGCGGCGCTCGTCGATGCCGCCGGCACCGACCTCGTGCTCGTCGGCGATTCGCTCGGCATGGTCATCCAGGGTCACGACACCACCGTGCCGGTAACCGTCGCCGACATCATTTACCACACGCGCAACGTGGCGCGCGGGCTGCGGCGTGCCTTCCTGGTGTCCGACATGCCGTTCATGAGCTATACCAACCCGGAGCAGGCGCTCAAGAATGCCGTGCAATTGATGCAGGACGGTGGCGCGATGATGATCAAGCTGGAAGGCGGCGAAGGCCAGCTCGAAATCGTGCAACACCTGGCGCGCCACGATATCCCGGTCTGTGCGCATCTGGGCCTGAAGCCGCAAT
>CAYVLL010000275.1:0-2825 GCA_964452235.1 uncultured Woeseiaceae bacterium
TGCGACTGCAGGAACCTGACGGCAGCGACGAAGTCTTCCAGCATTTCGTTCCGATCACGGCGACTTTGCAGCTCGCGCCCCTCATCATCGTTTCCGGGATATCCGCCAAGCGGTGTCAGGGCATCGGGAGCGAACGCGACGAAACCGGCCTTCGCAACGCGTCGCGCCACGTCTTCGATATAGGGATTGAGCCCCCGGTTCTCGTGAATTACGACCACACCGGGCAACTGCTTCATCCTGCCTGCAGGCCTGACGAGATAAGCTCGCATCGCGCCGGCCCCGTCAGGCGATGCATACTCTTCGTAGCCTGTCTCAATTGAAGGATCTTCTGGCGAGACCTGATCGGCACGCGCATAGTCGGGCGACAAGCTCGCAAGGAGCGCAACTGCCGAAACCCCCGCAGCGGTGAATGTCGCAGCTCGATCAAGGAATTCCCGCCGGCTTAGCAAGCCATGCGCGTAACCGTCATAAAGCGCCAGAAGGCGCTTATCGTATTGCTTGTTCCCTGCCATGGTAAGCCTGGCTCCTGTTAACCGCTGATGTAGTGCTCAAGCTGTTCGATCGCCCGCTGCTGCTCGGCAATGATTGCCTTGACCAGATCGCCGATGGAAATAATGCCGGTTACGCGACCGTCGTCGACAACTGGCAAGTGACGGATTCGCAGGTCAGTCATAAGGTTCATGCATTTTTCGACCGACTCGCCGCTTTCGGTTGTCGTTACATCGCGAGTCATGATGTCGCGAACGGGCGTCCCCTCGGACGATCTGCCCTTGAGAATTACCTTGCGTGCGTAGTCTCGCTCGGTGACGATTCCCACGAGCTTTTCGCCCTGCATTACGGCGAGTGCGCCGATGCCCTTTTCCGCCATAAGTCGGATGGCGTCGAGCACCGATGCATCCGGTGAGACAGACAGGACATCGTGGCCCTTTGCGTCAAGTAACTGGCTTACGAGGTTCATTCAGCCCCCTTATGCGTTTACGCAGTTTTACTGATGCTCCCGGGCAGCCCGGCACCGACGTTGCCTGCGTGGCTGCCAGACCGGCGTTTCGGTCTCGCCAGTGTACCCCTTCATCAGCGCCGGGAGAGCAATCCTTCGCGCCGGAATTGGTCGAGTAGCTGGTCGAGTTCGCGGCGATCCAGCCAGCGGCCCCGCAGCATCACACCATGAATACGGCGCGTATTGCTGATTGCATCGAAAGGGTTGGCGTCCAGCAGCAGCAAATCAGCATCGAGACCGGCCTGCACTGTACCGAATCGTGCGCTTTCCGCAAAAAACTCGGCCGGATTGGCCGTTCCCGTCCGCAATGCCGCGTACGGTGAAAGGCCAGCGTCCACAAGATACTCGAGTTCCCGATGAACGGCGAAACCCGGAACGTTGAAAATCTGCGGGGAATCCGCGCCCAGGAGCATTCCCGCGCCTGCGTTATGCAACGCAAGGATAAGCTGATGCCGCAGTTGGATCGCGCGCGTCACCAGGCCCGGTCTGTCCGCGACGTCCCGCCGCAGATTCTCCTTCGCCGCCCTCCACTGCTCAACGGTCGCCGCCGGCATGTACTGCATCTCCGGCCACTTTGTCATGGAGTCCGCATCAACCGCCGATAATGCATGTTCGAACAGCGATTCGGTCGGCACCATCCATACACCTGCGGCGGCCGTTGCCACTGCAATGGGTTCTATTCGTGACTCTTCGGCGCCGTCGGCCAGCAGAACGCCGAAGAAGCCGCCAAAGCCACCGGACGGGTCGACTTTCGGCGGCAAAAGCGCCTCCATATAGCCGTCCAGATGATCGATGGAGGCTATACCGGCAGCAAGGGCAGCATCGACGCCCACATCCTCGGGCACATGACCGGCAAACGGAATTTGCAACCGCGAAGCAGTGTCCGCAATGGCATCGAACTCGGCGCGGGTCAATCCGGGGTGGATCTTCAGGAAGTCGTAGCCTGCAGCGTGTTGTTCGCCGACCATACGGACAGCGGCATCCACGCTGGCCACGCTGCGTCCGTTGAAGGAAGGTCCGGAGGTGTACAACCGGGGTCCAAGCACGCTTCGATCGGCGATGGCCTCGCGCAATGCGAGATGCTCAGGCTGTCCAAGCATACCCCGCACCGTGGTCACCCCGTTGGCTACGTAAAGCGACAGCACCCGATCCAGTTCGCCGGAGGCTGCGCCGGGCACGTGCCCGTGCATTTCCGACAGCCCCGGCATCAGATAGCGGTCCGTGCCGTCAACCACCCGCGCGCCTTCCGGCACCGCCGTATCGGCTACGTCACCGATCGTCCTGATCACCCCGCCGGAGATGATGACAGTCTTGCCGTGCAGCACCGTATCCGACGTCATGGGCAGTACGTTTACGTTGACGAACGCTGTGCTTTCCGCAACAGCATGCCCGGCTGCGAGCGTTGCCAGTACGTGGAACACAAGGACAAATGACGTTCTCATCAGATCACTTTCCTAAGCGTGTCGCGGCTGATATTCCCGCCACAAACGATAACAACGACATTGCGATCTGCGAAGCGACTACCGGTAGCGAGGAGTCCCGCCAGGGCAACACCGGCGGCACCTTCGAGAAGCATGTGATGCCGGTCGATAAATGCACACATGGCGGAGGCGATCTGACTTTCCGAAAGCAGCAGGTAATCGTCGACGATATCCCGGCACAATTCGAAGGTAAGAGCATCCTGCTCTATGCCTCCCGCGGTGCCATCCGAGAGTGTGGGATCGCTGGGCAGATCGACAATTCGGCCGGCTTCGACGGAGCGGGTCATCACGGCAGACGCTTCGGGCTGACACGCGATAACAGACAGTCCGGGCTTGACGGATTTCAG
>CAYVLL010000276.1:0-2792 GCA_964452235.1 uncultured Woeseiaceae bacterium
AGGATATGGGCACCGATCTCGGCTCCCTTTTCCACAACGACGATATTCAGTTCCACGCCTTTTTCGGCGGCAAGCTGGGCTAATCGACAACCGGTAGCCAGTCCGGCCGGACCGCCGCCCACTACAACGACGTCAAACTCCATCGATTCCCGTTCAATGCTATCGTTCATGCCTCACCTGCAGGATTCATGAGAGATTTCAGGCCCTGTTATAACAGTGTCGTTGTCACTGATGCGCGATAGCGGACCCGGAACAAGTTCAATGACCATCACCTCTGCTTTTCGCGATAGTCACGCAAACCCCAACATGATGCCCGATGCGGAGCAGGAAGGCATCGTCAATGCCTTGCAGGATCTGCAGGATCGGCTCCTGGCGCGCCCATCGCCGGTGCAGGGAATGGGTCGCTTTCTGCGCTTGATGAAACCTGCCAAACCGGTACGCGGCGTTTATCTCTGGGGTGGTGTTGGCCGGGGCAAGACGTTCCTGATGGACCTTTTCTTCGCAACACTGGCGATCAAGGCAAAGCGGCGCGTGCATTTTCACCGCTTCATGAGTGAAGTTCATGGCCGACTGAAGATCCTTGGTCACAGGCCGGACCCACTAGACGTTGTCGCGGCGGACCTCGCCAAGGACCTTCGCGTACTCTGTTTCGACGAATTCTTCGTCAGCGACATCGCGGATGCAATGATTCTGGGCCGGCTTCTCGAGAGCCTGTTCCGGCGCGGTGTCGTTATTGTTGCCACCTCCAACGTGCCGCCCTCAGGCCTGTACCGGAATGGTCTGCAACGGCAACGATTCCAGCCCGCCATCAAGTTGCTGCAGGAACATACCGATGTCCTCGAACTCGCCGGCACGACCGATTACCGGCTGCGCCTGCTGCAGTCCGCCGGAACGTTCTTCTACCCTGCCGATGCCAAGGCAACCGCGAGCATCGACCGTTATTTTCATGAGATCACTTCCGGCCAGTTCGAATCGGATGTAAAGATCGATGTCCACGGCCGCCCTGTTTGCTGCCGGCGGCGAGCCGCCGGGATCGTCTGGTTCGATTTTCAGGAACTGTGCGCAGGACCGCGCAGCCAGGAGGATTACATAGAGATCGCGCGCTGGTACCCGTCCGTTGTCGTTTCGGACATGCCGGCACTGACTGCAGACGATGACAACGCCGCACGACGTTTCATCAGTCTCGTCGATGAATTTTATGACCGTCGCGTCAAGCTGGTGCTCTCAGCCGCAATGCCCATCGAAGACCTCTATTCAGGTCGTCGTTTGTCGTTCGAGTTTCAGCGCACAACGAGCCGCCTCTTCGAAATGCAATCGACCGAGTATCTGCACGCGCAGCATCTTTCCTGACAACATCCCGTTTGGTACCGCACACCGGAAACAGTCGCATCTGGGCAGATTGTGCCGGCCAGGACAACCTTTCCCTGCATACGTATTGAACAAGCGACTCGTGATTGGTTACTGTAGCTCGTCGCCGCAGCATTGACTCCTGGACCTCCACATGACGAAAGAACTGATACTTGAAGACTTCCTGCCCTATCGACTGTCCATACTGTCGAATACCGTCAGCAGCACCATCGCCAGGGCTTACGACAGGAAGTTTGGTCTCAGTATCCCCGAATGGCGAGTCATCGCCGTGCTCGGACGATTCCCCGGTTTATCCGCCGTCGAGGTTGCCGAGCGCACACTCATGGACAAGGTCGCCGTCAGTCGCGCCGTATCCAAACTGATCAAGAGCGGGCGTATCGACCGCCAGTTCGCCGATGCCGATCGACGTCGCTCGATCCTTAATCTGTCCGAACAAGGCCGCAAGGTTCACGATGAAATCGCACCCGTCGCCCTCAAGTTCGAGGAAGACCTGCTGCACGGCCTGAGCGCCGAGGAAGTCCGCACGCTGAACCTGGTCATGGAACGCCTCCTCGCCCGCGCCCGCCTGATCGGATCCCCGCAACGCTAGCACCAAATTTTGCGACAGCCGTCCGGCGTTCGCGGGAAGGCCTGGTTTCGGCCGCCGCAGTGAATGGTCAGCCGGCGCCGATTTCCGTGCGGACCTGGATGAGTTCCGGGAAAAATTCGATGTCGAGGGCTTTTTTCAGGAACGCGACGCCCGAGGAGCCGCCGGTGCCTTTTTTGTGACCGATGATTCGTTCGACTGTTTTCATGTGGTGGAAACGCCAGAACTGGAAGTTGTTCGAAATGTCCATCAACGCTTCGCACATTTCGTAACAGGCCCAGTTGTCATCATGAGATTCGTAGATCTGTTTCAGGACGTTGACAACGCCTGGATAGTCGCCGCGTGATTGGCTGAAGTTACGCTCGATGGCGTCGCGCGGGACAGCCCAACCGGCTCGTGAGAGATACATGAGAAACTCATCGAAGAGGCTTGGCGCATGCAGGGCCTCTTTAAGTCGCGCGTGCCAGGACTCGTGATGCTTGTAGACGTTGAGAATTTGACTGCTCTTGTTGCCCAGCAGGAACTCGAGCAGTCGGTATTGCGGCGACTGGAATCCGGACGCGGTTCGGAAAACGTCGCGGAACTGGGCGTACTCACTTGGCGTCAGCGTATCCAGCACCACCCATTGATTATACGTCTGGTTCTGGATGTGTTTGACTCGCGCGAGATGTTTGACGGCGGGTTGTATCTCGTCTTTGCGCATGCGCCGATTGGCAGCCACAATCTCATGGATTATCAGCTTGATCCACAATTCGGCAACCTGATGCTGGATGATGAACAACATTTCATCGTGATGAGGAGGATCACTCAGCGTGTGCTGCGAATCGAGCAAGCGGTC
>CAYVLL010000277.1:0-2783 GCA_964452235.1 uncultured Woeseiaceae bacterium
TGTTGCACGGTAGAATCCATCTTACAATTCTGAGGACCCTTGCAGAACCGCAACGGGCGAAAGCTTCCAGAACCTGTCTCGACGGAGGAAACGATGAAGTACCTGCACACAATGGTCCGGGTCAGCGATCTCGACCGGTCGCTGGACTTCTATTGCAGCAAGCTGGGACTACGGGAACTGAGCCGCAAAGAGAGCGAGAAAGGCCGGTTCACACTCGTCTTCCTGGCAGCTCCGGGCGACGAGGACGCGCAGGTGGAACTGACATTCAATTGGGATCCCGAGGAGTACGGGGAAGGCAGGAATTTCGGTCACCTCGCGTACGCCGTTGACGACATCTATGCGACCTGCCAACGACTGATGGATGGGGGAGTCACCATCAACCGCCCGCCGCGTGACGGTCACATGGCGTTCGTGCGCTCACCTGACAACATATCGATCGAGCTGTTGCAGCGCGGCGATGCCTTGCCGCCGGCCGAACCCTGGCTATCCATGCCGAATTCGGGTCACTGGTAACAGCAATTCACTTCACGATTGGGGCATGAGTGGCGGCAATGCGCCCGCCGCGCCGGCCTGCTCCGCCGCGCGCGCGTCGATCCTGATCGAGCGCAAGGCTGCCGCGAGCGGCGCGCCGTCCCAGGTTTTGGCTGTCGGGCCATAGCTGACCCGGTTGAGCACCATGAGTTCGCGGGCCAACGGGTCGGACACGCGCGCGGCGATGTCGCCGATGCTGCGCGGCGCGTGCTCCGGCCACTGTAATCGTGCCCACTCGAGCAGCGCGGAGCGGGCTGTATCGGCATTGCTATTGGCTGCTGCGCGCCGCGCTTCTTTCAATAGTGCAGCCTGCTCTTTGTGTGCGGGCCGCTGGTCCGGTGTCACGGACTGGCGCGAAGCGAGCGGTCGCCGGGTGAACCACCACGCCACGAGCGTCAGCAACCAGGCCACGGCCAATGCTTCGCTGACGCGCCGCCAGAAATTGCTGTGGATAACGGTGTTTCCCGAGACGTCGGACTGCATCCGCATTGGCTGTTCCGCGCGTGCGGCCGCGGGAGCAGGCAACGCATCTGTTGAGGGCTGAATACCGATGGTCGTGGCCGGCAGGCGGGCAACCTGCCACTCGCCTTCCTCGATGTTCCACCACGGCAGTTCGACATCGGGCAGCAGCACTTCGCCCGGCTCGACGCCAATGATGGCGTACTGGTCCTTGCGGCTCGCAAGCAGACCGCCCGGCGCCGCCGTGACGCGCAGTTCCGGCTTGTCGGGATAAATCTTCACGGCGTCGGACCGGATCGGCTCGAGGACCGGAATCTGTGTTGACAGTTGGCCCAACGCAGTCACGGTGACGTGTCGGGTAATAGGCTCACCGGCCCGCAGCGAGTCCGTATCGCGCGACCAGTTCTCCGTCAGTTCGACGGACTTGGCCGGAAACCAAACCGCATCCGGAAACTCCGCTGGCGGCGGCGGAACAGGCTTGATATCAATTGTCACAGGGTCCGACTGGAAGACCTTGCGACCGGTTATGCGTCCGTCCGCAAGTACCCGCGCTTCGAAGCGCGCCGGCGCAATGTTGATTTGACCACTGGCCTGCGGGAACAACGCGTACACCCGTTCATTGACTGTGTAGCTCTTGCCGTTGATGAGCGCTTCGTAGCTGCGTTCGTCGGCCGCCGGTTCGACCAGCACGTCGACGCCGCTGATTTCGGGCTCGCTGAGGCGCGGCTGCCGGGTCGCCACCGCCCGATATACCTTGAGCCGGTACAGCACCTGTGCCTGCACATAGGTTTCAGGGAAGTCGACTTCGGCGTCGAGAAATATATCGGCTTCTCCGGGAACGGCAACGCGCTGCGGCGCGACACGGATGGAAAGCGGCTGGCTGCGTTCGTTGCCGACGGCGATCGGCGGAATTACCAGCTCGCCTTCCCGTTTCGCCATGAGTACATAGGTCCACGTTCTGCTGCGGCTGATCTGCCCGTTGATAATTGTCGTATTGCTGAGTTCGCTGCGCGTCAGAACCTCGAAATCATCGTTCAGCGCCGCGGCATCCGGTTCCCTGTCGATGGCGGTATCGACCAGCACTTTCAACGTGAAAGACTCGTTCAGCTCGATGGTGTCGCGATCGATACTGGCAATGACAGCCGCTGCGACGCTGGCCGGCACCAGGCTTGAAACCAGCAGGGCCAGCACAAGCGCGGGCACGGAAATCAACGTTTTCACCATGGGTGCATCTCGTCATCCGGCCACAAATGGTTGCCGTCCTGGTCCGTCCCCTGCCGCTGGTACTGGTAACGAAACTTGCGCCGTAGCAGCCCGCCCGGATCGTTCGGGATGCGCCGCAGCCACTGTTCCATTGCTTGTTGCTGCTCCTGCGCGCGCCGCTCCGCTGCCAGTTGCGCATCGCTCATCTGTTCTTCGTCGCTCGGGTCACCGGATTGTTGTTCAGCTTCCATGGCGGCCCGCTCGAGCTCCTCCTGCACGGCTTCGAGGTCCTGTTGGCTCATCTCCTCTTCGCTGCGTACCGCCGACTCGCCGGATTCCGATTCGCTGCTCGAGTCGCCCTCTTCGCCCGTTTGCTCCGTCTGGCTGTCACTTTCCGACTGATCGGCACCGCCGCCCGATTCCGATGACTGCTGATTGCCCTGATCGCCGTCGGCCGTGTCCTGTTGTTGGTCCAGCAAGCGGCGAATGAGATCGCGGTTGTACGCGGCATCTTCCGCCTCCGGGTCGATTTCGAGCGCACGTTCATAGGCGGCGATCGCCGACTCGAATTCTCCCAGCCGCGCCAGCGC
>CAYVLL010000278.1:0-2778 GCA_964452235.1 uncultured Woeseiaceae bacterium
CGTCATCGAACCGGCTTTCGAGTTCAGCCACGCGCTCCGCAACCAGCGTGTCCAGATCGCCGCTGACAAGTTCAGTCTCCCGCCGCCAGTCGGCAAGATAGGCATCGCTCGAGCCGCGTCCGGCGCGCATCGCGGCTCGGTCGATGGCTTTGGCGAAACGCGGCGCCAGTTCTTTCTTGACGTTTGTTCGCCCCGTACGGCCAACGACCTGGGCCGGGATATCACGCCAGTAAATGCTGATCAGTTTTGCCATTGAACGACATGCTCCTTCATAGCGTTATTGAACGGCTCAAACCCTGTGAAATGTTCGGCGTATTCCAGCCCCAGATACGCCGCATGCGCCTTGGCGAGCTTGCGCAGGTCTTCCGCCGGCGACTGTGCCAGGAACACCACGCGCTGGTAGTTCCGAAAGTATTGGTCCTTGAGCTCCGGGTGCCGATCGAGGCCGAGGCCTTTCCTGACCAGGCGATCGAAGTGACGCACGAGAAAATCCGTGAGGAAAAAGGTGCCGGGTTCCGCGTCGCAGAATTCCGCAAATTGTGCGGCACCGGTAAAAAACTCATAACAATGCGCACCAGGCAGCCGTTCAATCCCGTACTTCTGCAGCATTTTGTCGAGCTGGCCACCGGTACCGCAATCGGCATACGCAACAAATATGTGCTCGAACTTGTCCCGGTTTGCCTCGATCACTTCGACGACCGCGCCCGGGATTTTTTGCGGGCGGTTGTGCAGTTCAGCCGGCAGGCACTGAATTTTCAGGTGCTGCCAGTCGTTCTGCCGGGTGAGCAAAACGATCTCCCTGGCCAGGGCGCCGCAGGCAATGAGCAAAACCTGGTCGGCCATGGTTGCCGACTACACGGCGCGCCGCTGTTTGACCAGCTGCTTCGCTACATCCACCGCCGTTGCGGCATCCCGGCAATAGGCGTCGGCACCAATAGCCTTGCCGAAGTCATCGTTCAGGGGAGCCCCGCCGACCAGGACGATGTAGTCGTCGCGGATGCCTTTTTCCTTAAGTGTGTCAATGACCACTTTCATATACGGCATCGTCGTCGTGAGCAGCGCGGACATGCCGAGAATATCCGGCCTTTCGCGCTCGAGCGCCTCGATATAGGCGTCGGCGTCGGTATTGATGCCGAGGTCGATTACCTCAAAGCCGGCGCCCTCCATCATCATGCCGACCAGGTTCTTGCCAATATCGTGGATATCGCCCTTTACCGTACCGATTACCATCTTGCCGATTGGTTTTGCGCCAGTCTCCGCCAGCAGCGGACGCAAAATCGCCATGCCGGATTTCATCGCGTTGGCGGCGAGAAGTACCTCCGGGACGAACAGGATGCCATCCCGGAAATCGGCACCGACGATGTTCATGCCGCCGACCAGCGCGTCGTCCAGCACGCGTGTGGGTGTCCAGCCGCGAGCGAGCAATATGTTGGTGCCCTCACTGATCTCGTCTGCAAGCCCGTCGTACAGGTCATCGAACATCTGCTCGACGAGCTCGTCGTCAGACAGGTCGGCCAGTACGATGTCGTCGGTGGATTCGATTGCTTGTGCCATTCGGGCCTTCCGTTTCCGTAATCAATCCGGCAACGCCGTCCCGACGATCGGGAAGGGCATTGGGGCGTCTATTGCGTTGTTCACTTGCGCCAGCTCGCGCCAACACTCATGTATCGCTGTATCAGTCCGAAATTCCAAAGAATTCTAGGGGTCGTCCTGTTGCTGTGCCAGCCTGTATTTCACAATGTAGAACACGCGGTCAATATATGAAATCGACATTGTCTGACGTTTCGTCGTCGGGGAAGGTTGGTGCGCTCACAGGCACCCGATCTGCGGTGCCCGAGAATGCCGCGGCGTCCTGATCATGACACCGCCCAGTATATTAAGGGACCGCAGCCTGCCAATGTGCGATTGCAGAATGTGGGGAGTTTTTTCAACCGCCCCTCGTTTGCAAACCGAGACGTAAGGCTTCCGCTGTGCACCCCCGCAGGACTTTGAGTTAGTGAGCATAGGACGAGGTTGAGCTTAGCCACGGCAGTCAAATCAATGTATTTGCCAAACCTGCGAATCAACGACCCCGGCACTACCTACGAACAACAGTTCGGCGTTTTGCGAGGTTGCGGCATCAATGCATCTGGATTATCATCAATTGATGCAAAAAGTGATGCCGTTGGGTTCCAGGAGTTTTGCACTTTGAGAACTACCGTGAATATCGATGACGAATTGTTGAGCGAGGCTCAACGTATGACCGGGGTCGCCGAAAAGACGACACTCATACGGGAAGGCTTGCGGGCACTCATCGAAAGGGAAAGCGCTCGTCGCCTGGCTCGGCTGGGTGGTAGCGATTCGACACTGCGACCCGTTCCGCGCCGGCAGTCCGATCCTGCATGATTCTGGTCGATACCTCGGTGTGGATTGAACATCTGCGCCTTGGGGAAGACGGACTCGCAATGTTGCTGAACGGCAGCCGGGTATTGACTCACCCGTTTGTGATCGGCGAGCTGGCTTGCGGAAACCTTCGTAACCGGACTGAGGTCCTGAAGCTGTTAAGAGGGCTGCCCCAGGCGCCCGTCGCTTCCCAGGACGAGGTCCTGTTTTTTGTCGAGAGCAACGAGCTGATGGGGCAGGGGATCGGTTTTATCGATGCACATCTTCTTGCAGCTACGTCATTGTTCGCTGCTTCGCGTCTCTGGACGCTGGACAAACGGCTGGAACGGGTAGCGGCCAAACTTGATGTTGCATATGAGAGTTAGAAGGCATTCCCGAAGTCGCACGAGTCGGGAC
>CAYVLL010000279.1:0-2774 GCA_964452235.1 uncultured Woeseiaceae bacterium
GTGGTGGACCGAACGGTCAAATTCTCGAACGCCGGACCGATGGCCTGGTAGATGCATTCGTCTGCCGACAACGTCAGGCCGATGCTGCGGTAAAACGCCTGCGCCGCACTGTTGTCGGAGGCGACAGACAGACGCAGGTAGGTTGCGCCGCGCTTTTTGGCCAGGCGCGCGGTCTCGACGATCAGCCGGCGACCGAGCCCGGTGCCGCGGGCGCGGCTGTCCACGAAGAGATCCTGCACATAGACGCCCAGTTCGCCCCGCCACGACGAGAAGCTGTAAAAGAACAATGACAACCCGATCGCTTCGCTTCCCTGCTCGGCGATGAGCGCCTGGAACGCGGGCTGTCCTCGCGAGCCGAAGCGGCGGAAATCTTCCGGACGGCTGGTCACTTTCTCGCGGAGTCCGGTTGCTTTCGCCAGACCTACAATCATGGCATGCAGTTTATCGACATCCTGTTCAGTCGCAAGACGAATGCGCGGATGCGTGTCGATCGGTGCGACGGCACTCAAAAGTTCACCTTGTCAGGACCTTTGAGCGCCAGCATTTTGCGCGCATCGTCGGGTGTCGCGATGGCGAAGCCCAGCTCCTCCAGCACGCGGCGGATCTTCGTCACCTGTTCCGCATTGTTCTTCGCCAGCTTGCGGCGACCTATCAGGAGGCTATCCTCAAGGCCGACGCGCGTGTTGCCACCGAGAATAGCGCCCATCGTTGCCAGCGGTATCTGCAAGCGGCCAGCGCACAGCACTGAGAAGCGGTAGTCATCGCCCAGCAAGCGGTCTGCGGTGGCCTTCATGTGCATCAGGTTTTCCGGCGCGGCATCGATGCCGCCCAGTACGCCGAGTACGAACTGGACGAACAAGGGCTTCTTTATCAGGCCTTCACCAAGATAAAACGCCAGCGTCTGGATGTGGCCGACGTCGTAGCATTCGAACTCGAAGCGTGTGCCGTGACCGTCGCCGAGCTGGTGAAAGATCTGTTCGATGTCGGCGAAGGTATTGCGAAATGCGACCTCCTTCGTGGCATCCAGCAATTTCGGCTCCCAGTCGTACTTCCAGTCGCTGTAGCGCTTTTTCATCGGGAACAGGCCGAAGTTCATCGTGCCCATGTTGAGCGATGCCATTTCCGGCTGTGCAAGATTCGGCGCTGCCAGGCGTTCCTCCAACGTCATCAGCGAACTGCCGCCGGTGGTGATGTTAATGACGGCGTCGCATTCTTTCTTTATACGCGGCAGAAATTGCATGAATACGTCCGGGTCGGCCGTCGGCTGCCCTGTCTTCGGATTACGGGCATGCAGGTGAAGAATGGCCGCGCCGGCCCCGGCTGCTGCTACGGCCTGTTCGGCAATTTCCTCCGGCGTCACTGGCAGGTGTGGGCTCATGGTCGGCGTATGGATGGAGCCCGTGACTGCGCAGGTAATGATGACCTTGCGATTCATAGCCTTGTCATCCCCCGTTGACCGGCAACTTCGCGATAGCCGCAAAGGCATCGAGACTGGCGGTCAGTTTCTCCATCAGCTCGTCGATCTGTGCTTCGGTGATGATAAGCGGCGGACAAACCATGAAATGATCGCCCACGGTGCCGCCGCGGGTACGGCGTGAGTAGATGATCAGGCCGCGCTCGTAGGCTTCTTCGACCAGCACAAGATGCGCGTTCAGGTCCGCGGGCAGCGGCTCCATCGACTCGCGGTCCCGGACGAGTTCGAACGCGAGCAGCAATCCCTTGCCGCGTACGTCACCTATAAACGGATAACGCTGCATGAGCGAACCGAGTTGCGCGCGCAGCTTGCGGCCCTGGCGTTCCGCGTTGTCGATCAGCTTGTGTTCGATCAATTCATGCAGCACCGCAAGACCTGCGGAACAGGCCAGCGGATTGCCTGCATAGGTGTAGCCGTGCGCAAAACCGCCGTGGTTCATGACAGCATTCACGATGCGACGGTGCGCGGCAACTGCGCCGAGTGGCGCGTAACCTGCGCCGAAGCCTTTCGCAACCGCCACGATGTCGGGCTTCAGGTCCCAGTACTCCGAGGCGAGAAAGCGCCCGGTGCGTCCTGCTCCGGTCATTACTTCGTCGGTGATGAGGAGAATTCCGTACTCGCTGCAAATCTCCTGGATGCGGCGGTACCAGGAATCCGGCGGCACCAGCGCACCGGTCGATGCACCGCCGACCGGTTCCATGATGAACGCGAGCACGGTCTCCGCTCCCTGGCGTTCGATTTCGTCACGCAGGCACTCGGCGTAGCGCAAGCCGCGTTCCTCGTGCGTCAGTTTGTCGTGATCCAGATAGCAGGTTGCGGCCGGAATCTTCGGCATCACGCGAATCATTTCGCGAAACGGTTCGACGAACTGATGCATGCCGGTGACGGCCGCCGCACCCAGCGTTGAACCGTGATACGACGGGAAAAGCGATATCACTTTCCAGCGTTTCTTCTGTCCGATCGCTATTGCGTACTGGCGTGCCAGTTTGAGACAGGTTTCGATGGCTTCGGAACCGCCGGATACAAAGAAGATGCGGTCGAGATCGGTCGGCATCATCGATGCGGTAAGTGCAGCAAGATCTTCAGCGGCATCGTTCTCGAAATGCAGGCGGTAAGCGAAAGTAGCCTTGTCCATCTGGCGCTTCATGGCCGCCAGCACGCGGGGATTCGAATGGCCTATATTCGACACCATCGGCCCGCTCGAGCCGTCGATATAGCGCTTGCCGGTCGAGTCCCACAGGTAGATACCTTCGGCGCGCGCAATGCGTGGCCGCCGGCTGCCCTGCTGATAGAACAGGTA
>CAYVLL010000280.1:0-2768 GCA_964452235.1 uncultured Woeseiaceae bacterium
TGGCGCGAGGGGTCGAGTCCGAGGAGCCGTGGGAAGCAATCTTCCCGATGCGAGGAAAAGACGGCGAATACCGCTGGTTTCTGTCCCGCGCCATTCCCATCCGCGATGCGGATGGTCGGGTCATTCGCTGGTTTGGTACGAATACGGATATCACCGAGCAGCGCGAACTCGAGCTCGCTTTGCGTGAAGCCGATCGCCGCAAAGACGAGTTCCTTGCCACACTGTCACACGAACTTCGCAATCCGCTTGCAGCAATCAGCTCATCCCTCGAATTGCTCACTCGAGCTGACAAGGATTCTGACCTGGTCTCCGCCGCACATGACGCGATCGGCCGGCAGACTTCCCATCTTGTTCGATTGGTGGATGACCTGCTCGATGTGAGTCGCATAACGCGAGATCGAATCGAGCTGAAAAAGTCCTGCGTCGAGCTGGATCAGATTATGCGGCAGGCTGTCGAGGTGTGCCGGCCGTTGACCGAACAGTTTGAACAGACAATCAAGTGCGAAGTCCCCCATGAAGCGGTTCATCTCGATGCAGACCCGGTGCGGCTTCTGCAGATTCTCAGTAACCTGCTGACCAACGCCTGCAATTTCTCGCCGCCGGGGGGCAGCATTCGACTGACGGCAACGCTGGAAGACGAGCACGTACAGATTTCGGTCAGCGACGATGGAGAAGGGATCGCTCCCGAACAGCTCGAAACCATTTTCGAGATATTCACGCAGGGCCATCAATCGTCTGAAAGACCAACACGTGGTCTCGGAGTGGGACTTTCACTGGTCAGGCGCCTGGTTGAGCTGCATGGCGGCTCCGTTCGCGTTCGTAGTGAAGGCCTTGGCAAAGGCAGCGAATTCACAGTGCAGTTGCCACTCGCTGCCGAGCCGTTACGTGCAGAAGCCGCCGGAAAAACCGCCGGCTACAGTCACAATACTGGAAACGGTGCCCGGCGGATTCTCGTGGTCGACGACAACGTCGACAATGCGGAATCCCTATCAATGTTATTGAGCCTGAACGGTCATGAAACCCGGGTAGCGTTCGACGGTTTGGTGGCCCTGGAGCTTGCCGGGCAGTTCCGGCCGGAGGTCGTGCTGCTGGACATCGGACTGCCGAAAATGAACGGGCTCGACGTATGTCGGCACATTCGCAAGGAGCCGTGGGGCGGAGAAATAAAGATCATCGCCGTCACCGGGTGGGGCCAGGACATCGATCGGCAGAAGTCCGCGGACGCCGGCTTCGATCATCATCTCGTCAAGCCGGTTCAATACAGTCACATCGAGCAGGCGCTTGCGTCCTCCCGGGCAGGGAACTGATATGTGGGCGCAAGTAAATTCCAAAGTTGTCCATGTCGTAGCACGTGCGGGATACGCCGCTCGAGGTGCTATCTATGTGATTGTTGGCGGCATGGCGGCACTCGCGGCCTTCGGGCGTGGCGGGGAGACCACGGACAGTCGCGGTGCACTCGGTGAGTTGCTGGGTGCGCCTTTCGGCCAGGCATTGCTGGCGGCCATGGCGGTGGGCTTGCTTTGTTACGCCGCATGGCGTGCACTGCAGGCGATCATGGATGCCGACAGTCACGGCACCGATGCCAAGGGCCTCGCCGTCCGTGGCGGTATGGCAGTGAGTGCCATCACCCACGTTGGCCTGGCGTTTTTTGCAGGCAGCCTGGCGTTCGGCTGGGGAATGGGGTCAGGCGGGTCGGGCGATGGGTCCAGTCAGGAATGGACTGCCTGGCTTTTGAGCCAACCCTTCGGCCCCTGGCTTGTTGCCGGAGTGGGCCTGGTCATTGCCGGGGTCGGAGTCGCGCATTTCTTCAAGGCCTGGAAAGCCGGATTCGAGAAATACTTCATTATGAGTAAACGCGAGCGCGCCTTTATCTCGCCAATCAGTCGCTTCGGACTGGCGGCGCGTGGAGTGGTATTCCTCATTATCGGCGGATTCTTTATCGTCGCCGCCCGGCGGCACGATCCCAGTGAAGCGCGCGGTCTGAGCGGCGCACTGCAAGCCCTGCAACAGCAGCCCTTTGGCAATCTCCTGCTCGGGATTGTCGCGTTCGGTCTGCTGGCATTCGCCGCATACAGCCTGCTCGAATCGGTGTACAGAAGGATCGGCATCGACCACTAAAACGCCCACGCAGGTTTCGGTGTTTTACTCGACCTCACCGCGGCTGCGAAGTTGTTCCGCAACCACCCAGCACAGGAGCGCCCAGGCCGCGCCGGCGGTCCAGCCGGCCAGCACATCCGTGGGCCAGTGGACACCGAGATAAACTCGACTCACGCCGACGAGCGCGGTCAACAATGCCGCGATCCCCAGCAGGTACGCTTTCAGGCGCAATCCCTGCTGGGCACCGGCAAGCAATGCACCGATCGTCAGGAAGGTCACGGCCGACATCATAGAGTGACCACTCGGGAAGCTGTTTGTATAAACGATCGTGGCGTGTGGCACGAGATCCGGCCGAGGCCGTGCAAATACAAGCTTGAGCAGCGTGCTCATCAGCATGCCGCTTCCGGTCGCCAGTATCAGGTAGATGGCAGTATGTCGCTTGCGCTGTAAAGCCAGGAAACCTGCGGCAATCAGTGTAATCAATGTCAGGATTCCGATGCCGCCAAGCCCCGTGACGTCGCGTGCCGTCTCTTCGAACCATCCGGGCCCCAGCGGATCCGTGACGTCGTCGGGGTTCCGCATGGCCAGTAACAATCGTTCATCGATCGTCGCCGTGTCGCCGTCCAGTACAGAATCCGCCAGTTCGGTAAATGCCCACAAAGCACCCGCAA
>CAYVLL010000281.1:0-2768 GCA_964452235.1 uncultured Woeseiaceae bacterium
AACGCTTGAACAAATGCGCAATATCCAGTTCCCAGGTAACGCCCATGCCACCATGAATCTGCACGGCCTCGCGAGCGATCTGGCGACCGCTGGTGCCAATCTGGTACTTGAGGGCGCTGATGGCGGAACGAGCGGCACTACCACCGAGTTCTGCGCGCATTGCGGCCCAGTACAGCAGCGATTGGCATTGCTCGCATCCCATCAGTGTGTCGACCATGCGATGTTGCAGCGCCTGGAACGTGCCGATTGGCACGCCAAACTGGATACGATTCTTTGCGTAGTCCACCGTTTTCTCATGCAGTGCGCGCAAAATACCCAAAGCTTCGGCCGAAACCGCAAGAGTCGCGTCGTCAATGGTGTCCTGCAACCCCGCGAAGCCCGTGCCTGGCCCTCCCAGCAGCGATTCGCTGCTGACTCGAACCGAATGCAGGCGAATTTCCGCCGCCCGATGCCCGTCGACTGTCGGGTAAGCTTGCCGCTCGATGCCCTCGGTAGCAGCGGCAATTGCAAAAATGCTTATACCATCCTCGTCCCGTTGCGTGCCCGAAGTACGTGCCGGTATCAACAGCAGATCGGCGCTTGCCCCGTTCAGCACCAGCGATTTGTGGCCGTTGAGGACGAAGTCGCTGCCGTCGGCGGTGGCAGTGGTTGCAATGTCAGCAATGTTGAAGCGGCTTTGCGGCTCCGTAAATGCCAACGTCGCCTGCAGTTCTCCCGCAATCAAGGGTGACAACCAGCGGTCCTTCTGCGCAGCATCGGCGCATCGCCGCAACAGACCGCCCGCCAGCACGACATTGGCGAGATACGGTTCCACCACCAGGCCGCGACCAAAGTGCTGCATGAGCAGTATCAATTCGATCGTGCCGCCACCCAGGCCGCCGTCTTCTTCCGGGAACGGCATCCCCGTCCAGCCGAGGTCCGAAAAAGTGCGCCATACGTCTGCGCTGAAGCCCTGGTCGCTTCGCGCGATTTCCTGGCGCGTTGCAAAATCGTAATCGTTATCGATAAATCGGGCGACACTGTCGACCAGCATCGATTGTTCGTCGGTCAGCGAAAAGTCCATGGTGTGGTCCTACAGGCCGAGAACGTGTTTGGCGATGATATTCTTCTGGATCTCGTTCGAGCCACCGTAGATGGAGGCCTTGCGATTATTGAAATACCGCAGGGAGGTCTTGGTCTCCGACCCGGACCCGATTCGCTTGTCCTCGTCAAAATCCATTGCGTACTGCTCGGGGACGTAGGGCAATGCATAGTAACCGGCCGCTTCGACAAAAAGGGAATCCAGCTCCTGCTGGATCTCCGTGCCCTTGATCTTCAGGATGGATGATTCGGGGCCGGGTGCTTTGCCGATCGCAACTGCCGCAAGTGTGCGTAGTTCTGTATATTCGAGAGCACGCAGCTCGATCTCGACGGTCGCCAGCTTGCGGGCAAAATTGTGGTCGGCGAGCAATGCTGCGGCGCCACGCAACGATTGCGAAGATTTTTCGCGCAGTCGGCGCAAGCGATACTTGGAACGTGCGACGCCGGCTATGTTGGTTCGCTCGTGCTGCAACAGTGCTTTTCCGTATGTCCAGCCCTTGCCTTCCTCGCCAACCAGGTTCTCCACCGGTACGCGTACATCGTCGAAGTGCACTTCGTTAACCTCGCGGTCTCCTTCGATGGTAATGATCGGCTTCACCGAAACGCCGGGAGTGCTCATGTCGATCAACAGGAAGCTGATGCCTTCCTGGCGACGTGCAACATCCGAAGAAGTACGGACCAGGCAGAATATCCAGTCGGCGTAGTGTCCAAGCGTCGTCCAGGTCTTGGTGCCGTTGACGACATATTCCTCACCGTGCCGGTCGGCGCGGGTCTTTAGCGACGCAAGGTCGGATCCGGCGCCGGGTTCTGAATAACCCTGGCACCACCAAACATTGCTTTGCAGAATGTCCGGAAGGAATCGCTGTCTCTGCGCCTCGCTGCCGAATGTGTAGATCACCGGCGCGACCATCTTGACGCCGAACGGGATCATGTCGGGAGCATTCGCCTCGGCCATCTCGTTGGCAAAAATATGCTGCTGTACCGGCGACCAGCCCGTGCCGCCGTACTCCACCGGCCAGTTCACGGCAGCCCAGCCCTGTCGATAGAGTATTTTTTGCCAGCGAACCATATCGTCCCTCGACAGGTCGATCCCGGCCGCCAGCTTGTCGCGGAGATCCCGAGGAAAGCTTTCCCGGAAAAAAGTCCGAACCTCGTCGCGAAAGGCGATTTCTTCGTCAGTCAGGGTCACGTTCATCGGGCGGCCTTCTGCGGGTCTGTTAACATCCCCGGCGGCTGGCGCTGGGCGTAACCGCCGCAGTATAGCGATCTATGCTGCAGTGCACAAGAATCGCTCGCAGCCGCTTGCCGGCATTGGAACCGTCGTGTGGTGAGTGACTCATACTTAGCGCAGGATAACGCATTCCCCAATGCCGCTGCAGTTTAGCGGTACCGTGTTGCCAGGTAGAAATGAACTGAGCCCAATCGACGATGCAATTGATGACAGCGGAAAATGACACAGTAGCCGACCAGGAGCCTCGCGATGCGTTGGGCAGGCCGTTGCACGACCTGAGGATTTCCCTGCTCGATCGTTGCAATTTTCGATGCCCCTATTGCATGCCGGAAACGGAGTTCCATGCGGACTTTCAGTTCCTGAAGAAATCCCAGCGCCTGAGTCACGACGAAATACTTCGCATCGCAGGCATTGCCACGCAGCTCGGGGTGAGCAAGCTGCGCCTGACGGGTGGCGA
>CAYVLL010000282.1:0-2755 GCA_964452235.1 uncultured Woeseiaceae bacterium
GCGCAATGCAATGACCTCGGCAACGCTCGCCCCGCGCATGTGAATGAGCGTCGGTTGCACGACCATGATGCCGCGACCAGGCAGCGACCCGGTCGCACCGGACTTTCACGACCCGGTTAGTGCGAGTCGGCGACGAGGGGTTGCTGCACGGGACCGAGGTACAAATCGAGCCAGCTCAGAATCTCGGCAACGTATTCGCTTTTCGGCGGTATGTGATCCGTCTCGTAGACCTTCATTAACTTGTGCTCGTCCGGCGTGCCGATCAGGTCGAACAACGGTTTGGCCGATGACTCATAGCCCAGGATCGTATCGTAGCGGCCTGCGAGAATGAGATAGGGCATGTTGATGCGCGGCGCATAGTTGATTCCGCTCGATTCCGGCAGTCCCGTATCGAACAGGCCACCGCCAAGCACGATCGCCGTTTTCGGTCGCGTCTCAATTGCGGGAATTATCCCACCCAGCACGCCGCCCCAGCTCAAGCCGTAATAGGCCAGGCGCTCGGCATCAATGTCATCGCGCGTCTCCAGGTAGTCGATCGTGCGGCGGAAATCCTTGACGACCTGAGTGAGGTATTCCGTGTAGGCGTGCGAACGCTGCCCCATGTGCATTAAGGAAGTCTCATCACTCCGCCGTTCGAACGTTCCCTGGTAAACCGGGTAAGCGACAGCGCGGCCGGTACGCACGAGGAAGGAGAGGAACACCGGAAACTCGTAGTATTCGCCAATGTTCTCGCTCGAATCCTGGAACAGCGACCCACTGCCGGGAAAGTAAATGACGGTCTGATAAGGTGGCGACGAACTCCTTGGCAAGAAGAGATTTATAGTCATGCGGTCTTCATCGTACGGCGTGGCGATCGACACGCGCTCCAGCGACCACAGCTCGGAACTGTCGACCGGCGATTCCTGCTGCGGTCGCAGTTCGACGTCGTCGTAGTCGAACTGTCGCCTGAATGCGGCGAATACTTCGTCGGCAACGACCTCGGACTCTCGGAAGTCGCTGGGCGGCGTAATCGGCACTTCGGCGAAAACAGCTTCCGGTTGCCCCACATCATCCGGATAGAGGACGGTACGAAACCCGTACTCGGGCATGCGGAACATAGGCGGCGCCTGGCTCAATTCCGCGAAGCGATAGGGATTGTCGCTCCAGGCACCCCCGCGCACCAGCTTGCCCTGCGACGTATCGTTCAAGCACCATTCCCTGACATTGCCTGCGAGGTCGACAGCGCCATACGCCGTGACGCCGGGCAGGCTACCAACTTCGACGGTGCCGTTGCTGCCGAAATTGCTGAACGGTGCAAAGACGGCGAATCCGCCGAGTTGCGGAAAGCGAATGAGCGGCGAGTATTCACCGCGGGCGACGCCCCAATGCGTGCCGCTCGGCAGTGACTTTCCGACGAACTCCGCATAGGCCGCCGCCTCGTACCAGCTCACGCCCGATACCGGGTGGTTCGCGCGTCCGTCTGGAAAAATTCCACCAAGCCAGGATGAGGCTCCGGGTCGTCCGGTCTGATCGACGAATCGGTTAATTCCCTCTTCCCAGCTCAGCTCACGTCCATCGTCAACAAAAGCATGCTTCCAGAATTCCTTGTTGCTGTAGCCGCCCTGCAGCACGAATCGGTAAAACTCGGCATTGGTAACCTCGTGACGATCAATATAGAAATCGGCAATGTCACCCTGCGGAGTCTGCGCTCCGGCAACGCGCACCATTCCGTCCGGAATCCCGCCGATCGGGTCCAGGGTTCGCTGCAGATGATTCGGATGCAGCAGTTCCTTGTCGCTGATACTGAGATCCCAGGACGATGCGGCGGCCAGTACCGTCTCGTAGCCGGGCTTCTCGAATTTCCAGCGAAAGATGCCGACCGGGACGCGTATCGCTTTGATCGGCGTCGCGCCGAGGTGCGTCCATTCGTCTTCAGGCCGGCCGTAGGCTTTCATGTAGACGTCGGCGCCGGATGGTTCCGAATCGATGTCTATATCGAGCGAGATTGCATCGAAGATTTGCCGCAGTTCGGCATCGTCGGGAATTATGTTTTCTGCTTCGACGGCAAGTGTGTAAGTCTCCGTAAAGTCGCGCCAGTTGTTGTCCAGCATGGTGCGGATCTCGGGCAGCAGTTCGACTCTTGCCCGACGCACTTCCGCCTCGTGATGCAGATAGTCATTGATTTCGATTGCCGCGAATGCGGCGGCCGCCAGCAAGACAATCGGGACGGCGAATCGGGTCAGGCGCGGCAACCATAACGGCCGGCCTGCGGCAGGCCCCTCGCTTTCGCTGCGGGCGTCGCTGGCCAGTTGCTGGCGAATGCCTGACAGCAGTTTGTGGCGATAGTCAGCAGCACGCAACTCATAGCGCAGGATCGCCTGCGTCGTGCCGGTGGATAAAGCGAGCCCGGGAGGCAGCTCCGTAGCACTCAAGTGCACTGCTAAAAGTGGTCGATTGTGATCCAGCGCAAAATAAGTTTCGTCGCGGCAGTGCCGCGAATTAACCGAGTTCGGAGTGACGAAGAAAAGAACCAGGCTCGAGCCGAGAATGGCATTTGCAAGGCGTTGCGGAAATTCCTCGCCGGGACTGATGCCCTCGTCATACCAGATATTGATGCCCTGGTCGCGCAGCCAGCGGATCTCCGCGTACACCGCCTTCGCGTCGCTGTGCGCGTAACACACGAACACGTACGGCTCGTGACCTTCATAGGCAGGAAAAGGCTTCCCCATTGGCAGGTCCTCGGACACGCCAGTCGCCGGCGTATTGTGTCCCCTGG
>CAYVLL010000283.1:0-2738 GCA_964452235.1 uncultured Woeseiaceae bacterium
TTCAACCTCCACCTCGAAGTCCTGGTCAGTCGACAGTTCAGCTTGCTCGGCAACTTCGGCGATTACCAGCTCGAACGTCTGCGATCGGTTTTGCATCTGCGTGGTGAAAACATTACGCACACCGTCTGGGCCCAGCACCCGAACCTCGCCATCGACTATCAGATGCAGGTCACGCTCATCCCCTCGGAATCGAATCTCGACTGCCACGGGATGTTCCGACGCATGGGTAACGCTCAGACGAGCGGCCGTGCCAGCGATCTCCCTGACGTTTCCGCGAAAACGACCTGTTGCTTGCGTATGTCCTGCTGGAAGTCGCACCTGCCATTGCGCAACCTCTCCAAACGCGCCGTCGACAGGCAGCTTGGCCAGAAACCGCGGAAACAAGGCAAAGAGCCCCCCATTCGGTTTCAGAAACTCATCGACGCCAGACACTCCGTTGCCAGTTGACAGTTCACTCATTTGCAACATTTCTTCCAGGTAAGCGATTCGCGCCTCGGATTCGATTTCCGCACCAAGGAACAACCAGAAACTCGCCGTACCGTAAGCATCAAGAATGGCAACAGGTTCGTGCAGCGGATGATCATGACGTCGTCCTGAGCCCTGCACTTGCCCAGCTCCGTTGTGGTTAACCCAAGCTTGCGCGACGGCTTCGGCTGTTCCCTCGGTAATCCAACCCCGCAGATGCATCAGGTTGTGTGGATCGGCTGCGTCACTTGAGGATACAGGAAGTTCGAAAAAGGCTTCTCCTCTGTAAGCCAGTTGAATCGCATGAAAAAGTTCGTGCACGATCACGTCATCTGCACCTCTTACATAAGAATCAGCGACGTATACGCGACGATCGTCCAGTATGAAGCAACCTTTTCGACCACGGCACGTATCTTCATACTCATTGTCATACACAATCGCCACAAAATTATTTTCGTCGTCAATGGGGATGTGATCAGCTGCGGGAGAGAGAAAGCCCAGTGAATGTGTCAGCCATCGCGTCGCATCCTGCAGCGTCTTGCGCACAGGGGCAGAAAAACCATCTTCAGCCAGATCATCACATTGAGCCTCGATCTGACTTTGTCCGCCTCCACTCATGGAATCTTTGAATCGTTCGCTGCAATCCACGTACCATTTCCAAGCAGGCATCTCGGCACTTTGCGAGACCAATGACCCTGAAAGCAGAGTAACCACTATCACTCCATAAGAACACAGAGATCTTGACGTCAACATGGAGGAATCACGACGCGAGTGACGGTGCATGACAGCGCCTGATAATCAGTCCGTATTTGCCTGTAACCGGGCTTCCGCGCATTGCTGTTCCTATAGCCGGCCGTCATATGTCCGCACCAGCAGCGTCAGCAACTGCGAGCCCAACCCTTCGGGCCCGGGAATACTGCCGGTCACCGGACCGTACAAGGCCTCGTGTTCGGGTGACTCTTTCAGGTACTCGAGGCGCCATAACGTCGTGCCGTTTTGCGGGAAGACATACAAATAGGTGCCCTTCTTGCTCACGTACACATTGAGGTCCGCTGCACCCGAATCGAACGGCGTGAACAGCGAAGCGGAGAAGCCTTCGGTCATGCTCAGCTCCGCCTCGCGCACCGTCTCGATTTGGTCGTGGATTTCGACGTAGAGCGAGAATGCGCGCTCGCTCCGGCCGTTCGGTAACTGAAAAACATACTCACAGCGTGCCGCATTTCCTCGAAGTTCGAGGCTGGTGCCCAGACCAAGGCCCTGTTCGATCTCCCCTGCAGTCAGCCAGTCGCAGACATTCGTTCGTGCCAGTCGATCCCAGCGGCTCGGGTAGTCGCGCGGAGGCGCGATGGTATGGCGATCGTGGTCTGGCTCCGTCCGTTGCTCCGGTTCGACCTGATCATCGCCGAAGCCGTCCGGAGGCGACGCCAGCAAACTCGCCAGCAAAGCACTAACGAATATGAATCGAATCGAACTCATGGACTCTCGCGGCTGCCGGCACTGGCTCTATTGCAAATCTATAGCGAGCTGCAGCGCCTTATCCGCCAGCTCGCGGACTGAAATTTTCGGCCTTCACCCCGGTTGCCGGTTGGTTTGCGGTTCGCAGGTCGCCTCCAAAAAAAGGGGACAGATTTAATTTTCCAGACCTGGGCGGCCCACGAGAAAATAAATCTATCCCCCTGTGAAAACAATCCGCAGTATTCGAGTTTCGGTATACGATGTGTTCGGGTCGATGCAAAACGTGCCTGAGAAATCCGAATCCGACGCCAAGGAAGATAAACAAATGAGACAGACGATCAGTTAGCCAATCGTTTTCAAGGCAGTGCCTAATCACATTGAAGTACTACCAAGGTTAACGCATCGCTAAATATGCTATATATTAAACCTACTGCTGCGCCTTCTGCCTCAGTAGCCGCCACCCCTGCCGTAACGCCGTAAGTCATGGTCAACTGTGCGAAAATCAAACCAACGATAATACCGACTGCAAATCCCGCTGCGCCCGTTACGATGCAACATGCCGCTGAAGTGTTAGCTCTGCTGAAACATGCATACGTCGAGAGACCCGCCGTGATTAATCCCAATCCAAGCCCAACCAGACCAATCACTTGTCGTTCAGTTAGAACGGCCCCAGCTGGACCCACTACAGTCTTGAGCATACCAACAGCACTTCCTGTAGCCGGGTCGAAGACAGACGGCTCGGCAGCTTGCACGGTTGCCGCCCGGCTGAGGGCAACGAGTAGCAGCGCGTATGAGCCGAGTAATTTCAATCTCCCTGG
>CAYVLL010000284.1:0-2702 GCA_964452235.1 uncultured Woeseiaceae bacterium
TGTCACGGTGAGTCTTGAAATCCTGACTTTCGGCCAGAGGTCCTGCACTTAGGCGCGGCTTGTGCGGGACGGACCCCATAGCGGTCCTTTTCGTGCATCACTTTCTCGGAAATCACCATGAATCAGTCTCCAAACATCGTCATATCGTCGACGGATCTGCAGCGCCTGGACGCGCTCTTCCAATCACAGAAGGCTACGGATTCCCCGGACTTGAAAAGCCTTCAAGACGAGCTGTTGCGGGCAACGATAGTTGACTCTCGCGACGTTCCACCGTCTGTCGTTACAATGAATTCCACCGTGCGATTTGTAATAGAACCGACCGGAAAAGAGTTCGAATTGACGCTGGTCTATCCCAAGGACGTCGACCATCGACCGGACAGGATCTCCATTCTGGCACCGGTCGGGAGCGCCCTGCTGGGCCTATCGGTGGGTCAGCAAATCGTCTGGCCATTACCAGGTGGCAGAACGGTCACCGTCCGAATCATCGACGTTGTCTACCAGCCCGAGCGAGCCGGCAACTTCCATCAGTAAGCCCGCTTGGCCGACAGTCATGACCCAGGGGTCACGCGCCAGATGGTGTTGGACAGGTCATCGGCGACGATGAGTGCGCCGCGCGGGTCCACGGTGACTCCGACCGGCCGGCCTCGGGCCTTGCCGTCCTCACCGAGAAAGCCGGTGACGAAATCGACCGGTGGACCAGCGGGCTGGCCATTCCGGAACGGTACGAAGGTCACCTTGTAGCCAACCGGTTTTTTGCGATTCCAGCTGCCGTGCTCACCGACGAACACGCCGTCGGCGAATTCTGCGCCCATCGCGGGAGTGGAGAAATCGAGGCCGAGCGCAGCCACGTGCGATCCGAGGCTGTAATCGGGAACAATCGCGGAGGCGACCTTTTCCGGGGCCTGCGGCCGGACGCGCGGGTCCACGTTCTGGCCCCAATAACTCCAGGGCCAGCCGTAAAAGCCGCCTTCCTGGACAGAGGTGAGGTAGTCGGGAACCAGGTTCGGGCCGAGCTCGTCGCGCTCGTTCACTACCGCCCACAACCGGTCTGTTTCCGGTTGTATGGCGAGCGCAGTGGGATTGCGCAGACCGGTGGCGTAGGTCCTGTGAGCTCCGGATCGGGCATTAACCTCCCACACCACGGCGCGATCGACTTCGGCGACCATTCCGCGCTCGGTGATATTGCTGTTCGAGCCGATGCCGACGTACAGGAAACGTCCGTCGGTGCTGGCGGCCAATGCCTTCGTCCAGTGATGGTTAATCGCTGAGGGCAGGTCCGTGACCTTGGCAGGAGGTCCGTTCGCGCGAGTTTGACCTTCGCGGTAATCGAAGCGCACCAGCGCGTCCTGGTTGGCGACGTAAAGATCGCCGCCGACCAGCGCGAGCCCGTAAGGCGCGTTCAGGTCTTCGGCGAACACCGTTTGCTCCTCGTAGGTGCCGTCGCCATCCCCGTCTCGCAGCAACGTCAAGCGGTTGCCACTCTCGACCGAGGTATTGCCCTTCGCCTTGATGTAATTGGCGATCACGTCTTTCGGCTTCAACGCGGGCGCGTTGCCGCCCCTGCCTTCTGCAACCAGGATGTCGCCGTTGGGAAGGACCAAAGTCTGGCGCGGGATATTGAGGTCTGTGGCGATGGCGGCGATCGAGTAACCCGCCGGCACTGCCGGGCGCCGGTCTCCCCACGGCGCCGGCTCCGCGATCGTCATACTGGGCAGCAACCCGCGTTCAGGATCCGGAAGCACCGGATCAGGGCCGAAGTGCGTCGAGTCCAGATCACCGGCGCTGCCACCGCATGCGCAGAGCAACGCCGCGAGTGCAGCGGCCGCAAGCAGGTTCCGACCAGTCATTTTTCACCTCCCGCGCGAAGGCTGGAGAAGCCCATCCATGTCGCTACGCAGGCCAACACGACAACAATGAACGAAAGAACGAGGCCCGCAGGCATGGCTGCCCAGGCGTCCTTCGCATGGATCAACACATTGATGAAGGCCAGGCCCCAGGTCGCCAGCAGAAGGAAGAGATACACCAGCGCGCGCCCACCCCGGCGCTCGCTGCGGAACAGGTCAACGACTGCGCAGAGCACTGCGAGGGCGCCGAAAACGAGGCCACCGACGATTAACCATGATGCGAAGTTGTTCCACTGTATCTGGTAGGTCGTTGCGTAGGCGACGTCGCTCAGCAAAGCGCCGAGAAACAGTGGAACTGTCCCGGCCAGCAGAACCGCATGAAAGGGATGAACCCAGGGAAAGGATCCTGGATGCGTTCGCTCGAAAGTGTCAGACACAGTGATCTCCTCTTTTCGAATTGAGTGAGCACTAATCCGTGAGCACAGGCCCTGGCGGACCGCCACCTCGAGACCGGACGACCACCTTCCTCATTGTACCTTTTCAGCTCGATTTGCTTTGGATACTTCGACGACTGACAATGTCCGTAGCTTCCTGAGACTGCTGCCAATGACCGTGCTGGCGCGGCACAAGCTCCTGTATGAATATCGTTGTACTTAAAGGCCTGACGGTCACTTTCTGCGCCGTGCTGATTAGCAGTTTCATCTCTATGATGGCCGCCTTTGTCGGCTCTGAAGGCGACGATTTGCGAGATCTTCTTATTCTGCAAATCGTACTAATTCCGTTCGCGATCGTCGTCGTGCTGTTTTGTCTGGGTGCCCTGGTCCGCCGGTACGGCTTGTCCGGGGCACTGCGGGCGTT
>CAYVLL010000285.1:0-2668 GCA_964452235.1 uncultured Woeseiaceae bacterium
CCGGCACGCTGCTGGTCATGGTGCTGGCAGCGGAACTCGTCGCAATCGCGCTGACACTCGCCGCCAGTCCGCCACCGGGCACATTCCTGGTCGAACTGGCCGAAACATCACTCTATATATTATGGGTAGCGCTCCTGAGCGCAGCACTCCTGTGCCGGGTACGCAGCCGGATAGAGCGCCTCGGCAAAACACAGGCCTTCGTCATCACCTTCATCATGCTCGAGGTGCTCTGCCTCCTGGTTGCGGAGGCCGCCTGGCAACTGACGCACGAATTTGCGGCGGCATCCGTCATCAACGACACGCATGCCGGCTTCCTGTTCCGGACTTTCGCTATCAGCTCGATCGTGATTGCGCTCGCCATGCGGTATTTGTATGTATCCAGCGAATGGCGGCGCTCTATTGTTCTGGAAGCTCAGTCACGCGTCACCGCATTGCAGGCCCTGATGCGCCCGCACTTCCTGTTCAACAGCCTGAACACCATTGCGGCACTCGCGCGCAGCGACCCACGGCTTGCGGAAGAAGCCGTGGAAGATCTTGCCGACCTGATGCGTGCCAACCTCGGTGGACCAAAAGACCGCGCCACCCTGAGCGAGGAGCTCGAGATCGCTACAACATACCAGCGCATCGAGAAATTGCGACTCGGTGAGCGTCTCGACGTACGCTGGGACATGGAGGATCTGCCCATGCAGGCGCTGATGCCGAGCCTCACGATCCAGCCACTGGTCGAGAACGCCATTTATCACGGCATCGAGCAGCTTCCCGAAGGCGGCACCGTCAGCGTGTCGGGGCATCGCCGGGATGGGCGCATCGAGATCGACATACGTAATCCTGTCGCCGACAATCACGGCGGGCATCGACGGGATGGCAACCAGATGGCTTTGTCGAACATACAGCAGCGATTTGCACTGGCCTACGGCTCGCGGGCGTCGGTCATTGCCGAAGAAGTCGGCAATGAGTTCCGCGTGCGGGTCGAATTTCCTTACGACGAGAAGTCCTCTTGAATGTGCTGATCGTCGACGACGAACCTCCGGCGAGGTCGCGCCTGCGACAACTGCTCGAGGATGGCGCGATTCACCAGGTAGTCGGTGAAGCAGGCAACGGGCACGAGGCTCTCGAGATGGCAGAGAAGCTGGAGCCGGATGTCGTTCTCCTCGATATCAGTATGCCGGGGCTGAACGGCGTGGAAACAGCGCATCACCTCAATGCACTCGAGAATCCGCCTTGCATCATTTTCACAACCGCATACGACCAGTATGCCGTCGAGGCATTCGATGCCCGGGCGGTCGGTTACGTCCTGAAGCCCGTGCGCCGGGAACGCCTCGAACGCGCACTGCAGCAGGCCGAGCGACTGAATCGCGTCGTGCTCACGGATATCGGCAAGAGCCCGGGTATCGATGGCAGCCGGCAACATGTTTGTGCACGCGTGCGCGGGGAATTGCGCCTTATCGCGATCGCGGACATCGATTATTGCCATGCGGACCAGAAGTATGTTCGTGTGCATCATCGACAGGGTGAGGACCTGATCGACGATTCACTCAAAATGCTGGAAGATGAATTTCCAGAGGTGTTCGTCCGCATTCATCGTTCCGCGCTAGTCGCGGTGGCGAAGATTGAATCGCTGAGGAAAACGGAAGATGGTCGGGTCGAAGTCACTTTGCGTAACAACCGTCAGGCACCCGCGGGAGGTCCGGTGGATTCGCTGATCGTCAGTCGCCGCCATCTGGCGGAAGTCAAGAAACGTATCCGGGGCGATTGAATATGCATGTCCGTATTGCAACTCGCAAAAGTGCGCTGGCCCTCTGGCAGGCGGAGTTTGTCGCTGACAAACTGCGGCAGCAGGACGGTATCGACGAGGTCTCGCTCGTTCCCCTGTCGACGCGAGGCGACGAAGTCCTCGACCGCAGCCTGCAAAAGATCGGCGGCAAGGGCCTTTTCATCAAGGAACTCGAACTCGCCATGCAGGCAGGCGAGGCCGATATCGCCGTTCATTCCATGAAAGACGTGCCGGCAGAAATGCCCGCTGGCTTTTGCATCGCCGCAGTGCTCGAGCGCGCGAGTCCGTTCGATGCACTCGTCACTGACAAGGCTGAATCGCTGGACGCGCTGCCACAGGGCGCAACCGTTGGCAGTTCGAGCCTGAGACGTCAGGCGCAATTGCTTGCGCTGCGTCCCGATCTTGTCATCAAACCGTTGCGCGGCAACGTTAACACGCGCCTCGAGAAACTCCGGCAGGGACACTACGATGCCATCATTCTCGCATGTGCCGGACTTGAACGCCTGGATCTTGGCGAACACATCCGCGAGCGGATTGAAAGCGCGAAGATGCTACCGGCCGCTGCGCAGGGCGTAATTGGCATTGAATGCCTGTCCGCTCAACGCGAGTTGCGACAACTGCTCGCACGTATCGAACATCCGGAGACCCGGCATACGACGCGCGCGGAACGCGCCGTCGCCCGCCATCTGCAGGCAAGCTGTCATTCCCCCGTTGCGAGCTACGCGGTGATACAGGGCGGCAAGCTCATACTGCGTGCGTTGGTAGCGGCGGCCGATGGCCGCAGGGTATTGAGTGACGAACAGTCGGCCGACGTCGAGGAGGCCGACCAGCTCGGCACCCGCGTCGCGCAACGGCTGCTCGATATCGGCGCGGCCGAGTTGCTTGCCGAACCCG
>CAYVLL010000286.1:0-2666 GCA_964452235.1 uncultured Woeseiaceae bacterium
CGGACGAAACCTGCCCGGGTGCGATACGGGCGATAAGGTTGGCGCGGACCAGTACATCCGTCGGCTCCGACAATTGCGGTGTTACGCCGTCGAACACGCGGACGTTACGAATCAGGATTTCCGACGGGTCCGTTTGGGCGTGGGTCGGCAAGGCGGCCGCGAGGAGCAGCAGGCCGAGCCAAATAATCGCGTGCATCATGACTCCCGGATAACAATTTTCGACGACAGCCCTATTTACGCGACCGGGCGAGCAGCACTGGTTGCTCATTGACAAACTAAGTGCCCTAAGGAGCCAACAGCGCTGCCGTGTAAAGAACGGGCCCGGTCGGCACCGGCTCTGGCGATCCGCCGAGCGGTTCAAGACTGACAGCGAGCGTCGAACTCGTTGCCAGCGCATTCAAAGCCGCGTCGTCCAGCGACAGCGTCCTCGCACCGGACTGCGGCAGCAGCCCGAGCGAGACAGGCACACCGGCATCGGTCAGCGCCCACAATTCATAGTCATTATCGGCACGTGCTTCGACGTCATTGACGGTGCGAACCAACGCCTCGCCGCTGAGCGGCGCAATGCGCGCAAGCCACAGAGCCTGACCGTCATCGCTGCTCACCACGGCGACCGCCACCTGTTCCGGTACGCGTTCAATCACTGTCTCTGTGACGATCTCCGGCGGTTGCTGCGCGGCTTGCCACCAACCGATGCCAGTTACGAAGACCGCCATCGTCAGCATTGCTGCAACCGCCGGCCAGAGACCTGAACGCGCTGCCGGAGTCACGGTCGGTGCCGATCGATCGAGCCCGAGCTCGCGGCATATTCGTTGCCACACGAGATCCGAGGGCCGGATCGGTTCGAGGCCCCAGACGAGCGGCGTAAGGCGCGCCTCCCAGTAATCGATCGCGCGACGCACGTCCTGACGCTCGCGGGCCACGGCTGAAAAGCGCCGTCGCGCTCCGCCGAGCTGTACGCCGATGACATAGCGCTGCGCCAGAATATCGATCAGTTGAGGATTATCGAGCCTCATCGTTCGACACACTCGCGAAGTTTTTGCAAGCCACGCCGCACCCAGCTTTTCACCGTGCCGATTGAGCGTTCGAGCCGGTCGGCTATTTCGCTGAAGGTCAGGCCGTCGACAAACGCCAGTTGTATGCAGCCCGCCTGGTCGCGGCTGATTTCTGTGAAACAGTGCGTCAGGCGCGTCACCGTGTCGGAAGGAATCGGATCACAATCACCCACGGGTTCGTCGTGTCCCATCACGCGCAGGATCTCGTGCTGCCCTGTTTGCAACATGTCCTCGCGCCGGGTGCGCTTGCGCAGCAGATCGAGTGCCCGGTATCGGGCGATCGACGTCAGCCACGTCGTCGCCTGGGCCCGCTCCGGATCGAATTCGCCGCCGGAGTTCCAGGCGGCGATCATGGTCTGCTGCACCACATCTTCAGCCTGGTGATGGTCCTTCAGCATGCGGACGGCAATCGCCATGATCCTGGGCGCAGCCGCATCGTAGAGTTCACGAAACGCCCGTTCGTCGCCGCGGCTGCTCTTTTGCAGCAGTAGATTGAGGTCAGGTTCGGCCATTTTACTCGTTCATCGCCTCTCGGCGCTCTCGCCCAAACAGCGCCGGGGGCCGTTATCCGGGTATCCATGATACGTCTTTACGTTCATTCCGGATGCACCGGTGCCTGAAAAAACCGACCAGGTGCATCCGCTCACGCACTTGGTGCGTATCAGATGGACCGGAGTTGACATTGCGTTAACTTGTTTGACGATTTTTTGGTAATCGGTTACTTGAAACTTAAGGAGATGCAGTTATGACAACGTGCAAGCGGCACATCGGTGCGGTTCTGATCGGCGCACTGATCCCTCTCGTAGCAATGGCGTCCAGTCACCGGGAAGCGCCGTTTATCACCGGCCTTCCCAAGGTCGACGGCACGGACTTCTACATGTTCAACAGTTATGAGACCGGACGCGACGCCTTCGTGACCATCCTCGCGAACTACGTGCCGTTGCAGGACGCCTACGGCGGACCGAATTACTTTGAACTGGACGACGAGGCACTGTACGAAATTCACATCGACAATAATGCCGACGCTAACGAAGACATTACCTTCCAGTTTCGTTTCAGCACCGAGGTCCAGGGTGTGGCGCTCGACATCGATGGCGAGTCCGTGCCGATTCCGTTGAAGCAGGCCGGCGGCGTGGGTCCTGCGGCAACCGATACCGGCAACCTGAATGTGATCGAGACTTACACGGTGGACGTGGTTCGAGGTGACCGCCGCAGTGGAACGAGTGAGGCTGTCACTCTCGCGGCTGACGGCTCCACGACGTTTGTCAAGCCGGTGGACAATATCGGTAACAAGACACTGCCGGAGTATGCAGCGTACGCCAACGAGCATATATATGACGTAACGATTCCCGGGTGCGGCGACGGACGCTTATTCGTTGGCCAGCGTCGGGAGGGTTTCGTAGTCAATCTCGGCGAAGTCTTCGACCTGATCAATACGGACCCGCTCGGGCCGCCCGACGGTGAGCCGAATACTTTGGAGGATAAGAACATCAGCACTTTGGCACTCGAAGTGCCAGTGACCTGCCTGGTCGGCGCTGACAGTCCCATCGTCGGTGGCTGGACCACGGCCAGCGTACGTCAGGCGCGTGTCATCAACCCGGCGCCGAACGA
>CAYVLL010000287.1:0-2655 GCA_964452235.1 uncultured Woeseiaceae bacterium
GAATTCTTGGTGCCGGCACCAGGAGTCGAACCCGGGACCTACTGATTACAAATCAGTTGCTCTACCAACTGAGCTATGCCGGCATCTTGTATGAGGCTGCGAATTATTGGCCACCGCGACCGGCGGGACAAGGGAAAAACCATGCAAATGGCCGATTAGCCCGATCGCGGGCAGGTCGCGGCGCCGCGCAGCAGCACTTTATCCTCACCGTAACGCTCGACAATGGCCCCTGCGCCACGGCCCGGCGGCAGCGCGATATCCACGAAATACACGGTCGCGTCGCGCATCCTGGGTGAGATGTCGGCGTCCATGTCGAGCGATTCCGCCTGCAGTTCCACCCTTTCGGCGCGACTGATGTCGCCGAACAGCCCGAGCGAAATTTTCAGGCCCTCATCCTCGGTGGGCACCAGATAGGCATCCGTCAGCCCACCTTCGATGAGCTGTGCCAGCATCCTGTCGGCCGTCGTGCGATTGGCGATGTCACGAATCTGCACCCAGTGACCAACGAACACCTGGCCCTCCGTCGTCCGCAATGTGGCGCGCATGCCCTCGCCGCGATAATCCGCCAGCACGCGTTCGGCATCGCTATTCTCCGTGAACGGACCGATGCTGACGCAGGATCGTCCCACCACAGCCGTGAAATCGATCGCCGCGGTTGCCTCGGTTACGCCGACTTCGGTCGCCTCGGCTGCCTCGCTTACTTCGCCTTCGGTTGCCTCGGCTGCCTCGCCGCCTCCAGCCAGCATCGCGCCGACGCTCGGTGCCGCTTGCGGCGCATCGCCGACCGTCAAGGGCGGGCCCAGTGCGGATTCACTGACAATCGCGACACCGGGTTCCGACGACTTCTCCACCGCCAGACCCCAGATGAAATACAGGATATTGGCGAGCAACAGCAGTAGCAGCAGGTTTCTCATCTTGCGTTCGGTACCATCCTTGCCAGCCCTTGCAGCACCAGGTGCGGGCGGTGCAGCACTTTGTCGTCAAGTTCGGTCAGGATGCGTGACGCATCGCCACCGGTCAACAGCACTTTCGGCCGCAGTCCCGAACGCCGCAGCGTGCCGACCGCGCGCTCGATTGCGCCGCTGATCGCACACAATGCGCCCATCTGCACCGCGCCGTCCGTCGTCCGTGCGAACAAGTCCATGCCGCTTGCGCTCGATTTCTTGCTTACACGTACCAGCGGGATCTCGCCCGTGTTCGCGTGCAACGCCGATGCCATCATCACCATGCCGGGGATGATCATGCCGCCCTGATGCTGGCCCGTGCCGTCGAGTGCATCGATCGTGACCGCAGTGCCTGCATCGACCACGCAAAGCGCGCCGCGAAATTCCCCGCGCGCGCCGATCATCGCCATCCAGCGATCCACGCCGATGCGTCGGGGCGACCGGTAGCTGTTCGTCACACCGTAGGCCTCCCGTTCCGCATGCGCGAAATGCACGTCAAGATTGCAGTGGATACCGATGACGCCGGAGAAGCGCGTCGCGAAACTCTGCCCCGCCACGTTGCTGGCCAGCACACAATCGACTTTTCTCGGCAAGCGCGTCGTCAGCGCCGAAAAACCCGACTCCCGCAGCTTGTCGTGCGCAATGCTGCCGGTGCGAACGAGATTATTCTTCTCCAGAACGCCCCACTTGATGCGCGTATTGCCGATATCGAACAGCAACGCGGTCGGCGCGCTCATCCGGGCACTTCCGTCGGGCCCTGTAACGCCACCGTGCCGGAGACGACGCGCACCACCTGTCCTTTGGCGCGAATGAGCAGGGCGCCGTCGATGTCGATGCCCTCGGCGGTACCGACAACCGGCCCGCCAAGCTGCTCGATGTAGACAGCCTTGTCCCGGAGCCAGTCATAGCGTTGCCAGGCATCGCGCCATTCCCCGGCGGCGTCGTTGGAAAATAGATCTGTCCCCATCATTAGTGCATGGATGATAGTGGCGGCGAGTTCATCGAGGGGGGGCGGTGCGTCGAGGCAACCCTGCAGATCAGAGACCCGCAGTGTTCGTTCGGCTTCGAGTTGCGCACGCAGCGTATCCGGCAGGTCCACATTGAGGCCTACGCCGACTACCACGTTTGAGAATCTGCCTTGCTGCGAGCGCGCTTCGGTGAGGATGCCGCCGAGCTTGCCGTCCCGGGCCATGATGTCGTTCGGCCATTTGAGGGCCACATCCACGACACCCAGCTCGAGCAACGCGTCGGCGACGCTCGCGCCCAGGGCGAGTGTAAGGGCCTGCAGGTGTCGCGGCGTTTCCGCGAACGTGCAGGCCATCGACAAATAGAGCCCGGCGCCTTTCGGAGATGCCCAGCTTCGATCGTGCTGTCCCCTGCCGGCCGTCTGCTCGTCTGCAACTGCAAATTGAAAACGGCCGGGTGCCGGCGGCGCCAGCGTCATGAGCCAGTCGTTGGTCGAGTCGATCTCGCCGAAGCAGTCGATGCCGTCGATACTGTTGCGTTCGTCGGCGGTAAGCCTGCGCAGGATGCTCTCAGCGTCAATCATCGTCGTCGAGATCGCTGTTGCGCTTGCGGCGGAAAAGCATGGCACGGGTATTGCGGTTTTCGGTACCGTCACGCATGCGCCGGATATTTGAGCGATGGGTAAACACCATGAACAGCGCCATCACCACGCTGTAAATGAACAAAGGCTGCTCATCCGGCAGTC
>CAYVLL010000288.1:0-2652 GCA_964452235.1 uncultured Woeseiaceae bacterium
TTGGTGCCGAATGGCCCGCTTCGTTCGAGTTCGACATTGATGTTACTGACCTTGACATGGTCGAAGCCGCGCTGCGTGAGCAGGTTCTGGCTGACGTTGGTCGTACCGATGGCCACGTGCAACTCTCCTGAATCGCGCAACACCGGTGCCAGAATCTTGGTGTACCAGCCGCCGCCAGGAAGCAATTCGAGAACCCGCATGTCGTCCTCGAGACCGAAAAACTGCAGGGTTTCAAGCGGCGAGCGATCGGAATCGCGGGCTATCTCCGCTTCCGTTCGCACATCGCTCGCGATAGCCGCGGCAATCTTTTCCTCGACCGTGGTGTCTTGCGCCAGAGCATTCGCGCCGACTAGCGCGAAAATCAGGATAATGTGGTATCGCATGCGACTCCCCCGTTTTGCAAAGTTGATGTCCTGTGACGTTGCGCAACGATTACCATCAGCAGATCGGGCAACGACGCCATCGGATTGTAACCTATTGAGGACAAGGGCCTGCGGCCCGGAGGACCGGGATAATGAAGCTTTACAGTTACTATCGCAGCAGTGCCTCATACCGCATCCGCATCATCCTGAATTTCAAGGGTCTGCCGTGGGAATACATGGCCGTCATGCTTAATCGCGGTGAGCAGAAGGCTGCCGGATACAAAGCCCTGAACCCGATGGGTTTCGTACCGCTCCTGGCGACCGACGATGGCCTGCTGACACAATCGCCGGCCATTGCCGAGTATCTCGAAGAACGATTCCCCTCGCCGGCGCTGTTGCCAGGCGACGCATTGTTGCGAGCTCAGGTGCGTGAAATACAGAGTCTCATCGGCTGCGATGTTCATCCGTTGCAAAACCTGCGGGTGTTGAACTACCTGCGAGACAACCTGGGGCAGGACGACGCCGGCGTACAGGTCTGGTGCCGACACTGGATCAGCGAAGGCTTCCGCGCTGTTGAATCGCTGGTGAAGAGTCGTTCGGCGTGTGGGCAATTCTGCATCGGCGATGCGCTGTCGCTGGCTGACGTGTGGCTGGTACCGCAGATATACAATGCGGAGCGCTTCGAGCTCGACCTGGAACCGTTTCCCACGATCGTGTCGATCGGACGTCACTGCAATAGTCTCGCTGCATTCGCTGACGCCCACCCCGCGCAACAACCGGATGCGCCGGACTCGTAGCTCAGGTGCGACGGCTGGCAAAGCGACTGGCGGACCAGGCAATAAGGACGCCGACGGTCACGATAACAATTATCAGCGTTGCCAGTGCATTGATGTCCGGCGTGACTCCAAGCTTTACTTTCGAGAAGATCAACATCGGCAAGGTACTGCCGCCCGGCCCGGACACGAAGCTGGCGATCACGAGGTCGTCGAGCGACAAGGTAAACGCCAGAAGCCAGCCGGCGATCATGGCAGGCGCGATCAAGGGCAAGGTGATATCGAATACAACTCGCAACGGCCGGCCGCCGAGATCCATCGCGGCCTCTTCCAGTGACTCGTCCATCGCCGCAAGGCGCGATTGTACGATCACCGTCACGTAGGCCATGGCGAATGTCGTATGTGCAATGGTAATGGTCGAGAATCCGCGTTGGGCCGGCCAGCCAATCAGTTGTTGCAGGCTTACGAACAGCAACAACAGTGACAAACCGGTAATGACCTCCGGCATCACGAGCGGAGAAGTGATCATCCCGGAGAAAAGCGTTCGGCCGCGAAATCGCCCGAATCTTGCCAGCGCGAGGCCCGCCATCGTGCCAAAAACCGTTGCCAGGGTTGCGGTAACGAATGCGATTCGCAAACTGAGGAAGGCCGCGTCAAGCACTTGTTCATTGCGCAGCAGCTCACCGTACCAGCGAGTCGAAAACCCGCCCCAGACGGTTGCAAGCCGTGAATCATTAAAGGAGTAAACAATGACCGAGATGAGCGGGATATAGAGGAACGCGTAACCGAATGCCAGCACCGAGAGCGTGAACGTGGAACCACGTTTTCTCATCAGGTGCTCCCCGGATCGCGAGACTGGCTGCGTTGCAGGAAGACAATGGGAACGACCAGCAGTACCAGGAGAATCATTGCTACCGATGAGGCCAATGGCCAATCACGATTGACAAAGAACTCATCGAACAACACGCGGCCGATCATCATGGAATCCGGACCACCGAGCAGGTAGGGAATCACGTATTCACCCATGGCGGGAATAAAGACCAGCAGGCAACCAGCAATGACGCCGGGCCGCGCGAGCGGCCAGGTGATATCGCGAAACGCCCGGGACGGCGAGGCACCGAGATCCTGGGCCGCCTCGACAAGATCCGGGTCCATCCGTTCAAGCGTTGCATACAGTGGCAGGATCATGAAGGGCAGATACGAGTAAACGAGCCCGATATACACGGCAAAATCGGTATAGATGAGCTGCAGCGGCTGATCGATGATCCCGAGCGTAAGCAACGCATTGTTGATCACGCCATAGTTGTTAAGAAGGCCCATCCAGGCGTAGACGCGCAGCAGGAACGAAATCCAGAACGGCAGGATGATCAGCAACAAGAGGATATTGCGGGTCGTCGACTCTGCGCGTGCAATGCCATAGGCCATGGGAAAGCCGAGCAACAGGCACAGCACCGTCGCCGTCGCTGCCATGAACACGGACTTGAGGTACGTGACGATGTACAGCTTGTCGGTCAGCA
>CAYVLL010000289.1:0-2642 GCA_964452235.1 uncultured Woeseiaceae bacterium
GCGATCAAGCAGCGCCTCGAACCCGACAGGAAAGTGCACGTGCAGTACACGACCACCAGCCCGATCATGCACGAACGCCTCGGCGTCACAGATTAGCCAAAAGTACGCCTGTAGGAGCCCGTATTACGGGCGAGCGAGGTTGCACCGAGCGTATTGGAATATCGCCCGTGATACGGGCTCCTACAGGGGTATTTTTTAACGACTTTGTACGCCGCGAATCGCGCCCTCGATCAAATTCAGCGCCGCCTGGCGGCTGACGCCGTTCGGATCCAGCGGTCCGGCGGGCGTCGACGCAATGCCGATTGCAATCGACTTCGGATAGCGAAACATCATGGTCATTGCGGCGGCCAGTTCCATGCTGCTCGGGCCGTCGCGGACGGCCAGGTCGTGCCCCGGCACTTCCGCGGGGTCAAGAACGTCCATGTCGATGTGCACGTAAATGGCGTCGACGCGCTCCGAGAGATCGTCCATCTGCTGCTTCAGGTTGCCGGACAGGTTACGAACATCGTCGACCGAGAACTGCTGCACGTCGTATTCCCGAAAACGATCGGCTTCCAGCGGGTCGAGATCACGTACGCCACCCCACACGATATCGCTCATCGGTAACGGTTCTTCGAGGCCGGATGTCTTGCGAATGTTGTGCAGTGCGTGACCCGCGGCCACGGCGACCGGCATGCCGCCCAGCATGCCGGACAGGGTCGTCTCCGGCACATTGAAGTCTCCGTGTGCGTCAATAAAAACCAGACCGACACGCTGACTGTTGCCGTCATTGTCGTATTTCAATCCGGCCAGCATACCGAGCAAACCATTGCAGTTGGCTTCCAGGCCGACGATCAGCGCGGCATCGTCGCGACTTTGACGTACCCGCTCGGCCATGTTCGAGTTGGCGAGCGCCATGCGATTCCAGGCACCGTATTGGCGATCCTGCTCGGGGGTGAGGCGGACATCCTGCACCGGCCGCAGCAGGTCTGCGTCCCACTCGTCGATCAGTCGCTCGAGGCCACCGGCGTGTATGTAGTCCGGGTTCATCGAAATTTCCGGCACGTTACGCGCACCGCCATACGGCTGCTTTATGACGTCGACGACAATTCGATCGGCTGCGACGCCGACACAAGGAAATGTAGCTACAAACAAGGCCAGAGCCAGCAAAAACACGTTGCGCATTTCTAACTCCCGTCAGTCTGATTCAGGTTTCCCGAGTTGCGGATATTCGACGCCGAGTTGCTCGAGATAGGTGTCGTAGCGCGATGGGTCGTAGTAAAACTCGCGCATGCGTTCCCGATAGGTATTCATGATGCCCTCGTTCTTCTCAATGGCGGGGGGATCGTCCTTCGAGATAAACGGCACATATTGTTCATCGCCCAGCTGCTCCTCGCGGAAATAAGTCCACGCGTCATTGCGCAATTCCTCGTCCTGCAGCAGGTCCAGCACCGTTGCTGCGATCACTTTCGCGCCTGCCGTAACACCCTTGTGTGCAATCGGCGTGGCCATAGCCATTGCGCTCGACCAGTGATGAAACGTCATGCCGTCAACATTCGACGGAAAGCGCAGCGTCACGGTGGGTACGCTCCAGGAAACGTCGCCGATGTCGTCGGAGCCGCCGGACACCGGGTTCTCTTCCGGTTCCTCGATACCATCGAGTTCAGTGGCGAGGCCATTGATTTCGTCGGCGCCCATCAGTTCCTGTAGTGCCCGTGCGAATCTCTGGTCGTCCTCGCTCCAGTCCGGCAGGCCCACGGCCCTGATGTTCTCGTCCATGGCAAGCGCGATCGGCTTGTTGAAATGCCGTGGATAAGCGGCACCGACGATCCGCCGGGTCACGGTCGTGTCGGTCATCATGGCCGCACCTTCGGCGATCCGCTGCAGCGTCTCGAAATTTTCACGTATCCCCTCGGCGGTGATCTCACGAATGAAATACCAGACCGTAGCCTTTGACGGCACGACGTTCGGCTGGTCACCGCCGTCTACGATCACATAGTGAGATCGCTGCAGCGGGTGCAAATGCTCACGGCGAAAATTCCAGGCAACATTCATGAGTTCCACGCCATCGAGGGCGCTGCGTCCTTTCCACGGGTCACCGGCGCCGTGTGCGGCCACGCCGTGAAAAGTGTATTCGACCGAGACCAGTCCGGTGCCACGTGGCCGACCCCAGCTGACCGTCATGTTGTCGGATACGTGGGTGAAAAGAACGGCATCGACCCCGTCAAAGCGGCCGTCCCGCGCAAACCAGGCTTTGGTTGCCACCAGTTCTTCGGCGACGCCCGGCCACAGCACGAGCGTGCCGGGTATACCGTCCCGCTCCATCAATTCCTTGACCGCGAGCGCCGCAGCAATAATTACAGCCTGTCCCGAGTTATGGCCCTCGCCGTGGCCCGGCGCGCCTTCGATCATTTCCTCGCGGTATGCTACGCCCGGCATCTGCGACGACTTCGGTATGCCGTCGACGTCCGAGCCCAGGGCAATTACCGGTTTGCCTTCACCCCACGTCGCCCACCAGGCGGTCGGAATTCCCGACACGCCGCGTTCAACAGCGAATCCGTTCTGTTCCAGAATAGCAGTGAGATAGCGCTCCGTCTCGATTTCCTGGAAACCCAGTTCCGCAAAAGAAAATACGCTGTCGACTATTTCCTGCGTGAGTTTCG
>CAYVLL010000290.1:0-2625 GCA_964452235.1 uncultured Woeseiaceae bacterium
TGCACGTGGCGAGCCTGGTACCGGATGGCGGCACGTTGCAGCTCGGTATCGGCTCACTTAGCGACGCCGTGGCGCACTGCCTGATCCTGCGACAACGGGAGCCGGAAGTCTTTCGGGATGTGCTCGTGCGACTGCCAGGCGGTCCTGCATCGGGGCGGCGGCCTGACCTGCCCTTGTATACCGAGCCGTTCCGAGAGGGTCTGTATATCGCCACGGAACTGTTGAGCGACGCCGCATTCGCCTTGTTCGATGCTGACATGGTGAATCGCGGCGCGGGGGAAGGCGACGAAACCCGCTTACACGCCGGATTCATTATCGGCTCCCGCGCTCTCTACGAGCGCTTGCGTACGATGCCTGAATCCCGTCGCCGTCGTATCTCAATGACGTCGATCTCATTCGTCAACCGCCTGTACGGTGAAGAAGTGGCCAAACGCCGTCAGCGCCGCAATGCACGCTTCGTCAATGAAACAATGATGGTAACCCTGCTCGGTGCGGCGGTGTCCGATAGCCTTGACGAGGGCCGCATTATCAGCGGTGTCGGCGGTCAGTTTGACTTTGTCAGAATGGCCCACGCACTCGATGATGCATATTCCATTCTGGTCTTCGGTAGCCGGCGTCTGCACAAGGGCAAACCACAATCGAACATCCTCTGGCAATACGGGCACGCAACCGTCCCTCGCCACTATCGGGATATTTTCGCCAACGAATACGGTATTGCGGCAACACGCGGTCAGTGCGATCAGGACATCATCGCTTCTTTACTGAACATTGCCGATTCCGAGTTTCAATCGTCGCTCCTTGCGAGCGCCCGAAGTGCAGGGAAAATCGCGGCGGACTTCGTCATACCGGAGAACGCCGCCGACAACACGCCGGCGTCACTTGCCACTGTATTCAGCGATGCCGCGGTTGCCAGCCGTTTCCCGCCCTATCCCCTCGGCACAGACTTCACGCCTGTCGAGCAACAACTGGCGGACGCGTTGACCTGGCTCAAGAATTCCACGGCGCAGCGCGGCTCTCGCGTTCGCACACTCGCCGCGGCTGCCTTCCAGCGCCCCGCTGGTCAACACCGTGAAGCGTTGGAGCGGATGGCCTTGTCTGATCCCAAGTCGTTTAGCGAACGTATTTCGCAGCGACTGCTGGCTCTTGCATTGAGAAGGACGACCAATGACCACTAAAGGCAAACCACCGGCCGATTCGGCTGTCGAGCATAACGTTTACAAGATATTTCCGAATGATCTCAATTCCGATCGTACGGTATTCGGAGGCCTGGTGATGTCCTTGTGTGACCGAACGGCACTGATCGTCGCCGAACGACACAGCGGCATGACCTCGGTGACTGCCGCCGTGGACAGCCTGAACTTCCTCGCACCGGCACGCGCTGGCGAAACGCTTGTCATTCGAGCCGCCATCAACCGCGCCTGGCACAGTTCAATGGAAATCGGCGTCAAGGTATCCGCCGAAAATTCATTCGACGGCACGTCGCGCCACGTCGTTTCAGCGTACCTGACGTTTGTTGCGCTCGATGCGGCCGGCAAGCCTGCGAGCGTTCCCGAGGTAGTGCCGCAGACGACGCTGGAAAAACGTCGCTACCGGTCAGCTGAGTTGCGCAGAGAGGCCCGGCTGAAGACGCGAGACAGCGTCAATTCGATGCATTGACGTGCTTCGATGCGTACAATGGCACGGGCTCGAAATCGGCAATGCGCATGACCTGGAGTCATATAATGAGAACAATGCGTCGTTTTGGTGCCATTCTGATTGTGTTTGCCGCTGCACCATCCGCAGCCCAGGATGCTGAAATTTCCTTCAAGTCGACCGAGGTCGCTCCGGGCATCTTCATGCTCGAGGGCCAGGGCGGCTTCACCGGAGGCAACCTCGGCCTGCTGGTCGGCGACGACGGTGTCGTGTTGATTGACGACGGTCTGGAGCCTTTAGCAGACAAGACGCTGGCGGCCGTGGCGGAGATCACACGCGATCCCGTCGACTTCGTCATCAATACCCATTTGCATGGCGACCATATTGGCGGCAACGAAGCATTTCATCGCGCCGGAGCGACGATCATTTCCCAGGACAATACCCGCTTACGCCTCGCGGAACAGGACCAGACCGGTTCAGACGACCACACAGCAACCTCTAAAGAGGCTCTGCCCCAGATAACCTTTTCGCACTCGATGACATTCCACCTGAATGGCCATGAGGCGTTTGTGTTTCATGTGCCGGCGGCTCATACCGACGGGGATGCGATAATTTTCATTCGCGATGCCAATGTATTGCACACCGGCGACGTCATGTTCAATGGCATGTTCCCGTTCATCGATCTGGACTCGGGTGGCAGTGTGGCCGGCTACATCGCAGCGCAGGAAGACATGTTGTCCCTGGCCGGACCCGAGACCCGGATCATTCCGGGACATGGGCCGATTGCCGATAAGGATGACTTGCAAGCGTCGCGCGACATGCTGGTCGACGCAAGAGACCGCGTGCAAGGTTTGATAAACGACGGTCGGTCCGAGGATGAGGTAGTCGCAGCGAACCCGCTTGAAGCTTATCACGACGAATGGAACTGGCAGTTCATCACCACGGAGCGGATGACCCGCACGCTGTTTCGCGGTTTGACGCAGGATTAGCGAC
>CAYVLL010000291.1:0-2613 GCA_964452235.1 uncultured Woeseiaceae bacterium
TAGGTGGCGATGGCGAGGCGATCTTCGCGGGTGAGGTGGCTGGTGTTGTCCTCGATGACCGGTCCCATCGAACCGCCGGTGAAGTCGCCGTCGGGGAGCATGCCGATATCGAGGAAATACTCGATATCGCGAATTGACCATTTACCAATGCCCTGCTCCGGGTCGCCAGTGATGTTCGGCATTTTCTCACCGCCGGAGCCCTCAGCATTGCCGGCGAGCTCCTGCTCCTGCAGCAATTTGCCAAATCGATTGCGTGGCGTATGGCACTCACCGCAGTGCCCCAGATGGCGCACAAGGTATGCCCCGCGGTTCCATTCTTCGCTTTCTCCAGGATCGGCCGTGAATCGGCCAGCCTCGAAGTAGCGGCTCTTCCACAGCCCGGCAGCGACGCGTGACGACATGAAAAACGGCAGTTCGTGCTCGCGTGCCGGCATGTTCACCGGCTCAAGGCTGAACAAGTACGCCTTCATCGCCAGCAGGTCCTCGCGCGCCACACCGGTGTACGAGGTGTAGGGAAATGCCGGAAAGTAATGCTCGCCGTCGGGGTTTGCACCATTCCAGAACGCGTCAACGAATTCGTCGTCACTCCAGCCACCGATGCCGGTCTCGACATCCGGCGTGATATTAGGCGACCAGAACGTACCGAACGGCGACTCCATCGCACGCCCGCCGGCGAGCGGGATGGCGTCCTCCGCGTCCCCGGTGTGACAGGTAACGCAGCCACCCGCGTGGATGAGGTAACGGCCCGCAATAACCCGGTCCGCGTCGCTTCCCTCACCAGCTACATCAGCAGCAGCAACGCCGCCCGATGCAGCAACCGCGCCGATGCATGCCGCGGCAGCAACCCGAACTATCAAGCGCAACCTAGTCGTTGTCGGCACGGAACCGGTCATGACAACCCCGGCATGAGCCGCCCACATCGCGGAACGCAGCATCAATTGCCGCCCGGTCGCCGCTCTCGACTGCCGCGCTGAAGGCTTGCGTCGCTTTCTCTGATCTCTCGATTGCTTTCGCGAATTCCTCGGGCTCCTCCCAGATAACGGGCAACGCCTCCGACTCACCAACGTTCGAGCCGGCCGCAAACAGGTGCTTCAGTTCCGCCGCGCCGTTAACAAGTCCCTCGGCATGCTTGGCGAGAAAGCCGTGATCGTCCACGAGTCCGCGAACGTGCATGGAAGCCGCACCGATATGGCCTCGCAACGTCGTCATCACCGCCGCACGATAGTCCTTGGCATCCTCAGCCGTTGTCTCCGCAACTGCCCCCGGCAATGCTCCGAGGCCGACCGTCAGACTGCACACACAAACCGCAATTTTCACACGCATCGACTCGCTCCCTGGTGGTTTCCGCAGCGACCAGCATAGCAAGGTCGAGCTGCGACCTCTATCATGGCGAGGAAGTCAACCCGATAAAAAGAAAAATGCGATGACCGATCCTTCCTGGTATTCCATCCTGCCGCCGGTACTCGCGATCGTACTGGCGATCTGGAGCAAGCAGGTCATCCTGTCCCTGTTCGCCGGCATCTGGATTGGGTACACGCTGCTGAACGGGTTGAATCCGGTCGCCGGTGCAGCACGCAGCCTGGACGGCATCGTCGACGTCTTCAGTGACGGCGGCGATGCAAGAGTGCTGCTTTTTACCCTGTTGATCGGTTCGCTGATCGCTACCATCGAGTTGTCCGGCGGCGTGCGGGGCTTTGTGCATTTTCTGGAAACGCGCCGTTGGGTGCACAACGGCAGGCGTGCGCAGGTACTCGCGTGGGTGACCGGGCTGGTCATATTCATCGAGTCGAACATCACGTTGCTGGTCGCCGGTTCCGTCAGCAGGCCATTGTTCGATCGCTACCGCATCTCCCGCGAAAAGCTCGCCTACCTCATCGATTCCACGTCGGCGCCGGTCTGCGTGATGATCCCGCTCAACGCATGGGGCGCTGTCATTATCAGCCTGATCGCCTCGACCGGTGTTGCCAATCCGCTGGAGATGTTCGTCGCATCGATTCCCTACAACCTGTACGCCATCGCCGCCATTTTGCTGTCTGCCGTCGTCATCTGGAAAAATATAAACCTCGGGCCCATGAAAAAGGCCGAGACCCGGACCCAGGGCGGGGAACTGCTGTGGCCCGGCGCGATGCCGCTGGTCGACACGTCGGCGGAGCAGCGCGAAGATCCGGCGGGTACGATCCCGTCGGCTGCGTTCATGATCGTACCCATCGCCGCCATGATCCTGATGATGCCCGTGAGCCTGTACATCACCGGTGACGGAAGCATCATTCAAGGCTCCGGCAGTGTTTCGATATTGTGGTCAGTCAGTATCGCCATTGTCGTTGCGTGGATCATGATTCTCGCGCGCGGGCGCAGTTCGGTCGCCGAACTCATGCAAACGTTCATGAAAGGCGCCGGTGCGCTGTTGCCCATCTCCGCCATTCTGCTGCTGGCGCTCGCGCTCGGGGATGTCGCCGGCATTTTGCGTACGGGTGACTACGTTGCCAATCTCGTCGGCGCCAATATTCCAGTAGTGCTGCTGGCACCGCTCATTTTCCTCACTTCGGCGTTCATCGCGTTCTCCGTCGGCTCGAGCTGGGGCACGTTCGCGATCATGATTCCAATTGCCATTCC
>CAYVLL010000292.1:0-2600 GCA_964452235.1 uncultured Woeseiaceae bacterium
CATGCGACGATGGCGCGGGCATTCGGTGAGCGCGAGAATCTCTCGTTCACGACTCCGGCAAAGCTGCTGGAAGCGGAAGTACCGTTTGCTTTTCAGAGTGGTTACGAATCCTATGTGCCGAAAACTCGCGTGGTTTTGTTTGAAGCAGCAATTACGCTCGCGCATGGCCTCTCCGCGAAGGAGGTACTCGCTGCACTAACCATCGACGCCGCCCGGATTCTCGACATCGATGAGCGCGTCGGCAGTCTGGAAGTCGGCAAGGATGGCGATCTGGCGTTGTTCGACGCTGACCCCTTCGAGTATACGAGTCATGCGATTGGCACGATCATAGAGGGCGTGCAGGTCAGCGACCTGAAGCGCTGAGCGCAAGTCGGCGGCTGGTGCGTTATTACCGGGAGGCGGCGCGTCTGCTCGCCTGTAGGTTGTTTCCCTTATGCAACCAGAAGGCTGCTCGTGATATCTAGTGGCCTTTAATCGCGACCGAGTCACGTAACCGAACAATAGCGAGGTGCCCCGTGTTCCGAAATAGCCGAACCGTTCTAATTCTTGCTCTGAGCCTCATTGGCACCAGTGCGTGTGGCGATCGCATGTCCCAAGTGGGGTTCAGCCTGCCCGAAGGCAATGCGGTCCGCGGGCAGGAGGCATTCGTCTACCTGCAGTGCCATTCGTGCCACACAATTTCAGGCATCGAATTGCGACAGGACCCGCACCAGGCTGAGCCACCGTATGTCGAATTGGGTGGTCCTGTAACACGAGTAAAAACGTACGGACAGCTGGTGACCGCGATAATCAATCCATCACACAAACTGGCCAGCGGCTATCCTGTCGATTTGGTGTCGGAGGACGGCGAATCGAAAATGCCTGTCTATAACGGGGTCATGACCGTACAGGAACTGATCGACATCGTGAGCTTCCTGCAGCCGCAATACGACGTCATCGTGCCGAAGTACAGCTACCCGATGTATTACTAGAAGCGGATTTCTGCAAAGATTCTTGCAGGTGGAATTACGGGGCGGCTTCGTACCCGACGTCCAGGATCTCCAGGACCTCTTCCCCGGACTGCGTCGGACGTCTGACCTTGTCACCGGGCCGCTGCCCCAGTAACGCCTTGGCAATCGGTGCGCAGAATGCCACGAGGCTGGCGCTTTCACCGGCCTCGTCCACGCCAACCAGTTTGATGCGCCGTTCCTCGCCGACGACGCCTTCAACTACTGATCGGTAGGTGATCGTCGCGCCGAAACGAACTACCTGCTCATGACTTTCCGGCGGCGTTACCGTTCGTGCTGTCGCAATTCGCTCGGTCAGGTCGCGCAATCGCTTGTTGACCACCCCGAGTTGCTTCCGGTGCTCCTCGCTGTCGGTGCCCTCATCCGCTTCAATCGCATTCAGCCGGCTGCGCTCCGCAAGAAGTTGCTCGCGCTCCTCCTCCAGCAAGCGCATGCCACGCTCAGTGACGTAGTTAGGCACGCCGGGCGGCAAGGGAGCCCGTTCCGGCACGACCACCAGGTCATTGGACGAATCGTCTTTGGTGAAAGCCTTGTTCATAGCCGGCTCTGAGTTGAGGTCGGACCATCGTAACTTATTAAAGCATAAGGTGTTTGCAAACCGGCTGAGCGAATCGCTCGTCGGATTGCACACGATAAATTGCAAAAGCGTCGTCTGATCATGCACTTACTGAGGTCCGACCCCGGGAAGCTGGCATAATGTCGGGATGTCTGTTGAGACCTGGGAACTGCTGAGCTACATCGTTACCGTGATCGGCTTGCCGCTCGCTATCGGGGTGTTCCTGTACGAGAAGCGGCAGGAGCGTGCCAACGAAGAGGAGGAAGTCTATGAACTCCTGTCCGGCAGCTATCACGATTTCCTCAAGCTGGCGCTTGAGAATCCCGATCTTCGGCTGCTTTCACGGTCACGCACGAGGGACCTGACAGAGGAGCAACTGGAGCGTGTGCAAGCCATTTTCGGCCTGCTGGTCGCCTTGTTCGAACGTGCCTACTTGTTGTTATACGAAGACAATCTGTCGGGCAAGCAAGCGCGCCGCTGGCGGTCCTGGGAGGACTTCATGCAGGAATGGTGTGAACGGGATGATTTTCGCGAGGCGATGCCTGAACTGTTGCGTGGCGAGGACCCGGAGTTTGCCGCCTACCTGCAGAAACTCTCGGCGGCATCAGCTGGTTGATTCGCATTGTGATACCGGCGGCTGAAAAGCCCGGGCAGTTCCGCTAATGTTTTGTCAGAAGAGTCTTGTAGAAGCCGAACTGTGACAGCTCTAACCAACTTATTCAGGGAACCCGCAGGTCTTGCCTGGCATGGCGGCGCCGTTTTTTACAGCTTGCTGACCTACGGGCTTGGCATCGCCGGACTATTGCACGCGAATGCCTGGGTAAACGCGGGTGCCACATTGCTGCTCGCGCATGGCATGATCATCGCCGCCTACATGGTCCACGAGTGCGGCCACAACACCGTGTTTCGTAAACAGCTGCACAACCAGTATCTGGGCCGAGTGTTGACGTGGATTTGTGGTGCGTCCTACGGCACCTTCGAGGATATTCGTTACAAGCATCTGCGACACCATGTCGATAACGACGATGTCGTGTGGT
>CAYVLL010000293.1:0-2582 GCA_964452235.1 uncultured Woeseiaceae bacterium
TGCGGCGCGAGTCCTCGCCGACTTCGGCAATGCCGAAACTGATGGTGATACCGAACTGGTCGCCGACCATATCGGCGATCGGCGACCAGTCGGCCTTCTCGATCGCCACGCGTATCTGGCCGCAGATCTGTTCGGCAAATTCCGCATTGGTGTCCGGGAAAAACAGCAGGAATTCCTCGCCACCGTAGCGCGTCACCACGTCGGTCTTGCGGCAGCGATTCACCAGGATGCGGGCAACCCGGCGCAGGACTTCATCACCGGCGGCATGTGAAAAGCGGTCGTTGATCTGTTTGAAGTGATCGATATCGGCCAGCGCGATGGTAAATTTCCGGTCGAACTCCTTCGAATTCTCGATCTCCCGTTGCAGATAGTCGTCGGCATAGCGACGATTCAGCAGTCCGGTCAGATTGTCGTGGGTCGCCTGCCGTTCCAGCTCGAGCGATTTTCGTCGCAATGCCTCGGTTCGTTCATCAACGAGAATTTCGAGCTTGTTACGCATCTCGGCGTAGCGCTTCAGTACCAGCATGCCGAGACTGAGCACAACCAGAACCAGCATGAACGCGGTTATCTCCATCCGCACGAACACAATGGCAACGACCACCGCGATAAGGCCGGATACGAGCTCCACGGCGGTCGAAAACACGTTCAGGAGCCGCGACAGGTCGCCCCTGCGCAAATGCACGATCGCCAGCATGCCGAGGTCGTTTACAAGCTGCATGCTGAGGATGAGCAAGAGGATCAGCCCGGCAGACCGGAGGTCAATCTGTTGCAATGGCACCGGCCCCCCGAGGAAGACGAATAGCGAACCGCAGCCCAGTATGACCAGCGACATCATGCCGGCATTGTTGAAGGATGCCGTCATTACCGTTTCCAGCGGCACGCCTTTGCGCAGCCGGTGCCAGGGATAGATCAGTGAGGCGAGGCCGTTGATCCACGCCGCGTCAACGGGTCCCAGCACCAGGATGCTTGCGACCTGGGCTGCGCGATCGAAGGATACGTGGCCGAATCCGGGGTGCGGAAAACCCGTTGTGATCGTGAACAGCGCATACAGGAAAAAGAACAGGGCGGTGGGCCAGCCATACGCGGCGGACAGTACGCCCGTTCCGGACACCGCATACAGCAGAGCTGCGCCGGCCAGTGCGAGCAATACGCAGGAATACACGAAATCTGCACGCGCGAAACGGTTGCCGCGGTCGGGCGAAACAGACTGGGAATCAGCGCTCATGATCGCCCGGATAATGCAGTGGGGCGCATATCATGCATGCCAAGTCGCTCACAATTCCAGCTCGCTCCGGTTTTTTTGTGACCCGCCGCAAGGAAACGGGCCTGCAATTGCAACAAAGTGTTGACCACGGGCGGCTGTCAGCCGTCCTGGAGCCATCACGGATGCCCGTTACGCCATGCTGATCACGCCTAACAGACGCACATTGAATACGATCGTCGTTCTCAACCCGAAAGGTGGCTGCGGCAAGACCACGCTGGTGACCAACCTGGCCAGTCTGTACGCACAACGCGGCCCGGTGCCTGCCGTCATGGATTTCGACCCGCAGGGATCGACCATGCGCTGGATCAGCAAACGTTGCGGCAGCCAGGCGCCGATTTACGGCATTGCCGCCTACAAGAAGACCATGCAGGCCACGCGCAGCTGGCAGCTCAGGGTGCCGCTGGAGACAGCCAGCCTTATCATCGACTCCCCGGCAGGAATCACGCATGACGATTTGCGCGAACTGACTCGCGATGCCACAAGTATTCTGGTACCGGTGCTGCCCTCTTCCATCGATATTCATGCGGCAGCGCGCTGCATTGCGGATCTGCTTTTGGTCGCCAAGATCGATCGAGCAGACCAGAAACTCGCTGTGGTTGCCAATCGAACGCGCAAGAATACGAAGAGTTTCGACAAACTGATGCGCTTCCTCGATTCACTGGGAATTCCCATCATCGGCATACTCAGCGACAGTCAAAGTTATGTGCAGGCAGCCGAGCAAGGCGTCGGCGTTTGCGAACTGCCGAAACGACGCACGCGACGCGAAGCAGAAGAACTGCATCGCATAATGGAATGGCTTGATGCACGGCAACAGCGCCGGCAAATGTCGCCGCCAGAAGGCCGCCCATGGACACCGGCCCTCACGCTGGTGCCAAATATCGGCGCCGGCCAGGCTTGAAACGCAGGCGGGGATCAGTCGCGGCGGATTATCTCCGCAAACAGTTCCGCATCGACATTGCCGCCACTCAATACCAGCACGGTAATACGGTCTGCAGTAGCAACTTTTCCGGCCAGTACCGCTGCCAGTGTAACGGCACCGCCGGGCTCGACCACCAGCTTGAGATGTCGAAAGGCAAATCGCATGGCCTCGCGAACTTCATCGTCGCTGACGCTGAGCCCTTGGCCAAGCAGGCGCCGATTGATGTCGAAGGTCATCTCGCCGGGTGTTGCGGCCTGCAAGGCATCGCAAATGGAGCGGCCGCCGGGCGCGTTCGAGCGCCGGGTTCCTTCCATGAGTGACTGTGCTGTGTCGGCAAAGTCTTCGGGTTCTACCGGGTGGACCACTGTCGACGGTGACAGGCCGCGAATCGCCACTGCC
>CAYVLL010000294.1:0-2580 GCA_964452235.1 uncultured Woeseiaceae bacterium
TCTCCGTCGGCTCGAGCTGGGGCACGTTCGCGATCATGATTCCAATTGCCATTCCGGTCGCAATGAATCTCGATTTGCCTCTGCCGCTTTATCTCGGGGCCGCGATCTCGGGCGCCATCTTCGGCGACCATGCCTCACCAATCAGCGACACCACCGTCGTCGCTTCAATGGCCGCGGCGACCGACCACATCGACCATGTGCGGACGCAACTTCCCTACGCGCTGCTGGCAGGCGGAATTGCCACAGCAGGATTTCTTGTTCTTGGCATGTTGGCATGAAAAGGCGCCAAGTCGATTATCACGGCAATCATTCTGCCATCGTCACTGCGTTCGAGACTTCGACGATCGGTAGCCGGATTGCGGAGGGGTACGCCGGCCCATGGTGAACGGTAATCGTCGCTCGCTGCGACGCTGATCCGGTCACTTCCGACTGGCCCGTCTGCAGATTCCGTGAAAAATGCGGCGCGAATGACGCCGATACCTGCACCCGGATCCGGTGGCCCGGCGCAAACAGATTGCCGGTAAGCAGGTTCTCCAGCCGCAATTCGTAGGTAGTGCCGGGGTCAATCGGTTGCAATTCGTAGGTAGTGCCGGGGTCAATCGGTTGCCGGTAACTCGCGCGCAAGACATCGTTTCCGGGACTCATGAGGTTGATGACCCGCCCGTCCGGATGTACATCGAACACGCGCACCCACAGATCGAAGTCGCGGCAGTCACAGGAAGCGTAAACGACTGCCTTGATCGCACCCGCCACGCGGAGCGGCTGCGTGAGCGGCTCGCTGTCGAAAATCAGCAGGTCCTGACGTTTGGCAAGTGACCGGTAGTCGTGCGGTCCAAAGGACGGATAAGGGTCCAGGACCGGATCGCCCGGATCGGCGGTGAATGAACTGGCGGACGGAGCGTCGGTTGACATCTCGTTCTCTGCCGGCCGCAGCGATCCTTGCCGCAGCAAGCTGTTGTGCGCACGACCGAGATACAGTGATTCAAGCCGGGCTGCCGCGGGCGGCCATTGTTCGGTGCCGTGCCAGCGATTTTCACCCATCACGAAATAGCGGACCGGGTCGTCACTGGCGTAACGGTTTTCCATGCCGCGCAGGTAGTAATCGAAGAAATCGAGAATCTCGTCGTTGTAGTCGATCGCCGCTGCGCTGCCGAAGTCGATTGCCCCTGCCTGCGTGGACATCGTGGCAGCCACGCCGTGCGTCCAGGGGCCGAGGAGCAAGTGGTTGCCGCGTCGTTCGCCCGGCTGGCGTGCTTGCTTCAGTCCATTGAAATTCGTGACAGCACCTTCCGGGCCGTAGGCTTCGTCGTACCAGCCACTTACATTCAGCACTGCGGCAGCCACCTCGCCGTAGCGCCCGCGAACTTCCGCCCAGTCCCACCATGCGTCTTCCGGGGGATGCCGCAACCATTCAAAGTAGTACGGTGCCTCGGCACGCAGATGCGGCAGGTCTGCGAGCGGCAGCCAGTTGCGGTACTCGGCAGCAACTGAGGGCCAGGTCCGCGCTGCCTCGTCACTGTCGCGAATACCCGGCAGGTCCAGTCGTTCGCGCGCATCGGGCGCGATATTCACGTAGATCCACGGCAACCACGACAAATCAAAGATGCCGTTCATGTAGAAAAAATTGCGTGGCGATGAAAACGTCATGGCGGGCACCATGGCGGCGAGATGCGGCGGAGATTCCAGTGCGGCAAGCCATTGAACAGCGCCGGGATAGGACAAGCCCCAGGTCCCCACCACGCCGTTCGACCAGCTTTGCGCCGCCGCCCACTCGATCGTGTCGTAGCCGTCCTTGCCCTCGCCGCGATACGGAACAAACAGGCCGTCCGATGCATACCGGCCGCGGACATCCTGCAAAAGGACGGCGTAACCGCGTGCCACGGCAGCGAGGTGCGTATCGTAGGATTCGGCAGCGGCATCCTTACCGTACGGAGTGCGGTAGACCAGTACCGGAAATTCCCCGGACGCCGCCGGCCGGTATACGTCGGCGCGCAGGATCACGCCGTCACGCATAGGCACGGCTACATCGCGCTCGATAACGATGTCGCCGGCAGCCGCTGCGATTTCGGTCGTCTCGGGAATAGCGGAATCACCGCATGCAGCGATCACCGCAAGGCCGGATAGCAGGACAAGAATCGCCGGGATGCGCCGCAGAGAGGGAATATTTCCTGCTGCTGGCTTGCCCTGCACGTTCGGCGGTGTGGAATACACGTATGTCATCCTGCGAATCTCATATCGTGAAACTTTGCCCGGTGCATGCAGCGGGAATTCACTATGCTGACAGCTCGGCTTAAATGCTTGACACAGCAGCGAGCGGTATCGTGAACCCACCTGCTTCGGCTTTGCGGACGATCGGGCGATTAATTTGCCTGATCGTTTGCGCGACCACAACCGGGGTGGCGACATCCGGCTCGGTACCCGGCTATGAACATTTCATCACCGGCAATCCCGAGGATGTCGTGACAAAAACGACCGGCCTGATCGTTTTGCAGGGTGGTGGCGACGACGTCGATATGAACTACATCCGCATGGGTGAAAAATCGGGTGGCGGCGACTTTGTGGTGTTGCGAGCGTCCGGTG
>CAYVLL010000295.1:0-2579 GCA_964452235.1 uncultured Woeseiaceae bacterium
TACGGGCTCCTACGGGTGGCAATTGCAGCGTCGGCTATTCGTCCTCTAGCCGTGAGCTCCTGCTGGTACTATTCGAGCTCCTGTAGGAGCCCGTATCACGGGCGAAATTGACCGGGACGTTGCAATGCGATCATTGCTTGTATTAAAGCTTTGCTGTGTTGCGCTGCTGGTCGCCTGCAACCGCGGCGAGGACACTGTCGCCTTCGAACTGACCGGTTCCACCATGGGCACGGTTTTCAACGTTGTACTGGTGCTGTCGGCCGGGCAACGGCCTGACGTCGACTTGCAGGAGCGGATCGAGTTTGTCGTGGATTCGATCGAGCAGTCCATGTCGACCTACCTGTTGGAATCTGAAGTTTCGCGTTTCAATACCAGCCTTTCCACCGAGTGGTTCGCGGTGTCGCCAATGCTGTGTGCGGCCGTCGCGGAGTCGCGCGCCATCAGCAAGCTCACCGATGGCGCCTTCGACATTACAGTCGGCCCGTTGGTCAACCTGTGGGGCTTCGGTCCCGATAGTGTGCGATTGGAGCCACCCGATGTTTCGTTGATCGATGCAGCGCGTGCGCGCGTGGGCTACACGCGGTTGCAAGCCGACTGCTCGCAACCTGCGCTGCGGAAGTCGAGGCCCGATGTATACATCGATCTGTCCGCTATCGCGAAGGGGTTTGCCGTCGATCGACTGGCAGAACTGCTGGACGACGAGCATATCGACAACTACATGATCGAAATTGGCGGTGAGCTTCGCACACGCGGCCATAATGACGATGGTGGCAAATGGCGAGTCGCGATCGAGTCACCAGCCAATACAGCAATAACCGTGCAACGAGTGCTCCAGCTAAGCGGCGAGGCCATGGCCACGTCCGGCGATTACCGCAACTACTTCGAGTTCGGCGGCAGCCGCTACTCTCACACGATCGATCCGCGCCGGGCGCATCCCGTATCCCACAATCTCGCCGCCGTTTCGGTCGTCAGCGAGAGTGCAGGATACGCCGACGCCATGGCAACCGCGTTACTGGTCCTCGGTCCGGAAGAGGGTATGCGCCTGGCAACGCAGCAGCATGTTGCCGCGTATTTCCAGCTACGAACCGAGAGCGGTTTTGAAGAACTCATGACGCCGGCTTTCCGGGATATTGCAACCGCCGAATGAAGCATCCGGCGACCTCCGCCACGACCCTTCTGTAACAAATCTGCAATGCAAGCGTAATGCGCCTGTAAAGGCCCTGTGTTCTCTTGTGTATCGACAACAAAAGAGAGCGCCATGAGCTTGGCATCGATACTGCTCGTAGACGACGACGTGACATCTCGCGGCCTGATTGCTACCGAACTCAGGGAACTGGGCCACGACGTAACAGAATCGGCGGATGCCGGAAGCGCCCTCCGGGCGGTCCAGCAGAAGCGTCCCGATCTCATGCTGCTCGAATGGGCCTTGCCTGACCTGGCAGGGCTGGAACTCCTGTCCGATGTCAAACGCAACGACGACCTGAAGCTCATGCGCGTCATGATGACTTCCGCACGCGGCAATCCCGAGGACGTCGTGGCGGCGCTGGAACTCGGCGCGGACGATTTCATCGGCAAACCCTTTTCCATGCGGGAATTGGTGGCCAGGGTAGCCGCCTGCCTGCGCCGCCCTCCCACCCGGCACGACATGGACCGGGTGAAGGCCGGCGGCATTTCGATCGACAAGATCGGGCACAGGGTGCTGGTTGATGGCCGCTTCGTGTCGCTGGCGCCGCGAGAGTATCGCCTGCTGCTTTTCCTGGTCAGCAACCAGGATCGGGTGTTCAGTCGCCGCCAGTTGCTGATCCACGTCTGGGATCGGGATGCGGCGGTCGGCGTGCGAACCGTGGATGTGCACATCCGCCGGCTCCGCAGTGTGCTGGAACCATACGGGTATGACCGCTACCTGCAGACCGTGCGCGGCAGCGGCTATCGCTTTTCGCTGGAAACCTGAGCGGCACCGTCCCGTTTGTTAATCAAACCCTAACAGTTCTGTCATATGACTTGCATAAACCGCTACTACCTTGACCACCCCGGGATGACAAGACGTCAATTCGAAGGCCGGCCTGAAGAAGGAACAGCATCAGGACCGGCCTCAACAGAAAAACGTCATTACGAATCCCGCTTTCAGGAACACCTGGCGACAGAGCGAGCGAAGCTGAACTGCTCTGCACAGGCAGAACTTTACGATAACGAATTACAACGCCACTGGCGCATGCCGAAACCAACTTGTCTGGCTGGAGAAATCTGATGAAACGCAATTCCCTCTTTACTGTCGTTGTCGCCGGTGCGGTCCTTATGGGCTGTGAAAGCGGCGACATCAATATCCAGCCGTCCACGACGGTGACGGACAGTAACAACGTCACCAATACGGGTGGCGGCGGCAATGCGAACGACGTGTGTGCGTCCTATACAAACACGGGCGGGCAAACACTCAGGGGCACCTTCGATGGAACGCACTGCACCTACTCGGAGGCTTTTGTAGGCTCAGGCAACAATCTCAGCGTCGATCTCTTTATCCCGGCGTTGCCGAATGGCGGCGCGCATATTTTCGAGGGCAGCCTGTTCGTCGGTGAGGCCTT
>CAYVLL010000296.1:0-2560 GCA_964452235.1 uncultured Woeseiaceae bacterium
TTGATTGTCCCGGGTCTTGGGTCTTTGTTGACACCGACCTCCATGCAATGGCTGTGCCATCGACTTTCGGCACATGCGGCTCAGGGTTTTGCCCGGCTAAGCTTTCGACGTAGCGAGGTCGACGCGCGTCTGCGATGGCGGCCAGGCAAACGCTGCCGGCGTTTGTAATATTTACCGGCGCATCAACCGTCTGTACGGCTGGTACAAGCGCGACGAGGTGAGTATGGTAAAGAGTCTACCCCGCTGCCGGCAGGGCAATGGGACCACTCACGGTCATTGCTGACCTTGGCACGGACGAAAAATGGCAAACGAACTGGCGAAGAGCGGTGTACCCGGACTCGATCGTCTCATGGGCGGCGGGTTTCCGGCCGGCCACATCTACCTCGCGCTCGGCCGGACCGGCAGCGGGAAGACCACGCTGGGCATGCAGTTTGCCCTGGAGGGCGCGCGCGTTGGCGAGAAGACGCTGTACGTCGCGCTCGCGGAAACCACCGCAGAGATTTCCAAGATCGCCGCATCGCACGAATGGGGTCTTGAAGGTATTGACCTGTTCGCGCCGCACACGGCGGAGTTTGAGTCAGAGGGAGAATCGGACTACACACTGTTTCACCCCGGAGAGGTCGAACTGGCCGGTCTCGTGACGAGGATCGTTGAACGGATAAAGGCGGACGGTCCATCGAGAATCGTCATCGATTCGGTGTCCGAAATCCGTGTGCTGGCGCGCGACCCGCTGATGCTGCTGCGGCAGATGCGCAAACTCCGCAGCGCACTGGTGGAGAGTGGGTGCACGGGCTTGCTGCTGGAAAATTCGCACTCGACCGGCGGCCCCGGCACGCTCGAGACATTTGCGCACGGAATTGTCGAGCTCGAGTTCGATACGTCCCATTACGGCCTGTCGAGACGGCGGGTCGCGATACAGAAGCTCCGTGGCGTCGATTGCGTTAGCGGTTGGCACGACTTCAAGCTGTCTACCGGCGGCATGACCGTCTTTCCGCGGCTCGTCGCCGTCCGCGAGGCCGCATACGAACCCACTGTCTTCGAAAGCGGTTCAACGGAGCTCGATATGCTGTGCGGTGGCGGGTTGCATTCGGGATCGTCGACGATGATCGTCGGACCCGCCGGCACCGGCAAGTCCACGGTCGCGGCACTGTATGCGCTCGCCGCCGCCAGGCGAGGCCAGCGCAGCAGTCTGTTCGTCTTCGATGAAACGGAGGACGCCTGCCGATCGCGCTGGCGCAGCATGAACATACCGATCGGCGAGTTCATGGATAAGGGCCTCATTCACGTGCAGACCGCGGACCCGACGGAGGTTTCGCCAGGCGAGTTCTGCCATAACGTGAGGCGTTCCGTGGAGCATGACGACTCCCGCCTGATCGTCATCGACAGCCTGAGCGGCTACATGCAGGTACTTCCGGAGCGTTATTTCATGGAGGTCCATCTGTTCGAGCTTCTCAAGTACCTTGGCTCGATGAACGTCCTGTCATTATTGATCGTGACGCAGCACGGAATACTCGGCGATTCACTCGAGTCACCGATAGACGTCAGCTACCTCATCGACACGGTTATGCTGCTGCGATACTTCGAAATGCAGGGAAAGGTGCGGAAGGCCATCTCGATCGTCAAGAAACGGCACGGCAGCCATGAATCGACGATTCGTGAAGCCCACCTCGGTGACGGGGGCCTCACTGTCGGCCAGCCGTTACACGACTTCCAGGGCGTACTCTCCGGCACCCCGACCTTCGTCGGCAAGCAGCAAGCATTGATGTGAAGCAGCCGTGAACGTTTCGCCCCCCGACGAGCAGCGAGTACTGGTGATGATGCCGGTCGGCGCTGACAGCGCACTCGCCGAGCGCCTGCTGAACCAGTCGGGCATTGCTTGTCGCGTCAGTCCGACCCTCGACGACCTGTGCAGCGAAATGCAAAAGGCTGCCGGTGCTATCCTGATCACCGAAGAAGTACTGTGGCATCGCAAGCTGGAGTCGCTGATCGCGGTGCTCGACGAACAACCAACGTGGTCCGCGCTGCCGGTCGTTATCGCTGCCGACATGGGACGCTCCTTGTACGAACGCAGCCCGGTATTGCGCCAGCTCGAGCAATTCAAGGTCACCTTTCTCGCCAGGCCCGTCGTTGCCGCCAGCCTGGTGAGCATGCTGCGTTCGGCACTCGCGGCGCGGGCCAGGCAATACGAGGTTCGTGACCTCATGGAGAACTTGCAAAGGGAAGTCCACGCCAGGGACGCATTCCTGGCGACCCTGAGCCATGAACTGCGTAATCCGGTCAGCGCGGTGCGCAATGCGATCCAGGTGATGGCACAGTCCGATGTGAGCACGGACATTTATACCAGCTGCCGGGAGGTTATCGAGCGCCAGTCGCGGGATCTTACCCGGCTCCTCGACGATCTGCTCGACGTCGCACGCGTAACGCAGGGAAAGATCACGCTGCAGCGAACGCGTATCAGCCTCGGAGAATTGCTCACCGAGCTCGCGACGGACCTCCGGGACACGCTGTCGTGCAATCTGTCGCTCACACTGCCTGAAGAAGAACTCATCGTGTCCTGTGA
>CAYVLL010000297.1:0-2528 GCA_964452235.1 uncultured Woeseiaceae bacterium
CTTTGACCTGGTCGATGATGTAACGACAGGCGGCGAACGCTTCGTCGCGGTGTGCGGCGGCTACGCCGACCCAGACGGCGCATTCGCCGATTTCCAACAGGCCGGTACGGTGTACGCAGGCTGCCTGGCGCAAAGGCCAGCGCTGGCGTGCTTCGGCGATGACACGCTCGCCTTCCGTTACCGCGAGCGGTTCGTAGGCTTCGTATTCCAGGCGCAGGACCGTGTGGCCCTCGTTCTCATTGCGAATCCAGCCTTCGAACGAGACATAGCCACCGGCAGCCGGGTCCAGGAGGCGATCGCGCAATTCGTCCGGACGTATCGGTACCGTACACAACTGCATCACGTCAGCCACCTGCAACGGGTGGAAACAGAAGCACGGTATCGCCGTCATTGACCGTGGCATCCCAGTCGACCAGCTCATCGTTGATGGCGACTTTGCAATGGCCGAGCGGCTCTGAGGACCCGTGCCGGTCACGCAGTTTGTCGAAAACATCACGGGCAGTGGCGACAGACAGCGCGAGCGTTTCCTCGGTCGTGCCGGCATGTTCACGAAATGCGGCGAAATAGCGCACGGTGATGGTTTTGCTCATCACGGCATCCTCATGCCGGCACTGACGAGGTCATCAGGGGTATTGATATTGTCGAGGGCCGCGGGGTTGGGTTGCGCGAGCAGATTGGTATCAGAGCGCAGCAGGATCTTGCGCGGGCAGATGATATTCCTGCCGACGAAGTCCCGGACGATTGGCAGCGCAGCAGTTTCGTATACGGCGCAAAGCGGTTCAGGCAGGTTGTCGTAATTGCTCCGGAATGCGCTGAACGGCCTGGTTGAATCGCGGTGCTGCAGCAGGTAGCCAATGGTCTCGTCGTCGACATTCGGCAAGTCGCAGGCAAGCACCAGCCAGGCTACGGAATTGTCCGACTCGAGCGCCGTAAGAATGCCCGCAACGGGTCCCATGTCGCTATAGCGGTCGACGATCTGTGGAAAACGCCGGCGCTCTGCATCGTCGGCCTGGTCGGATCGTGTCGATACAAAAACGGACCGGACATGCCGCTGCAGCAAGCTGACCGTGCGTTCCAGTTGCGTGCTGCCGTCCCGCCGCAGAAGCGCCTTGTCACTGCCCATGCGCCGACTGTTGCCGCCTGCCAGCACCAGGCCGTTAATGTCGTCAACGGGTATCACGACGAAAGTCCTCTTTGCCACCTGTCTTCTCGATCAGACGTGTCTCTTCGATGGCGATGTCATGGGAAAGTGCCTTGCACATGTCGTATATCGTGAGTGCAGCAACGCTCGCGCCGACCAGCGCTTCCATCTCGACACCGGTGCGGTGGCAAACCTTGCAGAAGCAGTCGACCACGGCGCGATGTTCGTCGTCGATCTCAATGGTGATTTTGCAGTTATCCAGCCCGAGCGGGTGACAAAACGGAATAAGCTCGTGCGTCTTCTTGCTGGCCATGACGCCCGCGATGATCGCGGTTGTGAAAACGGGGCCTTTCGCGGTGCGGATATCGCCATCGGCGAAGCGTGCTGCGATCTCTGCCGGAAACCGGACCACCGACCGGGCATGTGCGTAACGTTCGGTCGCCCGCTTGTCACTGACGTCGACCATCGCGGGCTGGTTCTGGCTGTCGACATGACTCATTTTCTTCACGGACTATTCCCTTCGCAATCGAATCGAATCAACCGCCGATTCGATACATTTCCACTTTCTTCAGGACGTGCGTTTCGGCAACTTCCGGACGGCGCAGTTCGCTGTATCGGTCGCTGCGTCGTAACCAGATCCGACGCAGGATTTCCGCCAGCTCTGCGTCATCCGCACCGCGGCGCAATGGTTCGCGAAGACTGGTTCCCGTCGTCGCAAACAGGCAGGTATAGAGTATTCCGTCTGCCGACAATCGTGCCCGGCTGCAGGCGCCACAGAACGGTTTGGTCACGGAGGAGATAAAGCCGATCTCGCCCTCCCCATCGGCGTAACGATAGCGGGTTGCAACCTCGCCGGGATAGCTTTGTCCGATGGCAGTCAGCGGCCAGCGCGCATTGATGCGCGCCAGCAATTCAGCGGACGGCACGACCTCTTCCATCCGCCAGTCATTACGATTGCCGACATCCATGTACTCGATCAGGCGTACGATATGCCCGCTGCCCCGAAAATGTTCCAGCAGGTCGAGCACAGTGTGATCGTTGACGCCGCGCTGTACGACGGCATTGATCTTTATCGGGGTCAGACCCGCTTTCTCGGCAGCAGCAATTCCGTCGAGCACGCGAGCCAGATCACCACGATTGCCGCTCATACGACGGAAAACGCCTTCGTCGAGACTGTCGAGGCTGATGGTGACTCGATGCAGGCCGGCATCGGCCAGTGCAGTCGCCATCGGCGCCAGCAGGGCGCCATTGGTGGTGAGCGCAATATCATCCACGCCCTCGAGACGCGCAAGGTTACGCACAAGCTCCGGAACTCGCTTGTCCAGCAGCGGCTCGCCACCCGTCAGGCGCAGCTTGCTCACCCCGAGCTGCGTGGCAATGCCTGCGA
>CAYVLL010000298.1:0-2526 GCA_964452235.1 uncultured Woeseiaceae bacterium
CATTCGCCCGCAAGGCGGGCTCCTACAAGAGCGTGCCCTGCGCGCGAACGGGAAGAGGTCTGATCATTTTCGCCCGCAAGGCGGGCTCCTACAGCGTCGCGATGGCGCACATTGGGAGGCCCAAATTACAACGTCGACAGATTCTTTTGCGACCGGCGCGCGAGAAACAGCACGCCGACGACACCGACGCACGCCATCCCGATCAGCAACAGGAATGACTCGGTATAACCGTATTCGTCAAGCACCCAGCCAATAATTTCTTCCTGGAAAATCGGCCCGATCGAACCCAGCCCGTTGATCAGCCCGGCGGCGACCACCGCGCCGCGCCGACCGCCGACATCGATGGCGCCAACGCCCGCCAGCAGCGAATCCGGACCCATCAGCATGAAGCCGCACAGCGAAAGCGCGACCGCAAACATCCAGACGGATACCGATCCCGCCCACGCGAGAAATATGAACGCGAGCAGCATGCCGACAGTCATGATCACGATCGTCTGGTAGCGTCGCCCGCGAAATACCCGATCGGAGAACCAGCCTGCTGCGAGAACACCCAGAAACCCCACCCAGTCGAAGACGGTCGAAATGTAACCAGCATGATCCCGGTCCATGTGAAACAACTGCTCGATGGCCATCGGCGACCAGCTGTCGAGTGCATAACGCAGGAACTTGAAGATGAAGTAACACGATCCCATGAACACGATGGTGGTTACCACATTGCGATTCCAGCCGAGACTGTTTGTCGGCAACGACCCGGCGCCTGGCTCGAGCGTGACCTCCTCGATCATCGGTTCGAGACCCACATCTTCCGGACGATCGCGCTGGAACAGGTAAAAAAGAATCCACACCCCCAGCATGATCGCCGCGGCACCCCAGAACGACCATGCCCAGCCCGCGAAACCCAGCATGAACGCCGCAAAGACCTTGGCGAAAATACTGCCCAGCTGGTAACAGGTCGCCCACACCGCCATGACGCGTCCGCGTTCGCGTCGACTTAGCCAGTTGCTCAGAACACCGACGTTGCCCGGCCAACCGGTGGCCTGCGCAAAACCGTTGATCACCATCAGTGCGATCATCGGCAGGTAGCCGCTCGGTCCCATCAGTTCCGTGAAACCGAAGGCAACGTTGCATGCTGCAGTGATTGCCATGCCGGAGAGCAACAACACGCGTGTGGTTATGCGTCGCCCGAGAAAGCTGGTAAGAAACTGTCCCAACATGTAGGCGACGAGGTAGGCCGTAAAAATATGCGCCAGTTCGGAGGTCGAAATCTCCATCGCGTCCTGCACCGACGACTTGACGATGGCGTAGTTCTTGCGACACAAATAAAAGCCGGCATACGAAAGCCACGTGGTGGTGAGAATCCGCACGCGCCAGACAGTCCGTGGCGCTGCTGTCACGACTTCACGCCGGAGAAAAAGTCGGAGCCGAGTTCGCGAAAGTCCGTAATTACCCGATCCGCCGAGTCGGATAAATGCGCGGTATCGGCATCGCTGCGGTTGCCCCGAACACCAATGACAAATGCGCCCGCTCCCTTCGCCGCGCGTACGCCTGCCGCACTGTCCTCGAAAACGAGACACTGGCTCGCCGCAACCTGCGCCTGCCGGGCGGCAACCTGATAAGGCTCGGGATGCGGCTTCGAATGCACGACATCTTCACCCGCAATCAGTACCTGACAGACATTTCTCAGCCCCAGTCGCTCGGCAACCATTTCAATCGTCTTGCGCGGGCTCGAAGAAACAATGCCGGTAATACACACGCGACTTGCCGCGATGAACGCTTCCTCCGCTCCAGCAATCGATACAGGCATACTGTTTCGCATGTGCGCATCGACAACGTCTTGCAATTGACCGGCCAGGGCTTGTCCCCGAAAAATCGGGTAGTGGCGAACGAGTTCAGCCTCGATTTTTTGCCACGTCATACCGTGCAACGTCGCCAGCGAGAAATCCGGCGGTGCCAGATCACGATCGGCGATCAGCTGCGCTATGGCGACGTCGGTCAGAGTCTCCGAATCGATGAGCGTGCCATCCATGTCGAAGAAGACGGCTTGCGTGTCAGGCGGAAGTCGCAGTGTCATCAGGTACCGTCACCAGAGCGGTCGGCCGCCGATTGCCTGTTGCTGGAATGTCGATAGTAGTCGAGCGCCATCGGTTCCGCGCGCTCATTGTCCAGGATCATGTCGGCCGCCTTTTCGGCGATCATCAGCACTGGTGCATTGAGATTGCCGTTGGTAACGAAGGGCATGACGGATGCATCGACGACGCGCAGCCCGTCGATGCCATGCACTCGCAATTCCGGATCGACGACGGCTCCCTCATCGGTCCCCATCCGGCATGTACCGCACAGGTGATATGCGCTCTCGGCTTGCCGGGAGACGAAATCCAGAATCGCGTCGTCGCTTTGCTTGTCTTCGCCCGGCGCAAGTTCGCCGTCGCGATACTCGTCGAACGCGGGCTGCGTCATGATCTCGCGAGTACAGCGAATCGCTTCCAGCCACTCGCGTCGATCCTGCTCTGTCGACAGGTAGTTGAA
>CAYVLL010000299.1:0-2478 GCA_964452235.1 uncultured Woeseiaceae bacterium
CCCCCTTTTTCCCGTCCCGCCTTTCCCCGCTGACCTTGATCGTAACCACTGCTGATTTCCTGCATCTTCGTTTCGATCCAGTCCTGCACGCGCAGGTTGATGTCGCGCGGCGCCTCGTTGCCCGGATCGATCGGCGGCCCGATGCAGAACCGCACGATACCGGGTTTCTTGATTACGCTGCGTCGCGGCCAGAAATCGCCAGCGTTATGCGCGACGGGAACAATTTTGCAACCAACGGCCTGCGCCAGTGCAGCACCACTCACGCCGTACTTCTTCGTAGTACCCGGAGGCACCCGGGTGCCTTCCGGAAAGATGGTGACCCACATACCCTTCGCCAGTCGCTTCCTGCCTTTCCCGATAACCTGCATGACGGCAGCGCGCCCCGCATTGCGATTGATGGCAATCGGGTGTAACGCGGCAAACCCCCAGCCGAAGATGGGGATCCAGAGCAGCTCACGCTTCACTACCCATGACTGCGGCGGGAATATCACGAGCTGCGCATAAGCCTCGAACACAGTGGAATGCTTGCTCAGGATCACGGAGGGCTCGGCCGGAATATTCTCCGCTCCCTCCACAACGAAATCGATACCGCAAAAGAATCGTCCTGCCCACAACATGCTGCGGCCCCAGACCTTTGCCAACGCAAAACGAGCCGGGTACGGAAAGGGCCAGCTCAGCAGGACCAAAAGCGCAAATACGAGGACTGTGACAAAAAAATAAAGTTGGAAGATCAGTGAGCGTATGAGCAACATTATCGGGCGTCCTTGCGATTCTGCTCGCGCAACAGGGACTTCGCTGCGCTGAGAAGGTCTCCGTAATGCTCAACATGCTTGCCACATCTTTTCCGCGCAGCCAGGGCGGCGCGGCCCTTGCCGGAAAGCACCAATATGGGTCGCGCGCCGACTGCTTCAGCCGCCAGCAGGTCACGTTCTGCATCGCCGACGACCGGCACACCCTCTAAAGACACACGGTAATGGCGCGCAAGGCGCATGAGCAGCCCGGGTGCGGGCTTGCGGCAGTCACACGCATCTGCCGGCGTGTGGGGGCAACATACGATGCGGTCGATGGAACCACCTGCCTTTTGCACCACGCGACGCATTTTTCGATGGATGCGACGGAGAGCCTGCCGGTCGAACAATCCACGACCGACACCCGACTGGTTGCTTGCTACCGCGATAGTGAAGCCGTTGCGGGAGAGGAGGTTGATTGCTTCAAGGCTTCCGTCCAGCGGCAGCCATTCATCGGGCGATTTTATAAATGCATCGGAGTCGTGATTTATGACGCCATCGCGATCGAGCACAATCAGCTGCCTCGCCATCGCTATCTTCAGCCGATCGACAGGCGTGAAATGTCCGCCACTTCCAGGAACAGGCCACGCATTTCCGCCAGCAACGCCAGCCGATTCCGTCGCAGGGCGTCGTCATCGGTCATCACCATAACCGAATCGAAAAAGCGGTCGACTGCATCACGCAACCCGGCGAGGCGCGCAAGCGCCGCGGTGTAATCACGCCGCTGCAGCAGCGGACGGACGTCCTGGTCTGCAGCCTGCAACGCTGTATGCAATGCCTTCTCTGCGGGTTCACTCAGCATTGTTGCATCGATTGTTGCGCCGCCATCGTAATCTGCCTGCCGGAGAATGTTCGCGATGCGCTTGTTCGCGGCGGCAAGCGTCGCGGCGGGTTCCAGTTCAACGAACGCCGCAACGGCCCGCAGTCGCTGATTGAAATCGAGCAATGACGGCGGGCGACGTGCGCGCACGGACGCGAACAATTCTGGCATCAGATTCAGTCGATCGGCCGACCAGGTCCGCATGCGCTCGACGATGAAATCGTAAAGCTCGTCCGCAAGGGCCGGCATGTCGCTCGTCTTGACCGGCTGCAGATCCAGCGCTTTGTTGATCAGTGCGGGCAGGTCGAGATCAAGGTCCTTTTCGATGGCGATACGCACGATACCGAGCGCTGCGCGTCGCAGCCCGAAGGGGTCGCGGTTACCTGACGGCTTCCTGCCAAGCGCAAACGCGCCGGCAAGATTGTCCAGCCGGTCTGCGATCGACAGCAGCTGGCCGAGACCGGATGCAGGCAGATCATCGCCGGCGAAGCGCGGCAGGTACTGCTCGCCGATCGCGGTGGCCACTTCGGCCGCTTCCCCGGCTGCCTCTGCGAAGTAGCGACCCATGGTTCCCTGCAACTCCGGGAACTCACCCACCATGCCGGTCAGCAAGTCGCACTTCGCAAGTCGGGCGGCACGTTCGACGGCCGGCGATGCGCAGGACAGTTGTTCGGCGAGGCCTTTCGCGAGAGTGGCAACGCGCTGGCTGCGATCGTCCAAACTGCCGAGGCCTTGCTGGTAGATAACGTCTTTGAGTGCAGACTGGCGCGCATCGAGGCTGATCCGCTGGTCCTGCTGCCAGAAAAAAGCCGCATCCGCGAGTCGCGGGCGAATCACGCGCTCGTTGCCATCGCGAACCTTGTCCGGATC
>CAYVLL010000300.1:0-2476 GCA_964452235.1 uncultured Woeseiaceae bacterium
GGTTCAGGTTCCGGTTCGGGCTCCATTATCGGTTGTGGATCCGGCAAAGTGGCGACCTGTCTCATTGCGGATTCGTTAACGAGGCTGGCCTGTATCGCCAGCGGCACAACCGGACGGTGCGGCTTCGAAAAATCGACTCCGAAAATCATCAGTCCGATCAACACCGCGTGCAGCAATACCGCCAGCAATGTCGCAACAATATTTTGCGAGCGCTCAGCCACTCAGAGAGTCACCTGTCGCCGTGTCATTCCGGAACCGGGTAGGTATCCAGCGGATCGGTGATGAATCCCACGTTGTCGGCGCCCCCTTGTTGCAACAGAACCATCGCACCTACCACGTTGCCGTAAGGCACAGCCCGATCGGCCTTGACCAGAATTGGCGTATCCGGCCTCAGTTCCATGATTGCCCGTGTGCTGGCTACGATCTGTTGGGCACTCTTTGGCTCGTCCTCGTTATCCCCTACGTTGATGAAAAGGTTCCCCTCGACGTCAACACTTACGACGAGCGGCGGATGATCGGGTACATCCGCGATAGGCTCGGCCCCGGCTTTTGGCAATTCGACAGTGATGCCCTGCGTAAGCAAAGGAGCCGTCACCATGAAAATAATCAATAGCACCAGCATCACATCGATATACGGTACGACATTGATTTCGGCCATCAGTTTCCGCTTCTGCAAGGGTGTCGACATGTCAACTTCCCCTCTTCTTGCGGGAATGCCGCTGCAGGATGCTGGAAAACTCCTCCATGAAGCCGTCGTAGCGGATCTCCAGTCGTACCACCTTGTCCGCATACCGGTTGTAGGCAATTACGGCCGGAATGGCCGCGAACAGGCCCATGGCCGTGGCGATCAGCGCTTCCGCGATGCCTGGCGCGACCATCGCCAGCGTTGCAGACTGCACATTGCCGAGCGCTCGGAAGGAATTCATGATGCCCCATACCGTTCCGAACAGGCCAACATACGGGCTGGTCGAACCGACCGTTGCGAGGGTTGCGAGTCCTTGTTCGAGGCGGTCGACTTCGCGCATCATGGAGACGCGCATCGCGCGACGGCATTCTTCCACCAGCTTGTCGGGTTGCACGTCATCCTGTTGCGAGCCGCGGTTGAATTCGCGAAAACCTGCTTCGAAGATGCTCGACATGCCGAGGCTGCCGCCCTTACCGCGCGTGGTGCTTTGGTACAGGGTCTGCAGATCTCCACCCGACCAGAAATTGGCTTCAAACTTGTCGGATGCTTCCTTCGTGCGGCTGATCACGCGCTGCTTGGTAAGAATGATGCTCCAGGAGGCGATAGAGGCCACAAGCAATATCAGCATTACAATCTGCACAGGTATGCTGGCTTCCATGACCAGATTGAGAATCGACATATCGGTTGTCATTTCGGAAAATCCTTGAAAAGTGTGGCGGGCAATCGCGCTGGTTTCAGGGTGTCGGCGTTAATAAATGCAGCTCGGGTGGTTCCTCGGCAAAGCAGCTCGCCGTCCAAACTGCCTCGGTAAATCTTCTGCTCCAGCAGGAAACTGGCACGGGCTACATCCAGCAATCCTGCTGTTACGACCAGCTCGTCATTGAATCGTGCCGGGAGAAGGAAATCCGCCTGCGTCTCAACGACAACGAAAAAGCGCTTTTCCTGATGCAGAAGATCATCCTGTTCGACGCCGAGTGCTCGCAGCCATTCAGTACGGGCGCGTTCCATGAACTTGAAATAGTTGGCGTAATACACAAGTCCCTGTGCATCGGTATCCTCATAATAAACCCTGACTGGCCATGAAAATGGTGTGTTCGAAACGGACACCGTCTGCGACTCAATGCTTGTCGAACAAAGGCAACTCAGGAATCGTATCGCGCAGCGGCGCCGACAGCCCGAACAGCAGGTAGGCGTTTCGCGTCGCCACGCGACCGCGTGAGGTACGCATCATGAAGCCCTGTTGAATCAGGTAGGGTTCGAGGACATCTTCAATAGTCCCTCGCTCCTCGCCTACCGCCGCGGCCAGGCTCTCGATGCCCACCGGGCCGCCGTCGAACTTGTCGATAATGGTATGCAGCAGCCGCCGATCCATGGCATCGAAACCGTGAGGATCAACCTCCAGCATATCGAGGGCGCTGATGGCCACCGCTTCGGACACGACGCCGTCGGCCTGCACCTCGGCGAAATCCCGTACCCGGCGTAACAACCTGTTGACCACCCGCGGCGTGCCGCGCGCGCGAGACGCGATCTGGGTAGCGCCAGCTGCTTCGAGGGGCAGGTTCAGGATTCCGGCGGAGCGGCAAACAATCGACTCGAGATCGGCAGTCGAATAGAACTCGAGGCGCTGCACGATCCCGAACCGGTCGCGCAAAGGCGAAGTCAGCAGCCCTGCCCGCGTGGTGGCGCCGACCAGTGTGAAGGGCGGAAGGTCCAGCTTGATGGAGCGCGCTGCAGGACCTTCGCCGATCATGATGTCGAGCTGGAAATCTTCCATGGCCGGGTACAGTACTT
>CAYVLL010000301.1:0-2475 GCA_964452235.1 uncultured Woeseiaceae bacterium
GCCGCCCACCATCAATGTCGAGCAGCAGCGACGACCGACCGGCTCTGATCGCTGAATTCGCCCGCGTTCCGGCGCAGCGCCAACACGATCCCCGTAGGAGCCCGCCTCGCGCGCGAACGGGAGAACCTTGACGCTTTCGCATTCGCCCGCAAGGCGGGCTCCTACGGGGTGCTGTTGGAGCGCGCCTCGCGCGCGAAGAGGAAAAGCCCGAACATTTCCGCATTCATCCGCCACCTTGATTTTGGTGATATCGGGCGCACTTTAGAGACCTCTGATTTGTTATTGTCCACCCTGCGTTCTGGCCGCAGGCCGGGCAACACTCACACGCACGAGGGGAACTAGCTGTGTCTGATGAAGAATCACGGAAATCGACTGAACCCCGCCTGGCCGAAGCCCGGCTTGTCGAAGACGAGGCTCCGAACATCGGCGTCCCGGTCCTCCCTTTGCGCGATGTGGTCGTCTATCCCCATATGGTCATACCGCTGTTCGTCGGCCGTGACAAATCGATCGTGGCGCTCGATCGCGCCATGGCGGTTGGCAAGAAAATCCTCCTGATCGCGCAGCAGAAGGCAGACCTCGACGATCCCTCTGCAGACGACCTCTACGACGTCGGCACGCTGGCGACCATCCTGCAGCTCCTGAAGCTGCCGGACGGCACCGTCAAGGTGCTCGTCGAAGGCGGTGACCGCGCGCAGATCGACCGGCTCGTGCTCGGCGATCATTTCTCGGCCGACATTACCTTGCTGACGGAAGAAGACCAGCACGACGAGCGCGAGATTGACGTCCTGACACGCTCGATCATCGCCCAGTTCGAGCAGTACGTGAAACTGAACAAGAAAGTGCCGCCGGAGATCCTCACGTCGTTGTCCGGCATTGAACAGCCCGGCCGGCTGGCCGATACGGTGGCGGCGCATATGGCGCTCAAGTTGTCGGAGAAGCAACGCATTCTCGAGATTCGCGACGTCAAGGCGCGACTCGAGCAGATTCTCGGCATCATCGAGGGCGAGATTGACGTGCTGCAGATCGAGAAACGTATTCGCGGACGCGTCAAGCAGCAGATGGAAAAAAGCCAGCGCGAGTACTACCTGAATGAGCAGATGAAAGCGATTCAGAAAGAACTTGGCGAGATGGAGGACGCGCCCAACGAACTCGCGGACCTCGAAGCGAAAATCGAACAGGCCGGCATGCCGAAGGAAGCGCGTGAAAAGGCGAGCTCCGAACTGAACAAGCTGAAGCTGATGTCACCGATGTCCGCCGAAGCGACGGTCGTCCGCAACTACATCGACTGGCTGCTGAAAGCACCCTGGAAGAAACGCAGCAAGGTAATTCGCGACCTCAACCGCGCAGAAAAAGTGCTCGAAGAAGATCACTACGGGCTCGAAAAGGTAAAAGAACGCATCCTCGAGTATCTTGCCGTGCAACAGCGCGTCAAGCGTCTCAAGGGACCGATACTGTGCCTGGTCGGCCCGCCCGGCGTTGGGAAGACCTCGCTCGGACAGAGCATCGCGCGAGCGACCAATCGCAAGTTCGTCCGCATGTCGCTGGGCGGCGTGCGTGACGAGGCGGAAATTCGCGGCCATCGCCGCACCTACATTGGCTCCATGCCGGGCAAGATCATCCAGAATCTCGCCAAGACCGGTGTGCGCAATCCGCTTTACCTGCTCGACGAAGTCGACAAGATGGCCATGGATTTTCGCGGCGATCCTTCGTCGGCGTTGCTGGAGGTGCTCGACCCGGAACAGAACTCGACCTTCAACGATCACTATCTCGAGGTCGACTTCGATCTGTCCGACGTGATGTTCGTGTGCACGGCGAACAGCCTCAATATTCCGGCGCCGTTACTCGATCGCATGGAAGTAATCCGCCTGCCCGGCTACACGGAAGACGAGAAACTCAATATCGCAGAGCGCTACCTGGTTCCGAAGCAGCTTAAGGAAAACGGTCTCGAAGAGAAGGATCTAACGATCACTCGGACGGCGATCATTGACATCATTCAGCACTACACACGCGAAGCCGGCGTGCGCAACCTCGAACGTGAGATCTCCAAGATTTGTCGCAAGGTGGTGAAGTCGCTGTTGCTGAAGCCGCGCAAGGCTGCGGTGCGTATCAGTCCGAAGAGCATGGAGAAGTACCTGGGCGTGCGGCGCTTCCGCTACGGCAAAGCCGAGGAGAACGACCAGGTGGGGCAGGTCACCGGGCTCGCCTGGACGGAAGTCGGCGGCGAACTGCTCACCATCGAAGCCGCTGTCGTGCCGGGTAAGGGCAAACTAACCCATACCGGGCAACTGGGCGAAGTTATGACCGAATCGATCCAGGCGGCAATGACGGTGGTTCGCAGCCGCTCCAAGGTGCTCTGCATCGAGGACGACTTCCACCAGAAGTACGATGTCCACGTGCACGTGCCCGAAGGCGCCACGCCGAAGGACGGCCCGAGTGCGGGAGTTGGCATGTGTACGGCACTGGTTTCGGCACTGA
>CAYVLL010000302.1:0-2470 GCA_964452235.1 uncultured Woeseiaceae bacterium
CTTTGAAGGGCAGCCGTGGCGGATTCATTTCACCATGGGCTCGCCGCTGCTGTGACCTTGCGCATTGCAAAAATTCTGCTGGCCGTATTGCTGGCGCTTCTTCTGGCAGCGGGAGCAGCGACCTGGTGGCTGACCCGATCGGCCAGCGGTACCCAGTGGCTGTGGAACCGGGTGGCTGCAGTTGTGCCGGGGGAGCTGTCAGCAGGCTCTGTTCAAGGCGCTTTATCCGACGGGCTTGTCGCAACCGCCGTGAGTTACCGCGATGACGGCCTTGAAGTGGAAGTTTCGTCGGTACAACTAACGCTGATACCGCAGATCTTTCCCCTGGCCGTGCGGCTGGACGACGTGCAAATTGGCAACATCGTCGTCCATCAACGCTCGGCGCCGGTACCGGCCGAAGAGGACGGCGCATCGCTGCGCTCCATACTGTCAATGCTGCAATTGCCGGTCCCGGTCCGCATCGAAACGCTGACACTCGACAGCTTGCGTGTGTTGTCTTTTTCAGGGGAAGAGAGTTTTTCCATGGAAGCGGTCAGCCTCGCCGGTCAATGGCATGAAAGCGTTGCGTTCGACCGCGCCAGTTTGCGGCTGGGAAGTATCTCACTGGAAGCCGCAGGCCGTTTTGGCCTTCCTGCGCCAAATGCCGTTGACGGGGTCGTGGACGTGCGCATCGACCAGGAAGCCACCGAGCCCCTGTTTTTCAGTGCAATCCTGCTCGGTGACCTGGATGAATTACGCGTCGATGTGACGAGTGATTCGCTGGCAGGGCGCGTAACCGGAACCGTTCGGCAGGTCACCGCGACGCCGCACTGGGATCTCCGATTGCAGTCGGATCGCTTGCAATGGCCGCTTATTGCGGAAGAACCCTTAATCAGTGGCAGGTCGATCGATCTGCGAAGTGTCGGCAGTCTTGCGGATTACGAACTGGCGGGTACGGCGATAGCCGACGTGCAGCAATTAGGCGAGCTGAATCTTGCGATTGACGCCCGCGGCAACACGACCGGAATCGATGTCGGCGACCTGCAACTTGATGGCGAGCGATTGAGAGGATCGACGAGCGGCCGGCTCGACTGGTCCGATACTTTCGCGGTCGCAATCGATGCCGATGTCGCCCGTTTCGATCCACTCACTTTTGTGCCGGGCTGGCCGGCAGGGAGCTATGTAACCGGCGATGTCGATGCGGCGTGGCGGAGCGGCAGTATCGAGCTGTCGACGCTGCGACTGCAGGTCACCGATTCGTCCATGTTGCTGGCAGCAAACGGTACCGTCGATACGGAACGCGGCATTGTCAACCTCGACATTGACTGGCAGAACCTGCAGTGGCCGGTAAGAGGCGACACCCAGGTGCAGAGCGAGTCCGGTCGCGTCCGCCTGGACGGCCAGCCGGACGATTGGCTGGTCAACGGACGACTGGCACTCGAATTTGCCGGTTACCCGCCAGGGGATTTCCAATTGCAAGGGAAGGGCGACCGCGAGCAGGTTTCCCTGACGATCGCCGAAAGCGCCTTGCTTGGCGGCACGGTAGCGGGTCAGTTGCAGTACGACTGGCAAAGCGGCGGAGAGTGGTTTGCGTCGCTGAACGCCAGCAATCTGCATACGGAGCCTTTGGCTGCGGATTGGCCGGGTATCCTGAATGCCAGGCTCGAGACCCGGGGCCAGCTGCAGCCGCTGCAGATCGAGCTGGACGTCGCGCGCTTCGACGGTTCGTTGCGTGGCATGCCGGTCGAGGGCAAAGGTGCTGTGCAGTACGGCCCGGACAGCCTGACCTTCAGTGAATTTCGCGTCGCATCTGAAACCGCATGGCTGGAGCTGGACGGCGACTTGCAGAGTAGCGAAGGCATTGACTTCAGTGTCGATGTCGATGCTTTGGGGACGTTCCGGCGTGGCGTAACCGGCGCCCTGGCGGCCAGCGGTAACCTGAAGATGCAGGACGATTTTCCGATTTTGCGAATGCAGTTCGACGGACAGGATCTCGCATGGCGCGAGATGCGAATCGGCACGTTGGCGCTGTCAAGCGGCGCATCGGGCTCGAATCGCCTGCTCGACATACAGGTTGAGGGCAGCGACGTCAGTATCGAGGGTCGCGACTTCCAGACTGTCGAGCTGCGGCTGGACGGCGGACCCGACAACCAGCGCTTTGAAGCACGGGTTACCCATGAGGAAGCTGCACTGCACCTGGTGCTCGATGGCGCCCTCGAGGAGTGGCGTCGCCCGCTCGAGACAACCTGGATTGGTGAACTCGAGGCAATGAGCCTGACCGCCGGCGAAAATGTCCGTTTGCAACTGGAAGCACCGGTGCCGCTGCGCTTCTCGCGCCATACACAGACGATCGACGATGCCTGTCTTGTCGGCAATGCCGCGGTGCGAATTTGCGGCCAGGTGGACCGCGCCGGCAGCGAGAGTTTGCAAGCCAGCGCCAGCTTCGCGGAGATCCCGATGGAAGCACTGCATCTGGTGCTTGATACCGGCC
>CAYVLL010000303.1:0-2451 GCA_964452235.1 uncultured Woeseiaceae bacterium
TCGTTATTCAATGCGTGGGTGGTCGACCGGGATTTCGATGAGCCTGCCGAGCGCGACCTGGACGTTCGCGCGCTCCTGACCCGCGATCAGCTGAGCGATTTGCACGAAGTGTTACGACAGGTTCTGATAACGGCGGAAGAAGGCGCGCTCGCGCCGGACAATTTTCTCGATGAACTGAAGAGCGTGGCCGCGTCCATCAGTCGCGATCCGCAGGCGGTGACGTCGGCGACCCGTGCCTCGGGTGGCCAGAGCCTCGCCGATCTCGGCTACATGCGCGAATACCTCGACGGTCTTCCGTACCAGAGCGAGGTTATGAACCTCGATTTGAGCATATGGGAGCAATGGGCGGCCCAGCGCCAGTTTGAGTTCATCAACCAGCTCGATGGCAAGGTTGCCTATTACCGGGCATTACACGACAACGTGGACTTGTGGGTCTCCCTGGACGGAGGCCCGGTTGACGGTGACTCCGTCTACCCGCTGTTACTGGAGGCGCTGCCCTGACCAGCGCCGTCTTTTCACTGCGTGACGTGGTGAAGAGCTATGCGGCGGGTGGCACCGAGTTTCGGCTGTCTGTACCGCGACTGGACATAGCACGCGGCGCCAAACTCGCGTTCGTCGGCGAAAGCGGGTCCGGCAAGAGTACATTGCTCGAGCTCCTCGCGATGCTCCTCAAGCCGTCAGAGAGTGGCGCATTCTTCTTTCGGCCAATGGAACAGGGGGACAGTCACGATGTCGCGGCCGCCTGGCGATCGGCCGATCCCGATTTCATGGCGGGCTTGCGCAGCCGGCATATCGGTTATGTGCTGCAGTACGGCGGCCTGCTGCCGTATCTCACAGTGCGCGAGAATATCGAGCTTTCCCGTCGTTTGCTGCACCGTCCCGAGGAGGGAGCCGCCGAGCACTGGGCCGAACGACTCAATATCGCGGACCAGCTGGTCAAGCTCCCTGCCGAACTGTCGGTGGGCCAGCGCCAACGCGTGGCGATTGCGCGTGCGCTGGCGCACGACCCAAGTGTGCTGATCGCCGATGAACCGACTGCCGCGGTCGATCCGGTCAATGCGGCGCGCATCATGGAGGTGATGGTCGGACTGGTCGACGAGATGGGTGTAACCCTGATCGTTGCCAGCCACGCGCTTGGCCTGATGCAGCGTGCCGGATTGCGCATGATCGATCACCGGATTGACGCGAACAGCGGCAACTCACTGCACGTCGTAGTGTCCGATGCGGCAAACTGATTCGCAGAGCGCACTCCTTCTCAAGCTCGCGTGGCGTGATTTTTGCCATGAACGGGTGATGAGCGCGTGCTTCGTGCTCGCGCTCAGCGCCGTCCTGCTGCCGTTGCTGGTACTGTTCGGCCTGAAGTTCGGCATCGTCTCGAACATGCTGTCGCCACTTACAGAGGATCCGCGCTATCGCCAGATACTGCCAGCCGGCAGCAACCGCTTCGGGCCGGACTGGTTCGAGGCAATGGCTGAGCGTTCCGACGTTGCGTTCATCGTCCCTCGCACCCGGGCGATCGCCGCAAGCATGCGCCTGCGGACAACAGGCGACGGCGCCGGACGCATCATCAGCGTCGAGCTCATTCCGTCCGCCGCGGGAGATCCGGTACTCGACGATCTCGACGAACCAGTGGGGTTCGATCAGGTTGTTCTGTCACTCGACGCAGCCGATAAACTCGGAACCGATGCCGGCGATGCCATAGAAGGGATTCTTTCACGCACCTGGTCGGGCGAGCAGCAAACCGTGTTGCTGCCGCTGCAGGTCACCGGCGTTGCGACGGCCGGCGCATTTGCCCGCGACGGCATGTTCGTATCCCACGATCTGCTCGTGGCGATCGAGGATTTTCTGGATGGTCGCGCCGTTCCCGAACTCGGCTGGGACGGTACCGCCGATCAGCGGACGGAGCCGCGGCAGTTTTCCGGCTTCCGGCTTTATGCCCGCGAGCTGGAGGATGTTGCAGGTCTGCGCGCCGGGCTGATGGATCAGGGGATCGATGTCCGCACGCAGCTTGCCGATATCGAACTCGTACAGTCCCTGGATCGCAATCTCGGTATTCTTTTCTGGATCATCGCGATCATTGCTGCCACGGGATACGGACTGTCGTTCGGCAGCAGCATCTGGGCCAATATCGATCGAAAACGCCGTGAGTTCAGTGTGCTGCGCCTGACCGGGTTTCGCAGTCGCGGCATCGTCTGGTTCCCGATTGTGCAGGCAATGCTGACCGGCGTTATCGGCTGGACAATTGCCGCCGTCGTATTTTTCGCCGTTCAGGCCGGGCTGAACGCGCTTTTTGCCGGCAGTGTCGGCGGGGACCAGTCGGTCTGCCGGCTATTGCCGCAGCATTTCCTCATCGCGCTGGCTTTGACGCTGGTGGCCGCAACCCTGGCCGCGGCCCTGGGCGGCGTGCGCCTGGCGAAACTCGAACCGTCGATTGCGCTGCGCGAGGGCTAG
>CAYVLL010000304.1:0-2445 GCA_964452235.1 uncultured Woeseiaceae bacterium
ATCTATGTCAATGGCGAGCTGGTCACGCAGGCAGACCCGGTAGCCGGTGGTTCCCTGGTCGACTGGCAGGACACGTTTGCGTTCGTGCTCGGCAACGAAGTTTCAAGCTCGGGCCTGTGGCAAGGTACCTTCCGCCTGGTAGCGATGCACAACCGCATCCTGACCCCGGAGCAGATCGTGCAGAACTTCGATGTTGGTGTTGGCGAGAAGTTCTACCTGTTGTTCGGCATCGAAGACATTATCAACGTGCCGACTGCTTACATCCTTTTCGAGGTCGCGCAGTTCGACAGCTACGGCTACCTGTTCACGCAGCCGCACTTCATAACGCTCGACTCGACTCAGCAGCCTGACGGTATACCACTGCAGGGCCTGCGCATCGGCATCAACGGAGCGGAAGCGTCGGTGGGCCAGTCCTATGCCAACATGGACCAGACCCTTAGTTATTTGCTGTTCGGCGAACTCGGCCAGCCCCTTGCGGAAATCGGTGCTGTGATCCCGCTGGAGAAAGGCCCGCAGGATGACGAGTTCTTCCTGACCTTCGACCTGCTCGGTCAGCAAACCTACGTACGTACCGACGATCCGCCGCTGGTGATTACCCCGTCCGATCTGCCACCGGCGTCCCGATTCGGTGTCAGGACCTTCGACGAGATCAATGCCACCATGGCAGCGGTGACAACGGTGGATCCGACCCAGCCGGACGTGGACATGACCTACCAGAGTCTGCGGCAATCATTGCCGACGATTGAAAGTCCGGAAGCATTCCTGGCGTCGCACCAGGTCGCGATCGCGCAGCTCGCCATCGAATACTGCAATGCGCTGATCGAAGATCCGGCTTTGGCAGCGGCGTATTTTCCTGGCTTTGATTTCAACCAGTCGGCCGCTGCGGCATTTGCCGGGACCAATCGCGATCTGCTTCTCGAACCGCTGATCGACAGGATGATGGGCTTTGGCATCCAGACACAACCGGACTACGCCGATGTTCGGGATGAACTCGGCTACGTCGCATCCGACGGGACGCGACCTGCCAACCTGATCGATCGCCTGTTGAGCAGCGGCGCGGCGACGCAATCGATCTCCAAGGGCGTATGCGCAGCCGTTCTCGGCAGTGCCGTAACACTCGTACAGTAGTCCGCTCAAGCAAACGGAATGAGGCAAGAGAAATGGCCAGGAAAAGCAAACGTGCCCGGTTCGACTCACCGCAACGCCACGGGGACCACCCGCGACCGGTGACCCGGCGTCAATTCGTCGCACAGGGATTCCTGGGCGGTTCGGCTTTTCTCGCAGGCGGCGGGGTGATGAGCCTGTTCACGAATCCGCGCCAGGCTTTCGCGGAACTTTCCGGCGATCTTCGGCCGCTGCTCACCAATCCGTGCAACGTGGCCACGGAAGGCGCCGGCAAGATCCCGTTTATCTGTTTCGACCTGTCGGGCGGAGCCAGCATTGCCGGTTCCAACGTGCTGGTAGGTAAACAGGGCGGGCAACTCGATTTCCTTAGCACGGCCGGCTACCAGAAACTGGGCTTGCCTGGCGATATGGTGCCGGGCCTGAACGATCCGATCACCGGCCTGTCCTTCACCAATTCCGATTTCGGGCTGGCATTTCATTCCGACAGTGCCTTCCTGCGCGGAATACTGCGCAGCATGGCACCGACTCGCGCGGCCAACCTGAACGGCGCTGTCATCCCGGCACGTTCGGAGAATGACACCGGCAACAATCCGCACAATCCCCTGTATGGCATTGCCACAGCGGGCGCCGACGGCTCGATCATCACCCTGGCAGGCACCGAGAATACGGATTCGGGCGGTAATTCATTGATACCGTCGATGATGATGAACCCGGAATTGCGGCCGACCAAGGTAGACCAGCCGCGCGATGTGACAGGCCTGGTGGATACCGGCGACCTGGTGGGCATTCTTCAGCCCGAAGAAGCTACCGCGGTCCTGGAATCCATTTACCGCATCAGCGACCGCAAGATGAGCGTCGGTGAAACCGGCCAGGCAATTACTTCCTCGGACGTCGTCAAGGACATGGTGCGCTGCGGCTACCTCAAGTCGGCCGACATTGCCGACCGATTCGGCGGCGTCCCGCTCGATCCAGGTGAAGATCCGTTGATTGTCGGCCCGAGCGGTATCTTCACGGAAGCCGAGTTCAATGCCAACAATACCGACGGTCGCGAATTCCGCAAGACGGCATCTGTCATGAAACTGGTGATGAACGGCTTCGCCGGTGCCGCCTGCATCGAAATGGGCGGCTACGACTACCACGGCGGCCAGCGACGCGAAGGCGAAGTCAAGGACGAGCGCGCCGGACGCTGCATGGGCGCTTGCCTGGAGTACGCCGCGCGTATCGGGGTACCGCTGATGATGTACGTCTTCAGCGACGGCTCGCTATCCAGCAACGGCGTCATCGACAACTCGCCGGAGGGTCGCGGCAAGGGTGAATGGG
>CAYVLL010000305.1:0-2444 GCA_964452235.1 uncultured Woeseiaceae bacterium
ATGTCGAACTGCACGCGATCGATCGCAGGCGGGCGTCGTTGTTCGACTTCGCGGGCACGGGCACCAGTGTCGACGTCGATGCCGATGCGGCCAATTACGAGATTCTGACCGGCAGCCTCGACCTGAGCGGCCAGGCAGTGGGTAAGCCGATCGTAGTCTACGGTTTCCCGGGCGCGTTCGGTGCGGCGCCACCTGACTTCGAGGGACGCACGCTGGTCGACTACAGTGATGTGCGCAGCGCCCTCGGTGTCGGCTGGGGCGTTGACGGCACGAGTGCACCGTACCTCAGCATCGGCAGCGATGGCCTGTTGCTCGACAACGGAAACCCGGACATCGACCAGCGGCATTACATCAAGCAGGGACCGCTCATGATCGACCTGACCATGCTCGGTTCGAGTACGCTGATCGCGCCGCGCGAAACGGGACGCATGTTGTTCGGTATCGCCAGCCGCAGCGGCCTGCGGCTGTACTCGGATTTCGACGACTTCATCGCGGCACTCGGCACTGCACTCGACGGCGCCACCACTGCCCGTTCAATGTACGCGCGCGGCCTGTACAATGGAGACACCAATGTGTTCACGGCCTGGAAGATCGGCGTGTATCTTCTCGAGCCCTGACGTTGGCTGCCAGGAGACCGGCTTACGCCGGTCGCTTGCGGGAAACCCCTACTCATTGGAGCCGGTGAAGTCGCTACACTGCCACCGGACACGGGTCGACACGCATATGGCTGGGTGGCAATCGGGTGACAAACAACGCATTACCGGGCATTCGCCGGTGCGCCCTGGCGCTGGCCATATTGGCAATACTGGCAACCCTGGCGCCACTGATCGGGACGGCCGATGTCGCGTCGCACGATCCGGCGGATCGCAACGCGGTTCACGGCGATTATGTGGGCGGCGACGAACGCGCCTGTCTCATGTGTCACGGCGCGGCCAGCCGTTTTCCCGCCGAGGATATTCTCGACACGGTCCACGCGGTTCGCGGCAATCCCGCGAGCCCGTTTGCCGAAGGCGGCCTGCACTGCGAGGCCTGTCACGGCCCCAGCGAGCAACACCTCATGGTTGGCGCCGACGGTGTCCGGCCACCGCCGCCGGTGTCGTTCGCTGCCGATGCGAACCCGACCGCGGCGAATGCAACGTGCCTCGACTGCCACAGCGCTGACGTCGGGCACCACTGGGCCGGCAGCGCGCACCAGTTCGAGGACGTCGGCTGCGCGGCTTGTCACAAGGTGCACGAGCAAACGGATCCGGTGCTGTCCGCAGACGGCGACGAGGTCTGTGTGGCCTGTCATCGTCGCGAACGCGCGGACCTCATGCGCTCATCGACGCATCCACTGCGCGCCGGCCTGATGAATTGCGCCGACTGCCACACCCCGCACGGTGGCAGCGGACCCGGCATGCTGACCGGCCTGACCGTCAACGAAACCTGCTATTCATGCCACGCTGAAAAACGCGGCCCGTTCCTCTGGGAGCACGCACCGGTGCTCGAGGACTGCACGCTTTGTCATCGTCCGCACGGCTCCAATCACCGCGACCTGTTGCAAACCCGCACGCCGATGCTGTGCCAGCAATGCCACCTGGCGCCTTTTCATCCGAGCGCCGTCAGCAGCGGCGCAGGCGTGCCCCCGACCGGCGCAGACCGGCAACTCCTGGGCAAGGATTGCATGAACTGCCACAGTCGAATTCACGGCTCGAATCATCCGTCCGGCGCCGGGCTGACGCGCTAGTCGTGGCAATAGCCGGTCGACAACCCGTACTCGCCCGTTTGTGCTGCGGCATCGCCGCCACCCTTGCAATGCACGCACTGCATGCCGACGAGAATACCGACCGGAATGCGCGCGAGATCACTCACGAAAGCAAGCGCCTCATCGAAATCGGCCTGGGTTACGTCGACGACAATTCATACCGTTTCGGCAAGTACAGCGGACTGACCGACGAAGGCTGGGTGCCTTTGCTGAACCTCATGCTGGAAAGCCGGCCCGTCTGGAACAGCGGCGAAACAAGCTTCTGGAAATTCGAGGGCAACGATCTCGGCTTCGATTCGCGACAAATACGGTTGCAATGGGGCCGACAAGGAACTGACGACCTCCGAATCGCCTGGCAGGAGTCACCGAAATACCTGTCGAACAGCGGCGCTACCCCCTTCCTCGAGAGCGCACCCGGCCAACTGGCGTTGCCGGACAACTGGTCCGCAACCGGCGACCTCACGGCCGGCATGCCGGCGCTTGCAGCAAGTCTCGGCACCCTCGAAATCCGCGAGCAGCGTCGTCGTTTCGAACTGGGATACGTGCGCGAATTGGCACAGGGCTGGCAGGCAGCAATCGATTTCGACTACGAGAATCGCGATGGCCGTCGTGCCATCGGCGGCATGTTCGGCAGCAACGGCGGCAACTCGCGCGCCGCCTTCCTGCCGGTACCGGTCGACGATACGACGCAGCGCTTCGG
>CAYVLL010000306.1:0-2405 GCA_964452235.1 uncultured Woeseiaceae bacterium
CGTCAATGCGTCGCACCCGGCGAAGAATGCCGCAACCATTGGCAATCTGTATGTTGAGGCCCGGCCGCGCGTTCATCTCGAGAATCATCGGCCCATGGCTGCGGTCGATTACCATGTCGACACCAACGTAGCCGAGACCGGTCACCTCATAACTGCGTGCTGACGCCTGCAGAATAAAATCCCATTGGGGAATGTAAAGCCCTGAAATCAGTGCTCCGGTATCCGGGTGCTCATCAACTACGTCGTTGCCCAGCACGCCTCGTAATGTCCGCCCTGTGCTGAGATCGATCCCGGCGCCGACTGCACCCTGATGCAGGTTTGCTTTGCCATCGGAGTTGCGCGTCGGCAGCCGCACCATGGACATAACCGGGTAACCACGATAAACGATCACGCGTATATCGGGTACGCCCTGATAGCTCACGTCGGCGAAAAGCGGATCGAACTGCACGCAATATTCAATGAGCGCGGTATCCGGGTTGCCGCTCAGGCTGTACTGTCCACCGACGATATTGGAAATATGGTGCTCTATCTCGGTTCCGGTAATCAGCAGCCCGTTGGCAAGCCTGTAACTGGCCGCTTTGCGCTTGCTACGCCCGCTGACAACGACAATGCCGTCGCCTCCGCTGCCGCGAGCCGGCTTTATCACGAAGCTCTCGCGGTCGGCCACGATGTTGGCGAAGTGCCGTACTTCAGCCTGACTGGCGATCGAGCCATAGAGTTCGGGCACCGGCATACCGGCCTTTATAGCCAGTTCCTTGGTAAGCGCCTTGTCGTCAACTCGCGGGAAAAAGCGGCGCGGGTTGAGCCTCATGATGAACTCGGCATTACGATCGTTGATGCCGAGCACACCGGCGTCTCGCAATAATCGCGCGTTCTGGAACATTATTTCGGCGTGATCAGCGCCTTGAAGCGCTTCAGTTCGGACACACGGTAGCCGGTGTAGCGACCGAGCAGAAGAACAACGGCGAGAACGATCAACAGCAATTCGGGAAACGTGAAAACAATATGCACGAGCCAGCTCATCCCCATCACCAGATAGGCGATTACCGCAACTATCATGCTGCCGAGACCGGCCCGCATCGCTTCACCGGCCCCGCGCTCTTCCCACAGCACCGACATGCGTTCGATAGTCATGGCAATGATAACCATGGGAAACAGGGCGACAGATAAACCCATATCGATGCCGAGCTGGTGAGTGATGATGCTCATAATCAGCATCAAGAGGACGACCACGATCAAAACGGCGCTGAGTCGCGGCACCAGCAGCAGCCGCAGTCGTTCGAGGAGAAATCGTATACTCAGGCCGAGTGCCACCAGTAACGTAAACATCACGATTCCGGCAACCAATTGCGTTTCACGAAACGCCAGCGCGATCAGAACCGGCATGAAAGTGCCGAAAGTATCGATGCCGATCACGTTGCGCATGATAGTAATGATCAACGCACCGATGGGAATCATCAGCAGCACGCCGTACACCGCCTGGGTCTTGATCGGCAGGCTGAACAGTGAGAAATCGATCAGGCGGGACTGACGGACGTCGGCGCGGTGTTCGGCAATGGCTATGCTGTCGATCAGGTTTCTTTGTACTGCGAAGTTGGTCTCCACGCTGCTACCGCCTTCCACACGCACCAGCGGCGCACTGCCGCGCCACCAGATCAGGAAACGATCCGGCAAGCCTTCGATTGCCGTGTCCGGGTTGAAGTAACGCCAGCGGTCACCGTCGTGTATTTCAAGCCATGGTACAGGCTGGACCTGGCGCTGTTGATCCTGCAACGGGATGCCGTGAACGATTCGGGCAGGAATCCTGGCCGACGCGAGTACCGTGGTGATCTGTCTAACAACTGCAGCCTTGGTATTCGCGTCCGCCAACAGCAATTCGACATTGGGGTTCGGGGAAGGCGTGTTGATCTGCCGTAACAGGACGGCCGTGAATGACGCGGCATCGGCCGAGCGCTCGCTTACGTCTGCGACGATCATCTCTACAGCCGTTCTGAGAGGTTCATTGATCGACGGAGGAATCGGCAGCGGTGGTGTGATATCCGACTGTTCGTTGTCCGGATCCTCATACACGACGATGCGGTAATAGAGCGTCTGCGAGCCGTCGGCTCGCCGTACGGTCCACTGCGCCTCCCGATCAGCGCCCACGTAGTTCAAGCCGAACGCAAAGTTACGTGAAACGGAAAACTCATCCAGCGTGGCGAAGCCGGGCGTCAAGGTTGGTATCTGCAAATTGACGCTGATGGAACCCGGTCCACTCTCGAAACGGATAGTGGTCTCCACGGTCCAGGTCGGCGTCTCCTGCTTGTTGTCCAATGGCAAGCCAAGAACCTGCCATTTGTAAACGAACATGGCCAGGCCAATAAGCGTCAGGATGCCAGCCAGCACCAGCACGTATCGCGTGGTCA
>CAYVLL010000307.1:0-2400 GCA_964452235.1 uncultured Woeseiaceae bacterium
CCAGCAACCGGTAGGTTGCCGCATAAATATGCGCACACAGTTCGCTGATCTCGGCACCGAGCCGCTCGCCCTGCACATAGCTGGCATGCAGCCCCAGTGAGGGAAAGGACCCGTGCACGTATCAGATTTCACCGTTTGCGCGATCCCGGAAATCCTCCCGCGCCTGCTTCAATCACCTGAATAGTCATTTATTGCCCCAACGCCGCATAAAGTCGGCCAACGTCCGCCCTGGTGCTTCCAGCTTGCATCTGACCTGGTGTTATAGTTAACTATCACACTAAGTCAGATGCCGGGGATGCCTGTGGCGCCGCGTCTGCGGCCCGCAGGACAACGATTAGAATAACTCGAGAGGTCGGAAATGAAACTGCGAACCCGGATCTTCATTGCGGTCCTGGCGCTCGTTGCGCTTGGCGTGGTGTCACTGGCGGTAGCCCTCAGCTACGAGTCGCCCTGCAGCGAGCCGCACAACCTGCCTGCCGGCACGGCGCGGATGAAAGCTGTGGTATTGCCTTGCTACGGTTCGGCGGACGTACTCAGGATTGAGGACGTCGCGAAACCCGAGGTTGCGAACGATGCACTGCTGGTCAAGGTGCATGCGGCTGCGGTGAACCCGCTCGACTATCACATCATGACCGGAAAGCCGTACGTTGTGCGTTTAGCGAAAGGATTTGGTGCACCGGATCTCCAGCGGCTCGGTGTCGACTTTTCCGGAACGGTCGAAGCTGTCGGCAGCGACGTCACGCGATTCAAGCCCGGCGACGGCGTTTTCGGTGGCGCGAGTGGCGTACTGGCTGAGTACATCACGGTGCGCGAAGCCGGGTCTGTAACACACAAACCGGCAAACCTCACGTTCGAAGAAGCGTCCGGGATACCCGTTGCCGCCATCACCGCGTTGCAAGCTCTGCGTGACAAGGGCGATGTTCAGCCGGGGCAGAAGATACTGATCAACGGTGCCTCGGGTGGCGTTGGTACGTTCGCCGTGCAGATCGCCAAATCGTTCGGTGCAGAAGTCACCGGCGTCTGCAGCACACGAAATGTGGACATGGTGCGCTCGCTCGGCGCAGATCACGTCATCGACTATACGCGGGAGAATTTCACGGAAGGTACAGAACGCTACGACCTGATCCTGGACAATGTCGGCAATCATACTTTGCTGGATGTCGAGCGTGCATTGAAACCGGGCGGCCGCGTCGTGAACGTAGGCGGCCCGAAGGATAATCGCTGGATCGGTCCGCTGGGTCGTTCCCTCAGGGCCGTTTTGTTGAACCCGTTCGTTGACGGGGAATTCGTCGGCTTGCTTGCCGACCTGAACCGAGCTGACCTCGACGTTCTAGGGGAGCTCGCGCGCGACGGCATACTGACTACCGTCGTGGACAGGCGCTACCCGCTGCACGAAGCCGTCGAAGCGATCCGCTACCTGGAACAAGGGCGCGCCCGCGGCAAGGTTGTTGTCAGTTTCGAATGACGCTAGCCGACAGCCCGAGCCCGCTTCCCATTCCCACGGCCTGGCGGACACGATAGAATTTCGTATCCTTAATTCACCCAGCGTTTCACGCGTTTTGCCAATCGCCCCGGGGTTCGATACGGTCGTGACGGCAAGGAGTACGTCATGCGTTGCAAAAATCAGATGGTCATCGTCACGGCGATCCTGCTCGGCGCACTGCCCGCCTTCGCCCACCACGGCTGGTCGGGGAACACGGGGGAGATTTCGGTAACCGGCGTCGTCGAGGCCGCCGTCAGCCTGTCGGGTCCGCACGGCACCATGCAGGTGCGCGACGCGGACGGTACGTTGTGGCACATCACCCTGGCGCCGGCGCCGCGGACACATCGCGCCGGCCTGCGGGAGGATACGATTCCCGTGGGTGCGGAAGTGACCGTGCACGGCGCTCGCAACGAAGACTCCGCCCAGAACGAGATCAAGACCCGGCGCGTGACCTACAACGGTACCCACTACGACGTCTATCCGCCACCGCGGGACTGAACTGCCGCCAGACCGGAAATCGGCTGCGCGGCGCGTCCGGACAGCACCGTTATGGAAGACACTCTCTACGCTATCCTGCTCTGGCTTGAGGAGTCGACGCTCGGCGAGGCGGTGCGCGATTCGGGGGTCTGGACCTACGGCTGGCTCAACCTTGCCCACATCCTCGGCATCGCCACCTTGTTCGGGGCGGTACTGATTCTCGATTTGCGCCTGCTCGGCGCGTGGCGGGCGATTCCGCTGCCGCTGCTGGCCCGCCCGACCGTACCGCTGGCCACGGTGGGCTTCATAGTTGCAGTCACCAGCGGCGCGACGATGCTCACGGTCAACGCGACCGGTTATGAAGGTAATCCGTTCCTCTACGCCAAGCTGCCCCTCATCGGCGTGGCAGCAGTCAATGTCCTCGTGGTGCAGCGCCTGAC
>CAYVLL010000308.1:0-2390 GCA_964452235.1 uncultured Woeseiaceae bacterium
GCGCTCCTGCGAGGCTCCGATCGAGATCGTCACTCTGGCCGGGCGAGAATAACCTCTACTTCCACCAGCATGCCGTCAGCAACCAACCCGGCAATCTGCAACGCCGAACGCGCCGGCAGGTTGGGTTGTTTCTCGGTACCGAAGTATTTCGTGTAGGCGCGCATAAAGCCGTCGAAGTCCATGCGGCCATCGAGTTCCGGATCCCCGACCAGAAACACCGTCATCTTGACGACGTCACCAAAACCCACGCCCAGCTTTTCGAACGATGCTTCCATGCGCTTGAAAACATTGAGGGACTGGGCCTCGGTATCGCCCCAGTAGGCTCGACTGCCGCGCTCTGCAGCGGCATTGGCGGGACCGGGTACCGTGCCGCTGTGCCAGATCAACGTAGTATCCGCTGGAACCTCGACCGCCTGAGCGATGGGAAAGGTCGAGTTGTTGGGCAATGGATAACGAGTGACTTCGCTGCTCTGCGCGCCTGCGCAGGCGAAGAACAGGATGCCAATTGCTGTTGTTGTTTCAAGTGCTGCAGTTCTTTTCATGGTTCTGTTCCCTTATTTGTTTTGCAAAGTATTGATGTAGGCGACGACGTCCAGTATTGCATCGTCGTCGGCCAAGACCTGAGCGGCAGCCTGCATCTGCGCGCCGCGGACGTCGTCCTTATGGCCGCCTCGCGTGCCATTCCTGAAATTACGCGTCTGGCGAACAAGATACCAGTCATTCAAACCGGTCAATGCCGGAGCACCGAGTGCCTCGACGCCACTGCCGTCATCCCCGTGACAGGCCCGGCAGGTCGCGTAGAGGGCCTGGCCGCGCTCTGCATCACCGTTGATGGTGGCGGGCGGTGGTTCGGAAGCCGTCGCGCTGACGTAACGGGCGGCTTCCTTGATTTCCCTGTCAGAGAGTATGGCTGCCATCGGTTGCATTTCCATGCCGACCAGGTCATCAGCGTGCGTGCCGCGCCAACCGCGCTTGAACGCCAGTAACTGGTGCTCGACATTCCAGGTTTGCATTCCGCTCAGGCGCGGAGCCTCAATGACGTGATTGCCTTTCAACTGAACGCCATGACAGACCGTGCAGTACACAAACTTGTCTGGCGGAACCACAGGCGACATATCGGCGTTTGCCATCGGTGCACCAACCAGCAGCGTCACCGTAATGAGAATAAGACGACTTGCGGAGAGCATTGCCCTACCCGGCCACAGAAGGGGAGAGTTCCGCGTGCACGCGGCGGTCCATATCGTTCATGGCATGATGCGCGGAAGCAAAGGCGCCTTCCTGCCAGCCGGAGTGATAGCTGATCTGGTCCCCGATCATGTAATGCCTGCCTTCAGGTTCCTGCAAAAGCCGGAATTTGCTGCCTCGCAGTTCGTCATTCCAGCGGGTATTGCAACCCATCATGTGATTCATCCGCGCCCAGGGGACGCTGACGCCGGACTCAACGTAACTGCCATAGCCCGGATGAATTCTCTCGCCCTGTGCGACGGCCGACTTGATTCGCTCCTCCGGGCTCATGCGCTCGAACATCACTCCGTGCTCCTCGCGGAACGTGTACGCACCCAGCATGACGCCTTTCTCGGAGTGTATGCCATGGGTCGGATACCAGATCTGCTCGATTGGCTGGCTGGTCCAGGAGATACCGCCATAGATATTCTCGTTCTCCCAGAAGCGCTCTTTCATCTGCAGACCGATCTTGAACAGATGCCCGCGCTCGAGCGAAGCGAGCGTCTCGGAGTAGTCGCGGGAAAAATTGTTATAGATTCCGGCGAGAAAATGCGTCGGGATGCAGTTGAAACAAAAGTCGCCACTGACTTTACGCCGCTTTCCCCTATGGTTATAGACAACTTCGACGGCGTCGTTCCCGAGCTGGATAGCCTGCACCTGCGCGTTAGTGAGAATCGGGCTCCTGATGTTGCGAACAAATGCCCGCACAATGTTGTCCATGCCGCCTACCGGTTGCATGACCGGCATCGCCTGGTCGCCGCCTTCGCTGAAATGCATCCGGTAGCGCCAGAAGTCGCCTTTCAGGATCTCCGTGAAATCGAGCGGTTCCTTGAGTTCGCCGACCGACGCGAATCCCCCGGATTTGTATCCTGCCCTTTCAGAGCCTCGATAACGCCCGTCCGCGCCGAGGTCGCCATAAGTCGCGGCGAACGCCAATAGTCGCTCGCGGTCGTCTGCGGTCAGGGGCATTTCGAACGCGTTTCGGTCCACCGCCTTGTGCAGCAATTCCGACATGAAGCCGCGTGCGTCGGTTATGTATTCCCGGACGCGCACCGGCCTGCCGCCGAACATCTTGTCATCCTGTGTGTAGGCATTACGATTGTCGTTGACATAGGTTTCCAGCGGCACTCGCAGTTCCCGGCAGTAATGCAGGGTGTGCCGGTGGT
>CAYVLL010000309.1:0-2389 GCA_964452235.1 uncultured Woeseiaceae bacterium
CCCGTAGGAGCCCGTATCACGGGCGATGTCAGATGGACTTTCGCGTCACCAGCGTGTCATCCGCGTCGCCGAACGTCGCCCGATCGATGAGGGCTGACTGGGACGAAAGATCACTCTCGTCGTCCGGCACGCGTTGCACGTAGCTGCCGTCAGGCTTCATATCCCAGGCACTGCGGCGGTCGCTCAATTGCAGATCCAGGCCAATGCGCAATTCTGATTTGAGAGCCGGGTCCTCGATCGGCGCAAGGGCTTCGACACGTCCGGTCAGGTTGCGCGTCATACAATCTGCTGAGCCGATGTAGTACTCGTCGTTGCCGGCATTTCGAAAGTAGTAGATGCGACTGTGCTCGAGAAATCGACCTACAATACTGATGACTTTTATATTCTCCGAGAGACCGGCGATGCCCGGCCGCAAGCGGCAGGTATCGCGTACGATCAGGTCAACCCTGACGCCGGCTTGCGAGGCTTTGTAAAGTGCCTTGACGATGTCCTTGTCTTCCAGTGCATTCGTCTTCAACTGGATCAGGCCGGGCGTACCCTGGCGATGCAGCTCTGCTTCGCGTTCGATTTTTGCGATAAGAGCGCTCTTCATGTCGAGCGGCGCTGTCAGCAGCTTGCGGTAGCTGCGGTCCCGAAGTGAGCCGGTCGTCAATGAATTGAACAGCTCCGTGGCATCGGCACCGAGGTCGTCATCGCAACTCAGCAGGCAAACGTCGCAGTACTGACTCGCTGTACCGGAGTGGTAGTTGCCGGTGCCCACGTGGACATAGCGTCGCAGGCCATCGCGCTCCTTGCGCAGTATGAGAATCATCTTGGCGTGGGTCTTGTACCCAACGACACCGTAGGAAAGGTGAATGCCCGCCTCTTCGAGGTGATCAGCCCACTGGATATTCGCAGCTTCGTCGAATCGCGCCTTGAGTTCGAGGACCACCGCAACCTGCTTTCCCCTGGTCGCTGCTTCAACCAGCAACGGGATGACCTGGGAATCGGCAGATGTCCGGTACAACGTCATTTTGATTGCGAGCACATCGGGGTCGTCGACCGCTTCCTTCAGCAGCCGCGTAATAGACCCGGTAAAAGACTGGTACGGATGCTGCAACAGCAGGGGGCCTCGACGAACTTCCTCGAATACTGACCTCGCATCTCGAAGCCGTCGATGATCAGCGGGCGTATGCGACGGATAGCGCAAAGAAGCAACCGGCAGTCGGGCGATCTCCGCCAGATCGCGGCGACCAATAATTTCGTCGACCTCCGCAATATCGCTGCTGTCGGTCAGCTTGAGGTTCTTTGCCAGATAGTCGCGCAGTTGTTGCGGCATGTCCCGGCTGACTTCAAGCCGGACAACTGGAGCGAACTTGCGCTCGCGCAACTCCGTGCGAATCAGTTCCAGCAAGTCGTTGGCCTGCTCCTCGTCACGCTCTGTTATCGCGTTCCGCGTAACCCGGAACAGGTAGACATTCCTTATCTCTATTCCCGGCAACAGCAGATCCAGATTGGCGGTGATAACCTGTTCGAGCGGGACAAACATCTGCTCTGCGCCAAGACGTATAAACCGCGGGATATTGCCGCTGACCGGGGATTTTATCCGCACGAGCGACTCCCCTTCGTCAATGCCGCCTACGACAGCAAGCACGTTAACCGAGAGGTTCGATACGAACGGAAAAGGATGCGCCGGATCAATCGCCAGCGGTGTCACCAGCGGGAAGATGTTCCTGGTGTAGTGTTGCCGTAACCACTTTCGGTGATGCGGCTCGAGGTTGTCGTAGGACTGCAAAAGAATGCCGTTATCGGCGAGCTCCTGCAGCAACTCACGAAGCAACAGTGTCTGGTCCGCAAGCAGTTCCTGCACGACCAGTAGCGCTTCCTCAATCTGTTGCTGGGGTGTGCGGCCGTCAACCGTCACTGCGTTGACCCCTGCACCGATCTGCTGCTTCAGGCCGCCGATGCGCTTCATGAAAAACTCGTCGAGATTCGACCCGACGATCGACAGAAAATTGACACGCTCCAGCAACGGCGTGCGCGGGTCTGCACCTTCGTTCAACACTCGCCGGTTAAATTCGAGCCAGGTCAGCTCACGATTGAGATACCAGCGAGGATCATCGAAATCGACATCGCACGTTTGTTGCGGAGACTGGATGACGACAGGACTGTTCATTGATCCATGCAAAGCCATTTTCAGGGGTTGTCGCGCCGGCAGGAATTTGGACAAATGCCTGCCGTTTCGGGACAGCCTATCATGATTGGCAAACGTGATTGGAGTCGCACGATCCTGCCGTCACAGGATGGCAGAAATCAGTCCGCAACCAGTTACTTAGGCGCCCGACGGTACGGAACGTAACGTTTTCGTAACACCAGCCCGGCTGCGCCGCGCACTCACGGGTGACAGGGG
>CAYVLL010000310.1:0-2381 GCA_964452235.1 uncultured Woeseiaceae bacterium
TAGCCGCCTCGTTCAGTTTTCCAGCAACGGAAACCGCTCGGCGATTTTGTCACCCGTGAATTTCGCCACCCAGCCTTGCGGATTGTTGAACAGGCGGATGGCGGTAAAAGACGGGTTAGGGCCCATATCGAACCAATGCCGGGTGTTTGCCGGCACTGAAATCAGGTCGTTCTTTTCGCAGAGCATGGAATAAATACGATCGTTCGCGTGGATCACGAACAGGCCCTGTCCGCGCACGAAGAATCGCACTTCGTCTTCCGCGTGAGTGTGTTCGTCCAGGAACTTGCGACGAAACGCGTCCTTGTCCGGGTGCTGTGGATGCATGCTGACGACATCGAACGTCCGGTAACCGCGCTCGGCAATCAGCCGGTCAATCTCGTCGCGATACGCCGCGATGATCGCATCGTTGTCAGCATCGTCCCCGAGATCATGTGCGGCAGGCCAACGCTCGAAGCGGATACCCGCGCCGGCAAGTTCCCCGGCAATGCGCTCGACATCGTCGGTATCGACAATGGGCTTGTCCGGCTGATCTTCGTTGTAGACGGTCAGGTAACTCATAAGTTCGCGACGTGAATGGTCGACAAATCCGAGTCTAAAAGATTATGCCGTCGAAATCATGCACGCAGGCATGCTGTTCGCTGCCGGAACTGCCATCCCGCGCCACCAGAATCGTGCGCATGCCCGCCGTGTTGGCGGCGGCCAGTTCTTCTGGCACGTCGGACAGAAACAGTACTTCGCCAGCCGGCAGGTCAATGGCCTGCACAATGGCGGCGTATGCCGCCGGCTCACGCTTGTGGCCGATGCGTGTATCGAAGTAGCCCTTGAAAAGTGGCCGCAGGTCACCGGCGTCGCTGCAGCCGAACAGGAGTTGCTGCGCCTTCACGGAGCCGCTCGAATACACATAAAGCGCGATGCCGGCGTCATGCCATTCACGCAGACGGCGCACGGCATCGTCATATACATGACCGGTGAAGTCCCCGCGTCGGTAACCATGCTCCCAAATGAAGCCCTGCAGCGCCTTCAGTGACGTCTCCTTGCGGTCTTCGTCAATCCAGCGTAACAACGTGGCGATCCGGTGCTCGATATCGTCAGAAGCTGCGCCGGTTTCCTCATCAACCTGCCGGAGCAACCGGGCGATATCCGGTTCATGCTGATGCTTGCGCAGGAAATCCGGGAGCGCTTTGCGCGCGTAGGGGAACAGCACTTGATGCACGAATTCGATGGAACTGGTCGTGCCCTCGATATCGGTGACAATTGCTGCCGGCACGCTCATTGTTTTGCCAGCCGTTCCTGCCATATGCAACCCAGCAGGAACTCGAGGCCCTCAATATGCCGCTGCGCCGCGGCGAGATCCTTGCCCCAGGCGTACAGGCCGTGTCCGCGCACCAGGAAGCCGGGTACTGCCAGCGAACCGACTTTCAGTTGCCTGCCGACAGCGGCTGCCAAACCCGGCATGTCCTGTGTGTTATCGAAAACCGTGATGGCCAGCGCCTCATCGTGCGAACGCACACCGTCGAAGGCCTTCTGCATTTCGAATCCGCGTAGCTCAAGACTCGATTTCGCTGCCCGCGACAAGACCGTCGTCGTCACCGAGTGCGTGTGAAGCACTGCTCCTATGGCCGGGTCATGACGATAAAGGCAGGTGTGCAAAGGTGTTTCCGCAGAGGGTTTGAGGGTCGGGTCATCCGGCAGGCCGTCGAGATTGCAGATCATCAGGTCCTCGCGCGACAAACGTGCCTTGTCGGTTCCCGAACGCGTAATAAGGCAGTGAGCCGGATCGACGCGCACAGAAAAATTTCCGCTCGTGGCAAGGCACCACTGCCGCTCGCCAAACAGCCGCCCGAGCCGGCACAGTTCGTCGGCTATTTCCCCGCGTTCCGCGGTACCGGCCATTCAGTAGAGATCCGACGGTTGCATGGGCGACGAAATCAGATCCGAGAAGCGTTGCCACCTCTCTGCCGGCGATGATGTGCCACGCTCGACGTAATCGCGCACCAGATCTTCGCCGAGATTGTAATTAATGACATAGCTGCGGTAGGTATCAAAGAAATCGACCCGCTGCCGGGCGCGCTCGGGAGACGACAGCGCGTAGTCAACCAACCACTGGGCCGCCGTCTCGCGATCAATGTCGCCGTTGAGGTAGTCTCTCGCTGCCTCGTTTCCCGCATAACCCAGCTGTTCGAGCAATGCCTGCAATGCGTAATAACGTTCAGCGTCTGTAGTATCAAGTCCCGCCAGCGGAAACAGAACACGCTTTTCGAATTCGATGCGCTCGTCGCCGGGAAACGCCAGTTGAATACCGTAGTTACCGCTGCCCTCTGCAATAAGGGATTGGGGGCTGAACAGCGGGTACAAGGTGAACTCGATCCAGCCTTTCCCCT
>CAYVLL010000311.1:0-2375 GCA_964452235.1 uncultured Woeseiaceae bacterium
CATGCGGCCATCAAGATCGACGACCTGGGTCGACGGTCCGACGTGTTCCTGCGATTCCTCGTTGGACCCGACAAACACGATACGCCCGTTACTGATGGCCACCGCCTCGGCCCAGGACCGGGTTGCATCGACGGTATAGACGCTACCGTTTTGCAGCACGATGTCCGCGGCTCGCGATTCCGGCGGGTCGGTGGGGCGCTCACTGCAGGCGGCGAGAACCAGCGCGGCCGCAATCGCGGCGAGCGTGCACAAGGTGCGGTTAAAATCAGGCATGGCGGTCAACCTTGATCAGGGGAGGATCCGGTAACGGCATTTTCTGCTCGCATTCTGCCGACATTCTAGCAAGTTGCCGGGCAGGCACTATGCGCTTTCCACATTCTGCGCCGCGTCTCGCTGCACTTGCCGCGTCAGGTTTCCTTGACGCAGGTCCATGCCGCATACTTTGCCTTGCAACGATGGAAAGGTAGCGATGTCAGCATTGTCCACGCCAAAAGCGCGCTTCAACGAAATCATGGAACTCGTCGACCGTGGCGACTATGCGCACGCCGAAGGACTGTGCCGAGCGCTTTTGCAGAAGCACCCGAACGACATCAATGTCCTGGGACTCCGCGGTGCGGTGCTGATCAAGCTGAATCGTTTCGATGAGGCCGAGAAGGCATTGCGGCAGACGATCAGGCTGGCACCGACGTTTGCCAAACCGCATGAAGATCTCGGTTTCGTATTACTTGAGCTCAACCGGCCGGCTGAGGCAGCGGACGTATTGCGCAACGCCGTGCGCCTGGATCCGGAGCTGGAATGGGCCCACCTGAACCTTGGCAAGGCGTTGGCGCGGCTGGGCTTCGGCGCGGAAGCCGACACGGCATTCGAAAAGTCGTTCGCCCTGAACCCGGAGCGAAGAAAACTGGCGCACGCCGCGGAGCATCACAAGGAGGGACGTCTCGAAGAGGCAGAGCGCCTGTACCGGGAAGTATTGCGCGACAATCCGCAGCATGTCGACGCAATGCGCATGCTCGGGCGCATTGCGTTGTCCGCCAAACGCAATGCGGATGCCGAGCGACTGCTGCGGCGGGCCGTCGAGCTGGCGCCGGATTTCGGCGGCGCGATCATGGACCTGGCACGTTTGCTCAAGGAGCAGAACCGGTTTGACGAAGCGCTTGAACATTGCAATCGCCTGGTCGAACTGGAGCCGCAGAATCCTCAAGCGCACTTCCAATTGGCTGGCACCCTGGCACCGGCAGCGCTGACCTGGCGCGCGATCGAGGCCTACAGGCGGGCGCTGGAATTACAGCCGAAATTTCCCGGCGCGCATCTCGGGCTCGGGCACGTGCTGAAGACGGTCGGACGGCAGGAAGAAGCCGTTGCCGAGTACCGCGAGTGCATTCGCCTGAAACCGGACAACGGCGAGAGTTACTGGAGCCTTGCCAACCTAAAGACTTACCGGCTGACGGACGACGACATAGCCGCCATGGAAGCAAGCCTGCAACGTGACGACCTGACCGATCAGTCGCGCGTCAACTTTCTCTACGCCATGGCCAAAGCATTCGAGGATCGGGGCGATTTCGAGCGTGCCTGGGGTTACTACGAACAGGGCAACGGCACGCAACGCCGGCTCGAGAAGTACGACCCGGTGCAGACGGAAGTCATGCACGATGCCATCGTCGACGTGTTCGATGCGGAACTGATAAAAAACAAGGCGGGCGGCGGCAGCGCGGACGGCTCGCCGATCTTCATTGTCGGCCTGCCGCGCTCCGGGTCGACACTGATCGAGCAGATACTTGCCAGCCATAGCCAGGTCGAAGGCACATCGGAACTGCCCTACCTGGGCCGGGTCGCGACCTCGCTGAACCGCAACCGCGCGGATGGCATCAACTACCCGGAAGCCGTGCGCGAGTTGTCAGCCGAGCATTTCGAGTCGCTTGGCCGGGATTATCTCGGTCACGCGAAGATGCACCGAGCTGAAGGAAAGCCACGCTTTATCGACAAGATGCCGAATAACTTTCCGGGCGTCGGTTTCCTGCATCTCGTGCTGCCAAATGCAACCATCATCGATGCGCGCCGGCATCCGCTTGATGCCTGCCTGAGTTGTTTTCGACAATTGTTCGCCAAGGGGCAGACGTTTACCTACGACCTTATTGATATTGGCGAGTACTTCCTCGAGTATGAACGCATGATGGACCACTGGCATGCACTGCTGCCCGGTAAAGTTCTCACGGTGCAGTATGAAGTGCTCGTGCATAATTTCGACGTGGAAGTCCGGCGCTTGCTGGAGCATTGCAGATTGCCGTTCGAGGAGGCGTGCCTGCGCTTTTACGAAACCGATCGTCCGGTGCGCACGGCGAGTTCGGAACAGGTACGGCAGCCGATCCACACGCGGT
>CAYVLL010000312.1:0-2374 GCA_964452235.1 uncultured Woeseiaceae bacterium
ACAGGAGCACCACAGAATAAATCCTGTGAAAACCGAGAAGTGCACGAAATACGAAGCCCAGGGACTGCTCCCCGGTTTTCGCGTTTACTTCCGGAACCACGGCCGAGCCGAAATACAAACGAGTGCCGCCGGTCGTGTCGTTAGACAACGGTACGACCATAAGCCACGAGCGGGTGTTGCCCATGTAGTCAGTCAATAACAACTGGTTCTCACTGCGCTTTTCGACTTGCCACGCGGCGAACGAATCGATAGCTCCGGCCGCCAGGTTTCCGGCTTCTTCGTCGGTCGAGGACTTCGCCGCCGCCCACTTCAGAATGAATCGTTCGACCTTGAAGACAGGGGTAGTGTAAAACGCTGTTACATACTCGATATGGGTTACCGGTACCTGGATATCCGTCGTATAGCAATCGGCATAGGAACCCGCCTCCTGATACTCCGCCAGCAACGCGCCGGCCGGGATTGCGCAACGGTTAACGCCTAACACGTATCAGCGCAGCGAGTTACTTGCGGGCAACAATGACGAACATCAGCGCGAGCAATGCGGGCACCGCTTGCACGAAGAAGATGGAAGATTTCACCGTTACAGCGCCGAAAATGCCGGCAACAACAACGCAGGCGAGAAAGAACAGCTTGATGGCGAACCCGTCATGCTTTCTCACCAGGCTCCAGAGCAAGCCGGCGGCAAGAAAACCGTTGTACAAGCCCTGATTTGCAGCAAGCGCTGCCGACTGCTCGGCGAACGCAGGCGTCGTTCCAAACACCCGCATGCCGGTTGGCGTCGTCCAGAGAAACATTTCGAGAACCAGAAAGCCGAGATGCTCGATGGCCACCAGCGCGACCAGAAAATCTGCCAGTTTCTTCATTGCAGCGACCCCACAAGTTCCTGGAGCGTGGCGATACCATGCCGTGCGAGATACCCGGCTATGCCATCGTTGATCTCCTTACAGATGAGCGGTTCGTAAAACAATGCCGTGCCGATACCGACAGTTGTCGCGCCGGCAATAAGAAACTCCAGCGCGTCGTGTGCGCTCGTTATGCCGCCCTGACCGATGATCGGTATGTTCTGCGGTCCCGCTACTTCATAAACCTGCCGCACTTTCCACAACGCGATCGGCTTGATGGCCGGTCCGGACAGCCCGCCCTGCACGTTGCCGATGATCGGGCGTCGCTTTTCAATGTCGATCGCCATGCCGGTAATAGTATTGATGACCGCGAGCGCATCCGCACCAGCCTCGATACAGCGACGCGCATTGGCACGGATGTCGGTCTGGTTAGGCGACAGTTTGGCAATAATCGGTTTGTGCGTGGCTTTGCGGCAAGCCTCCACCACCTGGGCCGACATATCCGGATAGTTGCCGAACGACACACCGCCTTCCTTGATATTGGGACAGGAAATATTGATCTCGATGGCGTCGATCGCCGAGTCGTCGAAACGCCGCGTCACTTCGGCATAGTCATCGATGGTCGAGCCGCAGACGTTTGCAAAGAAGCGCGTCTCGCTGAAGTCGAGCGACGGCAGGATCTCATCGATGACCTTATCGACACCGGGGTTTTGCAGGCCGATCGCGTTCAGCATCCCCATCGGCGTCTCGGATATACGATGCGGGGGATTGCCGAGGCGCGGCTCACGCGTCGTGCCCTTGAGCACCACGGCACCGACATCGCGGTTGGAGAAACCGTGCACACGCGTGTATTCCTCACCGAATCCCACGCATCCTGACAGCAGGACAATCGGCGAACTCAATGACATGCCGCAGAATCCGATTTGCAGCGGGTTGTGGCCGGCCGTGACTGCTAAAGCCATAAGTCAGTGTTTTCTCTACGGTCGGGGTCGGTCGGAACGACGTAGCGTGCGATGATGCAGTCTAGCCGATCATGATCCGTTGCCATAATGTTCAGCCTTATTCTTTACCAGCCTGAGATCCCGCCGAATACCGGCAACATCATTCGCCTGTGTGCGAACACCGGCACGACACTGCACCTGATCGAGCCGTTGGGTTTCGCACTGGACGAAGCGCGCCTTCGACGGGCGGGCCTGGATTATCGAGAGTTTGCGACGATAGTGACCCACAAGGCGCTGGCCGATTGCCTCGCCGGCCTGGGGGATGCCAGTGTGTACGCACTCAGCACGCGTGGCGTAACAGAGCATACCGCGCCGAAGTACGCCCCGGGCGACGCTTTCCTGCTGGGCCCTGAAACTCGCGGCCTGCCCGCCGATCTGCTCAAGACGTTTCCGCCCCCACAACGCCTGCGCATCCCCATGCTGCCGGCGAGCCGCAGCCTGAACCTCTCGAACGCAGCAGCCGTAATAATCTACGAAGCCTGGCGCCAACAAAACTTTCGTAGGTAGTGCCGGGGTCATCAATTCGTAGGT
>CAYVLL010000313.1:0-2371 GCA_964452235.1 uncultured Woeseiaceae bacterium
ATCTGGACGCGATCGCGGACTACACGATTGATCCCTAAGGTCGAGGTCATCCGATTGTGATGAATTAGAGGTTGATTTTGTTACCTTTCTGACTCATTATTCTGGTTTAATGTGTCAGGAAGGTAACAATTATGCCTGCTCCCCACAGGCCCCCAAGCGCTGTCCGGCGCGCACTCCGGAAGCTGGGTGGTGACATCCGCGACGCCCGCCGGCGGCGGAACCTCACGACTACGGTCGTCGCCGATCGCGCGTTTACGTCCCGCAAGACACTGCAACGCATCGAAGCCGGCGATCATGCCGCGAGTATCGGCATTTATGCGTCCGTGCTGCACACTTTGGGGCTTCTCGATCGGCTGGCGGATATCGCCGATCCCGGAGCCGACGAGGTCGGATTGACGCTGGCGAGCGGCCAACTGCCCCGGCGGGTGCGGTCAAAGGCGAAGCGTTAGGCGGACGGACATGCCGGACATCGAAGTTCATATCTCGCTGGACGGGACAACGATACGCATCGGCACCCTGTACCGGCGCGCTGCGCGTGGCCGGGAGTCCGTCGTGTTCGAATACCATCCCGATTGGCTGGCATATCCCGCACGGTTCTCGCTGGAGCCTGCGCTATCCGTCGGCGAGGGGCAATTCCATCCCGGTGCCGGCCGCGATATGTTCGGCTCGATCGGGGATTCCGCGCCCGACACCTGGGGCCGCCGGCTGATGCAGCGCGCCGAGCGGAGGCGGGCGCGCCGCGAGCGATGCGACATACGCACGCTCCAGGAAACGGACTACCTGCTCGGCGTCACGGACGTTGTGCGCCTGGGCGCGTTGCGTTTCAAGCGCACGGGCGACGTTTACTTCCAGGCGCCGCTTGGCCAGGGAGTACCCGGATTTCTCCGTCTGGTGGAACTCATGGCGAGTGCGGATCGAATCGAGCGCGGCGAGGAGAGCGACGAGGACCTGCAGACGATTTTCGCGCCGGGTTCATCACTGGGTGGTGCGCGACCGAAGGCTTCCGTCGTCGACGACGCCGGAGCGCTTGCCATCGCGAAATTCCCCAAGGAAAACGACGATTACAGCATCGAGACCTGGGAACGCATTGCGCTGCAGCTGGCGTCCGATGCCGGGATCGACACCCCGCTTTGTGATTTGCGGACGATCAACGGGCGGGCGGTGCTGCTCTCCTGGCGGTTCGACAGGGCCGGCGAGATTCGATTTCCCTTTTTATCGGCGATGGCAATGCTGCAATTGAAGGACGGCGACCGTGCAAGTTACCCGGAAATCGTCGACGAGATGGCGAGGCATAGCGCGCACGCGAAACGGGATGCCCGCGAACTCTACCGGCGCATGGTTCTCAATATCCTCATCTCGAACGTCGATGATCACTTGCGAAATCACGGCTTTCTTTGGGCCGGCAAAACCGGCTGGATTCTGGCACCGGTATACGACCTGAATCCGACGCCGACGGACCTGAAGGCGCGCATCCTGACGACCAATATCAGCCTGGACGAAGGCACCTGTTCCCTGGAGCTCGCGGAATCGCAGGCCGGGTACTTTGGCTTGTCACTGCAGGCCGCCAGGACGATTGCGGCTGAAACCGCGCGAGTAGTCGAAAACTGGCGCGCCGTCGCGGCCGGGTTCGGTGAACCGGCCCAGGCCATCGAACGGATGGCGACCGCCTTCGAGCATGGCGATCTGCGCTATGGGCTGAAATTCACCTGAGAGATTCTCCCAACCCTTCCGTGAGGCGAAACCGCAGCGGATCGGCGTGGTCGATCAGCTGCGTCGTGAGGGGGAGTACGGTCGTGCTCGGGTGCCCGGCTTCGTTCCGGAGGTCACTCTGAATGACCAGGCATGGCCGGATTTTGACAGCCTCTGTTCCTTGGGACGGATTGAAGTTTGCGAGGTGGATATCGCCCCGTCTAAATCCCATCGGCATTGGCTGCGTCGAAAAGGGCAGCGGCCGAAATTACCCGGGGGACTCTTGCGCGAGACGGTCGTATGCCGCAATGGGCTGTCCTGATAGCTTGCAGCGGGCGCCGTTCGCGGACAAACTAAAACAATAACGTGGGGGCCGGCCTCGGCCTTCGCAACGAGTGGGTCGGAGGTTCGAGTCTTCTCTCCGGCACCAGAGAACTTAAATCAGACCCTGGACACCACAGAGGAAAATAAATGCAGCCTCTTCCCAATGCCATCCTGCGCGCGAGCGCGCGAGCCGTCGTGCTTGTGCTCCTGGGTGCCTTCTCGTTCGCCGCCGCCGATCCCATAAACTCGGTAGCGATCGATGGCCGCGAGTGGGCAGCGACCGCGAGCGGTGAGGACCTCAACTGGCAGGCAGCCAATGCCTACTGCCGCGACCTGCGCCTCGACGGTCACGCCGACT
>CAYVLL010000314.1:0-2371 GCA_964452235.1 uncultured Woeseiaceae bacterium
CCTGTGGGTGTTCGTGCTCGGTTTGCCGGTGGGGCCGGGCGCTGCTACCTATTGGACTCCGTAGGACTAGAATGGGGACATAACATTCTGTATCGGCGGTCCAGCGGCTGCAGCGAGCGAATCCCATGAACACGTACCTGGCACAGGATCCGGACGTCCTCGAAAAGGCCCTGGCGCTGATCCCGCAGATCGTGTTGATCATCGATCGGTCCGGGCGAATCGTCTACATCAATCGAGTCGAGCCCGGTTACGATCGTGATCAAGTCATCGGCACGTACTCGGATGAGTTCCTGGCGCCTGAATCGCAACTCCTGCACCGTTCCGAGCTCGCCCGGGTTTGGGAGACTCGTGAAACCCGTGAGTTCGATGTCGCAGTGACGGCGCCCGACGGCACCAACCAGTGGTATCGCAGTGTTGCAAAGCCGCTGATCCGGAATGACAGGGTCGAGTCGGCGGTGCTGGTATCGACAAATGTTACCGAGCTGCTCGCGGCACAGGCGGAGGCTGAACGGCTACGCGGCCTGCTGCCGATCTGTGCCTGGTGCGGACTCATCCGCGACGAGCGCGGCCGGTGGGAAAAGCTCGATACATACATCAGCAGAGAACTGGAGCGAGGCATCACGCACAGTATGTGTCCAAGCTGCCTGGAGAACAAACTCGCCGAGATCCAACAAGACAAATAGGCAACGAAAACACCGAAAACTGAGCCATAATCGGCTCGACGGGTGGGACAGTTTTCAACCCAAAGCCGAACTGTTGAGTAAGGTAACGTGAAGGTTTCACTGGGTTTGATTCTAGCGATTTCGCTGGTAACGCTTGCCTTGACAAGGTCATCCGACATGATGGCCGTTCTGCCCTGGTCATCAGTGCAACCAGTGTCGGCGGCGGTAAGCGCCAGGCTCTACCCACGCTCCTACCAGCGCATCATCAGCGCCGCAGTGAAAGAGCAAAATCTGACCATCTATTCAACCACCGAGCACTTATCGGTGGCTGGCTTACTGGCGGAATTCAATCGCCTTTATCCGCTGATCCAGGTGACCTATCACGACTTGAATGCGGCGAGGCTGAACAGTCGCTTTATCGGAGAAGTGGCCGAGGGAAAACCAACAGCCGATCTGCTGTGGAGTTCCGCCATGGACCTGCAGATCAAACTGGTGAACGACGGCTACGCCCAGGCCTATCCCTCACCCGAAAAATCGAACCTCCCCTCCTGGGCAGTTTGGAAAGACGAAGCCTGGGGCGTGACCGCGGAACCGATAGTCATAATCTACAACAAGGAACTTGTCCCTGCGGATGATATTCCGCAAACCCATGCCGATCTGACTCAGTTGCTTACTCTAAAGAAGGATTTCTATTCTGGAAAAATCGCAACCTACGATCCGCTCATATCCAGCGCCGGATTTCTCTATCTGACCCAGGATGTGCAAAACAACCGTAACACCTGGGATCTGGTGCAAGCCATTGGTGCTGCAAATCCCGAACTTTATACCTCTTCGGTAAGCATGATTGAGGATGTAGCCGCGGGGCGTAAACTGCTCGCCTACAATACGATTGGTTCCTATGTACTGGCGCGTCTTGGAGACAACCCGTCCCTCGGAATAATCATGCCTCAGGATTACACTCTGATTATGTCGCGGATTGCTGTCATTCCCAAAGAAGCGCCACATCCCAACGCGGCGAAATTGTTCCTGGATTTGCTGCTTTCGAAACATGGACAGACTGTGCTGGCAGGCAGCTTTCTGAATTCGGTTCGCTCTGACGTTCCCTCGCCGTCAGGTTCGGTCCACCTGAGCCCGAAAGCGCGGGCTATCAGGGTTGGCCCGGGATTAATTGCCAACCTTGACCAGGTGAGGCGTCGCGCGATTTTCAAATCCTGGAACGAAGCCCTTGCACAGCAGGGAGAAAAAAAACCTCTCACCCGCGCCGACGAATGAGACGAACTTAAGCGCAAGTTGCCTTTCCCCCAGACGCTCGCTATCACGTGCGCAGCGACAAAGCGATAGTCCCAAACCGATAACCTCGTCAGCTCGAAAGGGCATTCGTGTACGCCTTTTTTCCATGACAGCTTGATGACAGAAAGCTCTGATAGTGTGATCTTTCATCAGCCATCATAGGTAGCGTGGCTTCGAATCATCACGATTAGCAAGCAGCGTTAACCGGCGGCGGCAATCGGGAAATCTAGGGGGGTAAGAAATGACCACGATGGCATTCAGACTCAATCTGCTGGCAATAACAGCTGCGGCCATGGCGTTGCCAGTAGCCTCGCTACACGCTCAAACGCCACAAGCCGAAACGATAGAAGAAATAGTAGTGACAAGTCGGGCCGCGAGGCTCTATCGCATCGACTCCCTCTCAGTTGGCAAAATGCCGA
>CAYVLL010000315.1:0-2359 GCA_964452235.1 uncultured Woeseiaceae bacterium
AGCAAAGTGCTGCGCCCTCTGCGGAACAGGCGACGATACCGATGTGGAGGGGCATATTCGGCCGTCCGTTACTCCATGTCGAGCAAGAGTATCCCGGTGCCGGCGGAGGCGCCAAGGCTAATGTAGGTACCCCACATCAGGCCAGGCTGCCGTATATTCAACCATATGGTTGACAATTGCGGACTGCCCACCTATATTCAACCGCATGGTTGAACAAGTCTCCCCGCAACTCGACGCCGTCTTCCACGCGCTGGCCGACCCGACGCGGCGAGCGATGTTGCAAAGACTGTCGGGCGGCGAACTCCGCGTCGGTGCACTCGCAGCGCCATTCGCCATTTCGCTCGCCGCCGCCTCCAAACACATCAAGGTGCTGGAGCGCGCGGGCCTGGTGCAGCGCACGATCCAGGGCCGTACGCATTTGTGCCGCCTGGAAGCGCAGCCCATGCACGGCGGCCTCGAATGGCTTCGCCATTACGAACAGTTCTGGAACCAGCGGCTCGACAAGCTCGAGGAAACGCTGCGCGCAGAGGATCGCAATCGGGGCAAGTCGCCCGTTGCGCCCGAAAAATTACCTGGACCAGGGAGTAGACAATGAACCAGCAAGCGAGTGCAGATCACAATGAATCGCCGCCAGACGCGTACGGAGCGCTGATTGCGACCGATACGCCTCGTATCGAACGATTGCTGCCGGGCCCGATCGAGAGGGTATGGAGTTATCTGACGGAATCCGACAAGCGGGCGCGCTGGCTGGCGGCCGGGGACATGGACTTGCGAGTCGGCGGAACCGTCGAGCATGTCTTCCGCAACTGGGAACTGACGGAAAACGACGATCCGCCACCCGCCAAGTACGCCGGCGAATCCCGTATGCGCGGACGCGTCACTACCTGCGAACTGCCACGCAGCCTCGCTTACACGTGGAGCGAGTCGTCAGGTGAATATTCAGAAGTCTCATTCGAACTCACCGAGCGAGGCAGCGAGGTGATGCTGGTACTGACTCACCGGCGCCTCGCAAACCAGGAAGAAATACTGGGCGTGTCTGCCGGCTGGCACACGCATCTCGATATCCTTGCAGACCGTCTGAGCGGCCGCACACCTCCGGGTTTCTGGCGCACCCACACGCGCCTGGAGGCGGAATACGCCAGCCGCCTTCGCTGACTGTCGTGATGCAAGCCGACCATAGAGGTAATGGCAGGATCGGATTGCAAAGGTCCGACCCTGCAACGACCCGGCGCGAGTGTGGAGTCCTTATTCAACGACGCCTAAACTGGGCAGCCGGCATCCGCGATGGGGCACTCATCCATGAATACCATATTCACGATATTCGCTGTTGTTACCTTGCTGGTGGCCTGCACCGATACGCCGCAGGACGCTCCTGAGGAAAAAAGCGCAGCCGGACTTGCGCCCGGCCAGCACCAGTGGACGACACCGGACGGTGAGCGCATGCCCTACGTTGTGATCGGCAACGGCGATGTCACCGTCATGCTGGTTCACTGCTGGATGTGCAACCACACTTTCTGGTCAGAACAGGTCGCGGTACTGAGTCAGAAGTACCGTACCGTCGCGATGGACTTACCCGGGCACGGCGAAGCAACGTCCGGCCGCGAAGTGTGGCGCGTCGCGGATTACGGTGATGACATTGCAGGACTCATTGAATCCCTTGACTTGAAAGATGTCGTGCTCGTCGGCCACTCGATGGGTGGCCCGGTATCGCTACGTGCAGCAACGCGTGTGGGCGAGCGTGCGCGCGGTATTGTCGCAGTGGACACCCTGCACGATGCGGAATTCGACTTCTCCGGGGACCCGGTCGAAAGTTTCATGGCGGCGTTCGACACGGATTTCGTCGGCACTTGCAACAATTTTGTACAGGCCATGTTCACCGAGGATGGTGTTGGCGAAATCATGAACAGGGTCCGGGACACTAGCTGCAATTCCCTTCGTGCCGACGTCGGCGCGGCGCTGATGAGAGATTTCACAAATATCGACATGCCGCAATGGCTTGCGGAGGCCGGCGTGCCAATCAGGGCCGTCAATGCCGCAACGCCGAACCCGACGCGAGTCGAGTCGAATCGCAAGTATGCGGATTTCGAGGTGGTGCTGATGGACGATGTCGGACACTATCTGCAGATGACTCGTCCCGACGAGTTCAATCCGCTGTTGCTCGAGGCGATTGAAGACGTGCTCCGGCGCACCGATCGCACCTAGATTGTGGTGTTTTGGCGAGCGTTTCGTAACCAGACTGCGAGGCCTCAGGCAGCGGAATACTTAGCGCCGCCAGGAACTATTCGCTATGGCCGGGCCTGCAGATTTTCCTTGAGCTCGGCGACTTCGGCTTCCAGTTTCTCGATGCGTTGCACAAGCT
>CAYVLL010000316.1:0-2352 GCA_964452235.1 uncultured Woeseiaceae bacterium
AAGGCACGAGCATGCAGGAAATTGTCGATTCACTGAACGCCGTCATCTGGAGTCCCGCGCTGGTCTATCTCTGTCTTGGCGCCGGACTTTTCTTTTCTATCATGACACGCTTCGTGCAGGTGCGGCTTTTTCGCGAGATGGTGCATTTGCTCTTTTGGGGCAGGGCATCCGAGAGAGGTATCTCGACCTTCCAGGCACTGTCAGTTTCGCTATCCGGGCGAGTTGGTACCGGCAACATCGCGGGTGTCGCGGCCGCCATCGGCTTCGGTGGCCCTGGCGCAGTATTCTGGATGTGGTTGGTTGCGTTTCTCGGCGCATCTACTGCTTACGTCGAAGCTGCGCTTGGCCAGATCTACAAGGAAGTCGATGACGGCCAGTATCGCGGCGGGCCCGCTTATTACATCGAAAAGGCAATGGGACAGAAGTGGTACGCCTGGATTTTCGCCATTGCCACCATTGTCGCAACCGGCATGCTGCTGCCGGGGGTACAGGCAAACAGTATCAGCACGGCGGCGGAAGTGGCGCTGGGTCCTGGCGCAATAATCCCGACAGAACTTGGCGACATCAGCGTCACCAAGATCGTCACCGGCACCGCGGTCGTCTTCGTACTGGGAGTTATAATCTTCGGCGGGGTCAAGCGAATCGCCGCTTTCACGCAAATTGTCGTGCCGTTTATGGCCTTCGGTTACATCATCGTGGCATGCATTGTCGTAGCACTGAATTTCTCAAAATTGCCGGGTGTAGTCGCACTCATCTTCACGGACGCGTTCACTCCCATGGCGGGCATGGGCGCCGCTATCGGCTGGGGCGTCAAACGCGGTATTTACTCGAACGAGGCGGGCCAGGGATCGGGACCGCATGCGGCCGCCGCGGCTGAAGTGCAACATCCCGCCCAGCAGGGACTGGTGCAGGCGTTCTCCGTTTACGTCGATACCCTGTTCGTCTGTTCAGCGACGGCCTTCATGATCCTGATCACTGGCGCCTACAACGTGCATGGGGTCGACAGCACATTCCTGGTCCAGAACCTGCCTGCAAGTCTGGAAGCGAACAGCCCGGCGTTTACGCAGTTTGCGGTTGATAGCATAGCGCCCGGGGTTGGCAAGCCGTTCGTAGCGATCGCGCTTTTCTTCTTCGCCTTTACTACGCTTTTGGCTTATTACTATATAGCTGAAACCAACGTCGCATACCTGAAGCGCAGCATAAAGCTGCCCGGGATGATACTGGGGCTGAAGATTGTTTTGATGGCGTCGGTATTCTACGGAGCCGTGCGTACCGCCAATCTTGCCTGGGGGCTCGGCGACATAGGCGTTGGCCTGATGGCCTGGCTCAATATCATCGCTATCCTGATACTTTTCGCGATGGGCAATCCGGCGATGAAAGCGCTTCGGGACTATGAACGCCAACGCAAGCTTGGGGTAACTCAATACACGTTTGAGCCCGAGGCGCTCGGCATCAGGAATGCCCACTTCTGGGCGCGCAAAAAATGAGTCAGGCGGCGTCAGCCTCGGCGGCCGTGTCTGCGGTGACTGCATCCACAGCAGAATCATAGCCGAGGTTTGGCGCCAGCCATCGCTCCAGTTCCGCTACCGGCATTTTCTTACGTGCGGCCAGCGACTCGACCTGGTCGCGCGCCACCTTTCCGATGGAAAAGTATCGTGAATCGGGATGCGAAAAGTAGAAGCCGCTGACGGCCGCGGTCGGCAGCATCGCAAATGATTCTGTCAGTGACAGGCCGATCGCCGACTCGACATCGAGCAACTGCCACAGCGTGCCTTTCTCCGTATGATCGGGACAAGCCGGATAGCCGGGTGCCGGACGTATGCCGCGATACTTCTCTGCGATGAGATCGTTCGTCGACAGCTTTTCCGCACGCTCGTAGCCCCAGTGCTCCCGTCGCACCTGCTCATGCAGATATTCCGCGAGTGCTTCTGCCAGCCGGTCTGCCAGTGCCTTCAACAGAATGCTGCTGTAGTCGTCGTGCTCCGCTTCGAAGCGCTTGACATGTTCGTCGATGCCGATGCCGGCAGTTAGCGCGAAGGCACCGATGAAATCCTCAACACCGGAGTCGGCAGGCGCGATGTAATCGGCAAGGCAGTTCTGGGGCTGGCCGGCCGGCTTCGCGCGCTGTTGCCGCAGGTGGCATAGCCGCACGAGAGTCTTGCCGCGATCGGCATCTGCGTAGACCAGCACATCGTCGTGATCGATCGCGTTTGCAGGGAATAAGCCGAATACGGCACGAGCACGCAACCAGCGTTCCGCAATCAGGCGATCCAGCATCGTGTTGGCGTCTTCGTAGAGAGATCGTGCAGCTTCGCCGACCGTTGCGTCATCGAGTATTGCCGGAAACTTGCC
>CAYVLL010000317.1:0-2349 GCA_964452235.1 uncultured Woeseiaceae bacterium
ACCGCGTTGATCTGGCTTTACCTGAATTGGCTGGTGCTGTTGCTCGGCGCGCAGTTGGCATTTTATCACCAGCGGCCGGCGTTTCTGCGCATTGGCCAGCGTGAGCCGCGACTTTCCAACTCGATGCGTGAGCGGCTGGCAATCAATATCATGTACCTGGTCGGCAAGGCCTTTCGCGATCGGGACGGTCGCGTGACACTTGAAGTGCTGGGAGACCAGCTCAAGATTCCCGTGATCGCGATGAGCCAGGTCGTTTCACGGCTGGTGGATTCCGGGCTTCTCGTGGCAACCGAAGACGGAAAGCTGATGCCTGGTGCTGACATTTCGCGAATGCTGATCGCTGACATCGTGCAATGCGTCCGGGAATTCGGCGACACCGGCTCCTATCGAGGACCTCTTTGGACTCCGGGAGTCGACGCATTGGGCTGCAAGTTCGATGATGCAGTTGCCGGTGTCATGGGCGACATGTCACTGGCCGACTTGATCGATCAGATTGCGGCTGACGCCTGACAATTTTTCGGGGCCGCATGGAGCTGCTGTTGGAGCCCGCCCTGCGGGCGAATGCGGCAACCCTCATCCTGTCGCGTTCGCGCGCAGGGCGCGCTCCTACGGGGTCACGCCCCGGCAATCGTCATTCCATCAACGAGCACTGAACCGCAGCGAATGCCGCCGCGCAGGTCCTGATCGTTACCCACTGCAACTATTCGCCGATACAGCTCGCGCAAATTACCGGCTATGGTTACTTCGTGCACGGGATAGGCAATTTCGCCGCTCTCGACCCAGAACCCAACGGCACCGCGAGAATAATCGCCGGTAACTGTATTGACGCCCTGCCCGATCAACTCATTGACCAGCAAACCCGTATTCATTGCTTTCGCCAGCTCATGCAAGCCCCCGGCGGTACCCGGAACGATCAGGTTGTGCGCGCCGCCCGCATTTCCCGTTGTAGTAAGGTCGAGTCGTCGCGCCGAATACGCGCTCAGAACATAACCCTGCAGAACGCCGTCGATGACCAGGTCGCGATTTCGTGTTGCGACACCTTCCGCGTCATACGGCGCACTGGCGAGTCCTTTGCGAATATGGGGGCGTTCCTCGATGCGCAAGAACGATGGGAAAATCTGCTCACCGACGGCGTTCAGCAAGAATGATGAGCGCCTATACTGGGCTCCCCCGCTGATCGCTGCAATCGCGTGCCCGATAAACCCGCGCGCCAGCTCCGGGACATACAAGACAGGAGCCTTGACCGTCTTGATTTTGCGCGACCCGAGCCTGGCAACGGTGCGTCGCGCCGCCTCCTCGCCGATGAAGCGCACCGACTCGAGGTCTGCTGCATCCCGTGCCGCACTGTAATAGTAGTCGCGTTGCATGTCGTCGCCGGTTTGACCAACCACCACACAGCTTATGCTGTGACTGCTTTTGCAAAAGCTGCCGATAAACCCGTGACTGTTGCCATAGGCACGCGCTCCGGTACTGGTGCCAACGGTGGCGCCTTCCGAGTTCGTGATGCGCTTGTCGAATTCGCGGGCCACCGCTTCACATTCGATGGCCAGTTGAATGGCTCCTACCGAATCGAGATCCCACGGATGGGCAAGATCCAGGTCCGGCGGATCCACAGCCATCAGCTCGGCATCGGCCAACCCTGCGAAAGGGTCCTCCGCCGTATGAGAGGCGAACGAACAGGCTTTGGCTACGGCTTCGAGCAGCGCAGGTTCATTGAAGTCCGACGTGCTCACGCTGCCCTTACGCCGGTTACGATAGATGGTAATGCCGACGCCCCGATCGTTGTTGTATTCAAGGTTCTCCACATCGCCGAGTCTCGCGGTCGCACTCAGCCCTATATCATGGCTCGCGCCCGCTTCTGCCTGGTCGGCACCGAGTCGTCGAGCTTCATCCAGCACAAACTGTACGATTGATTCGAGCCGGGTCGGATCCAGTGTATCGCGTGATGCAAGCGTACCTGCGTTGGCGTCTTCGCTGTCGTTCATCGGAATTATCTGGTCACTGACTGGCGGGTTTGCCGCCACTTCCTGTAGGGACAGCGCGACATGATACTATTCTCTGATGGTCGCTGGTCCAGCTTTCATTTTTCGGCTCATGTTGCGACTACTGAACTTCGTGGATTCGGGCAAGTGAGTGACGCGAAACCCAGCAAAAGCGCGCGCAAGCGGCAACACCTGGCATTGCAGGAACTCGGAGAGGCACTGATACGCCTTGGTCGAGCCGACCTCGAAACCATGCCGCTGGCCGACAGCTTGCTCGAAGCGATCATCGATGCCGGGAGCATCCAGTCGCATAGCGCCCTGCGACGCCAGCGGCAGCTCATCGGCAAACTGATGCGCGACGCGGATG
>CAYVLL010000318.1:0-2347 GCA_964452235.1 uncultured Woeseiaceae bacterium
TGATCGACGGCTACGAGCCCAACCCGCGCATCAAGGCGGAACCGATCCAGATGGGGCGCGGCCCGCGGCCGAACGGGGGACAGCGGCCGGGCGCACGCAAGGGTGGCCGGTCGAGCGGGCCGAAAGACTTCCGCAACCAGCAGCGTCGGCAACCCGCGCGCCAGCGCCGCGCCAGCTAACCCCCGGGTCGGACCTCAGCAACATTATGATCTATAGGGAATTTTCGAATTCAGGCGGTGCGGCCGGACGTAATTTTGTTAAATCAACGACTTACTGAGGTCCGACCCGGTGCCTGGGAGTGGTTCAGTCCGTTACGGCGAACGGTATGCGCTTGAGCGCGATCTGTCCGTTGCTCATCACGAGCAGCACGTCCTGCAACGCCGCGATATCCTCGAGCGGATTGGCCGGTACGAGAATCATGTCCGCTTCGAAGCCTTCCGCGATGCGCCCGGTGCGGTCCTGAAGATGCAGTAACTCTGCAGACACAACAGTCGCGGACTGCAGCGCGTCGAAATTGCTCATTCCCATGCGTACAAAATGCGCCACTTCTGTCGAAATGCGGTTGATCGAATCGGCGTCGTAGTAGTTGTCCGCACCGGTTGCGATGCGCAGGCCTAAACTGTGGGCAGCCTTGATCACCTTCTCGAGCTGCGGAACCATGTGCTGTCCGCGCAGCCGCAATACGTAGTCGTACTTCGGCTCATTCATTTCATCCATGGTTACATACGTCGGCACAAGCCAGGTACCTCGATCTTTCATGAGTGCAAGCGTTCTGTTTGAAAGATAGGTGCCGTGTTCAATGCTACGCGCACCGGCGAGGACTGCAGCGCGCGCGCCCTCGTCACCGTGCGCGTGGACCATGACGGACAAATCGTGCTTGCTGGCCTCATCAACGATGATCCTGAGTTGTCGCTCGGTATATACCTGCTCCCTCGGATCGGTTTCTGGCAGGCCCGCGCGTTCCGTGCCGCGCGTCTTGATAACGTCGACGCCACGATCGGCGTTGACGCCGACCAGGTGACGCAACTCCGCTTCTGAGCTAACGCCATCGAAGAGTTCGACGAGGCGCGGATCAGCTAGGACATCGTCTCCAAGATGCGGCGTTACGTAAACGCCCGCGGCAACGACGTCCGGTCCTGCGATTTTCCCGTCGCGAACGAGTTCGCGTAGTGCGACATCCTGAAAGGCCGGTACGCTTGCAGTACGCACCGTGGTCACGCCCGATTCCAACGCCCGCTGAGCTTGGTCAAGGGTATCGAGATGCGTGTGCACATCGAACAAGCCCGGCATAAGAAAGTTGTTTTCGCAATCCACAACCGTATAGCCGGAGGGAATGTCTGTTCTGCCGTCGCCAATGCGCTCGATCTTTCTGTCTTTCACAAATACCGTGACATTCGAGCGGATTCGATTGTCTATTCCATCGAAAAGATTGGCGTTGGTCAGTGCAAAAGTGCCGCCATGCGAAGCTCCTGGACAGACCACCGCGAGTAACAAGAGCAGAGAAATTTGGCGCATCAGGTGAATGGTCATGTCTTGGCTCCCGAAAATGCTTAAGGAGCTGCAGTTTGTCCTGCGTTACGCAAGCTGACAAGTCGAAACGAACTGATACAAACGGTTACACGCCAGACACCGTTTCTCGACGTCGAGCCGCTATGCTCTCCAAGAAGTTCAATTAATCTCAGGAGTTCTCAATGATTCACATCACGAAGCTTGCAAATGCGTTATTTGTCGTCGTAGCTCTCTCGCTGCTGGCATCCGTTTCGTTTGCCGATCAATATATGAAGAAAGACAGCAAGGACATTGTCGACGTAGCGGTCGGTGCGGGACAGTTCAACACACTGGCGGCCGCACTCGAAGCCGCCGATCTGGTCGATACTTTGAAAGGTGAAGGCCCCTTCACGGTCTTTGCCCCGACGGATGAAGCGTTCAGCAAACTGCCGACAGGCACGCTCGATTCTCTATTGTTGCCCGAAAATCGCGATCAGCTGGTAAGCATCCTCACCTATCACGTCGTGGCAGGTAAAGTTATGGCGGCGGACGTGGTCAAGCTCGACAACGCAACCACGGTGAACGGCTCAGACGTCGACATCAGCGTTGACGGCGAGACGGTGCGAATCGACCAGGCAAACGTAATTAGTGCTGATATTGCCGCCAGCAACGGCGTCATTCATGTCATCGACGCGGTGATTCTGCCGTAATACTCCCGGGTCGGACCTCGAGAAGCTGTTGATTCATATAGAATTATTGATAAGTACGCACGCCGTGCATTCCAACGACTTCGAGAAGTCGGCAAATCAATGACTTACTGAGGTCCGACCCTGTTTCAGGCGGCGCATAAGCATCACGC
>CAYVLL010000319.1:0-2343 GCA_964452235.1 uncultured Woeseiaceae bacterium
GGCAGCGAGGCGCGCGCGCAGTTTCTGGACCAGGCCGGGGCGCTGCCTGACGCGGTGTTCGCCTGTGTCGGCGGCGGCTCGAACGCCATCGGGCTCTTCTATCCATTGCTCGGCGATGCGCAAACGATTCTCATCGGTGTGGAGGCAGGGGGCTCCGGCAGCGGCCTCGGGCAGAACGCCGCAACGCTCGCCACCGGTACCCCCGGTGTCCTGCAAGGCAGTTACTCGCTGGTCCTGCAGGATGCCGACGGGCAGGTGCAGGAAACGCACTCCGTTTCGGCAGGGCTGGACTATTCAGGTGTCGGGCCGGAGCATGCGTTCCTGCAGGCGATCGGGCGAGCCAGCTACGTGACCGCCAGTGACACCGAGGCGCTGGAAGCGCTGGAAGAACTGTGCGAACTCGAGGGCATCCTCACCGCGCTCGAGACGGCACATGCGTATGCCGCCGCCAAGCGCTGGGCAGCGGAAAACCCCGGAACACGCATACTGATCGGCAATTCCGGGCGCGGCGACAAGGATATGCCGACGCTAATCCAGTATCCCGCGAGGACGCGTTCACATGCAGCCGCATGAACGAATAAGCGATGCCATCACGACCGCCAGCGCGAGCGGTCGCACGGCGCTGGTAGCGTTTCTGACAGCTGGCTATCCGTCGACGAAAAACTTCCTGCGAGACCTGCAGGCGATCGCCACGGTAAGCGATGTCGTCGAGATCGGTGTGCCCTTCTCCGATCCGATGGCAGATGGAATGACCATTCAACGCTCCAGTCATGCAGCCATCGCCAACGGCGTCAGCCTGCGCTGGATCTTCGATCAGCTCGACCGCCTGCAAGGCAAGGCCGACGCACCGCTGGTGCTGATGTCGTACCTGAATCCCTTGCTGGCTTTCGGTTATGAAGAGCTCGCCAGGCGCGCACTTGCGGCCGGCGTGTGTGGCTTCATCGTTCCGGATCTGCCGTTCGAGGAAAGCGAGGAACTGCGCGCCGCGCTCGACAGCAAGGGCCTCGGCCTGATCCAGCTTGTTACACCGGCAACACCGGCCGCGCGGCTCGAGCGCCTGGCGCAGGCATCCCGGGGCTTTCTGTACGCGGTAACGATTACGGGTATCACCGGCGGTGGTAGCAAGTTACCGGCCGACCTGGCCGCATACCTCGACCGGGTTGCAGCGCTTTCGCCGCTACCCGTTTGCGCCGGTTTCGGAATCCGCTCTGCCGGGGATGTCGCGAACGTCGGCCGTCATGTCAAAGGGGCGATCGTCGGTTCGGCGCTGGTCGAAGTCCTGGAGCAAAGTGGCGACCCCGCCGGATTCCTCAGCGGGCTGACAGGCCAGCCGCAGGCGCCGTTACCACAGAATCGCCACCCTCCGGCATGAAAAAGCTGACCTCGGCTGCATCGCTGATCACGATCAGCCACTACCGTAACCTGCTCGCGAGCGAAGGTATTCCGGCATTCATTCGCAACGAACACCTGGGCTCGATCATCGGCGAGATTCCATTCCAGGAAGTCTGGCCCGAGCTTTGGGTCAGGAACGACCTCGACTACGATCGCGCCCTGCAACTCCTCGACCAGGCAAACCTGGCCTCTGAAAGCCCCGAATCGCCGTGGCGTTGCGGCCAGTGCGGCACCGAAAACGAGGGCCAGTTCGCCGCCTGCTGGCATTGCGGCGAGTCCCCGGACCAGTAATCCCCGCAGTTTCGTGACTGCGATCACAGACGCAAAGGTCGACTGGGACCAAGATTACGGCTGGTAGTTTTATGTTGAAAACCGGCCTTGCAGGCCGGGTTTCGGGGTCGCGGGTCACATGAAGTCGCAGGCTGGTTTTACCTTTACCGAGTTGCTGACGGTCGTCACTATTGTCGTGATGCTGGCGGCTGTTGCAGTACCGCGGCAGGCGCTTCGCAATAGCGATCACCGCAGTATGGCGGTGCGTGCGCTGGAAGCGAACGTGCGCAGTTCCGCGCACCTTTCGCACAAGGTGTGGCAGGCAACCGGCAAGCCGCTACGCATGACCCTCGATGGACGAAAAGTGGAAATGCGCCACGGTTACCCGACAGCGGATTCGATCAGCGATGCAGTTGTCCCCAGCGAAGAATTCCGCTTTGCCGATGGCTACTGGAAGCACGTTGACAGCCGCGACGGCCAGGGATGTGCGGTTCTTTATATCCCGCCGACCAGGGCGGATGCAGAGGCGGTAATCATCAGCTACACGGACGGTTGCTGACGCTGAACAATCGTTGATCGCCCGTGATACGGGCTCCTACAAGAGCACCCCTGTAGGAGCCCGTATCACGGGCGAAACCCGCCCCGAATCGATCCCCCTGCAGGAGCCCGTATCACGGGCGA
>CAYVLL010000320.1:0-2319 GCA_964452235.1 uncultured Woeseiaceae bacterium
GGTTCGTCCCCTGATTCGCAGCAAAGCAACTTGAGCAATAAATGCCCGGTGTCCCTAAAAGAGCTAATAGCTGATGGCGGCGCCGTCGGCAGCGCGCGAGTCGGCGGCGCCGTGGAAAACGCGGTTGTCGCGATCGTGGTAAACACCCATCGCGGCGCCGATGCTGTTGGTTTGTCGAACCGTGTGACCGAGTGCTTCGTATAGTTCAAGTGTGTCCGGCGAAATTCCCCGACGTTCCATGAGAGTTCTGTCAGGCAGCCACTGGTGATGAATTCGTGGCGCTTCGATCGCCTCGGCAATGTTCATGTCGTGATCGATCACGTTCAAAATGGTCTGCATGGTTGTATTGATGATGGTCTTGCCGCCCGGTGTCCCGGTGGCGAAAACCGGCACGCCGTCCTGCGCCACGATCGTCGGCGTCATGCTCGACAGCATGCGTTGCTGCGGGCGTATGCGGTTCGGCTCGGTACCAATGCGGCCGTTCACATCAGTGACTCCCGGCTGCGCGTTGAAATCTCCCATCTCGTTGTTCAGCAGGAAGCCCGCACCTTCGACAACGATCTTCGAGCCGTAACCCTGCTCGAGGGTATAGGTCAGCGACACCATGGTGCCGTCCTTGTCGACCACTGAAAAGTGCGTCGTCTCCGGACTCTCGTAACGCCCGGCAAAAAGTGCCGGATCGCTCTCGGACGCACGTCCAAAGTCGATACTCTGTCGCAGGTTTGCTGCATGCTCCTTGGATATGAGCCTCTCGATCGGCATGTCCTCGTTAAAATCGGGATCGCCCAGGTATTCCGCGCGGTCCGCATAGCCGCGCCGCATCGACTCGGTCAGGAGATGCAGGTACTGCGCCGAATTGTGACCGGCTGCAGCAAGGTCGAAGCCTTCGAGAATGTTCAGCATTTCGACCAGCACCACGCCGCCAGAACTCGGCGGCGGCATGCTCACAATTTCGTAGCCCCGATAACTGCCACGGATCGGTTCGCGCTGCACCGCTTCGTACTGTTGCAGGTCCTCGAGCGTGATGATGCCACCGTTGGCCGCCATGAAATCGGCGATCAGCACGGCGGTCCTGCCCCTGTAAAAACCGTCTTTGCCCTCTCGCTGAATGCGTTGCAGGGTTTTCGCCAGATCTTTCTGTACCCAAAGATCACCGGGCTCGTACAGTGCGCCACCGGCCTTCAGAAACACTTTCGCTGAACTCGGGTACTTGTCCCAATGGGGTTTCCGTCCCTTGAAGTCGTCGTGCAACTTCCAGGTAATCGGAATGCCGTCGCGAGCGAGCTTCACTGCCGGGGCAACGAGGTCCGACCACTTCAGCTTGCCGAACTCGCGATGCGCCATTTCGAGTCCCGCCACGGTACCCGGCACGCCCACCGCGAGGATGCCGTCGTGATTGGAGTTATCCCGCACGTTGCCATCCTCATCGAGGTACATGTCTTCGGTCGCAGCCAATGGCGCCTTCTCGCGAAAATCAAAAGTCGTCGCATGGCCGTTCGCGTCGTGATAAACGAGAAACCCGCCACCGCCGATGTTGCCGGCCGTTGGCCATGTCACCGCGAGCGCAAAAGCAGTGGCAACCGTTGCATCCACAGCATTGCCACCTTTCCTGAGCGTGGCAATTCCGACTTCGGATGCCAGAGCGGATGCTGATGCCACCACGCCATTGGTGCCGCGGACCGGTGTTCGTCCCGCCGCAACTGCGAACACGGAGGCGAGAAGCAATACGATTGCAACGGTTGTGGTAAGCGTATTGCGCATGAGATTCATACAACGAAACTCCCTGTCGTTTGGATTACGCTCGGACAAACTACCTGCCTGTGCTAAGTTGGCACGAGCCCGAAGTTGTTGCGCTCCGGCGAAATGCACCGGCATTCTATAGTAACTGCCAGGTATGAGTCGCAGCAGTTCAGGTTGAGAGCGGTTTGGTATGACTACTGCAAAACCTCAATCCGGGATCTCCCGCGACATTTACGACTTGCTGACCGGCGACGAAGATGCTCGCGTCTGCCGCGATATAGCCGACTCTGCCTGCCGCGAACAACCGCGCAATTTTCTCATCCATATTCTGTCGCTGGTGGCCAGCAAGACCGGCGACCGCCTCGCCAGCCCGAAGCTCGTACTATCCTGGCTGATGACAAACCTTGGCGCACCGGCGTACATGCTGGGCCTGCTCGTGCCGGTTCGCGAGTCGTTGTCTCTGCTGCCGCAACTTTTTGTCGCCGGTTATATACGTGCTGTCGGTATCCGCAAGTGGTTCTGGGTAATCGGCAGCCTGGTGCAGGGATTCACTGTCGCCGGCATGGCGCTGGTCGCCGT
>CAYVLL010000321.1:0-2303 GCA_964452235.1 uncultured Woeseiaceae bacterium
TCGAGTTTTGGCTTGACCTCGGCAACTGCCTGATCCTTGACCGGCCCGTAGCCGCGAATCTCGAGGAAAAGCTGCACAATCCCGATTGCGGCTGCAACGTTGTCGGGCCGGAGGTTCTGCAACAGCGCTTCCATCGTGGTCTCGAACTCCTCAATGAGCTGACGCTCCATGCGCCGTTCCCGCGACCGTCCGAACAGATCGAATTTCGTGCCACGCAGTCTGCGCATACCGGCGAGCAGGCGAAATAACGGGATCATCCAGTCGCCGAATTCCCGTTTGAGCGGGCGACCACGCGCGTCGACGCCTCGGCTAAGGAGCGGCGGCGCGAGATGAAAGCGGATTTTGGCAGTATTGCCGTATTCCTTCCTCAAGCGTTCGACAAACCCCGTGTCGACATGCAGACGCGCGACTTCGTACTCATCCTTATAGGCAAGGGTCTTGAAATACGCGCGTACTACGGACCGGGTGAGTGGCAAGTCATCGTCTCCGCCGAGCGCTCGTTCCGACTCGCGCGTGCGCTCAACGAGTTTTCGATAGCGTTCGGCCAGTGCGGTGTCCTGGTAGTCGGTCAGGAACCCGGCACGGCGATTGACCATGTCGTCGAGCGACTCGCCTGAAGCCTCGCTTTGCAACGCCTGTTCAATCAAATTGACGATCGCAGCAAAGTCGGCTGCCGCCAGGCGACCCCAGTCGAAAGCTGCCAGATTGGTATCGACCTCAACGCCGTTGAGTTGGATAGCGCGTCGCATGGCCGCCTGCGATACCGGGACCAGTCCGCTCTGCCAGGCATAACCGAGCATCAGCACGTTCGCGTAGATTGTATTGCCGAGCAGCTTTTCTGCGAGCTCGTTGGCGGCAACCGTGGACAGGTTTTGCGCACCGATCGTCTGGCCGATTGCTGCGATACGGTCGTCGGCCTTCAGACTGGCATCGCGGTGCCTTACGAAGTCGGCAGTGGACATTTCCGTCGTGTTGAGCACGGCCCGGGTCTTACCGGACCGATAGGTCATCGATGCCTTGGGTGACGAACTCACGACCAGGTCGCAACCGATCAGTGCGTCCGCCTGGCCCTTCTCGATGCGCACCTGGTTCAGTTGCGAAGGATCACTGGCCAGACGTATATAACTGAGCACCGGTCCGAATTTCTGTGCGAAGCCCATGAAGTCGAGCACGCTCGCGCCTTTTCCTTCGAGATGGGCCGCCATGGTGATCAATGCGCCGACCGTGATCACGCCAGTGCCACCGACGCCTGTGACCAGCAAATCGTAGCCCCCGGACAGGTCTGCGACGGCTGGTAAATCGAGCGCATCCAGCTTGTGTTGCGGCAGCCGTGGTCCGCGTGACGCGACCACGCCGGGTGCCTCGTCGGTCTCGACCGTGACGAAGCTCGGGCAAAAACCGTTCAGGCAGGAGAAATCCTTGTTGCAACTGTTCTGGTCGATCTGCCGTTTGCGGCCGAATGGCGTTTCCTTCGGCACCACCGACAGGCAATTCGATTCAACGGAGCAATCGCCACAACCCTCGCAGACTAGATCGTTGATGACGGCGAAGCGCCGCGGATCGGCCAGCGTGCCGCGCTTCCGCCGCCGTCGTTTTTCGGTGGCGCAGGTTTGCGCATAGATCAGTACTGTCACGCCCGGAATCTCGCGCAGCTCGCGTTGCACGGCATCCATGTCCCGGCGATGCGAAATCGTCATGCCCGCCGGAAAGTCGTCTGCATCGAATTGCTCCGGCTCATCGGACACGAGCGCGATGCGCTGCACGCCTTCGGCCCGCACGGCGTGTGCAATCGCGTCGACCGTCAGCGGGCCGTCTACCGGCTGACCACCGGTCATGGCGACCGCATCGTTGAACAGTATTTTGTAGGTGATATTGACCTTCGCCGCGAACGCCTGTCGAATGGCGAGCGAACCCGAATGGTAGTAAGTGCCGTCGCCGAGATTCTGGAAAATGTGTTTGCCGCCGTTGAAACGGGAACGCGGAATCCAGTTGATGCCTTCACCGCCCATCTGGATCAGCCCGTCTGTGTCACGGTCCATCCAGTTTGCCATGAAGTGGCAACCGATCCCTGCCAGTGCCCTGGAGCCCTCGGGTAGCCGCGTAGAAGTGTTGTGCGGGCAGCCCGAACAGAAATACGGAGTCCGCGCGGCACCGCCTATGCGGATGACGTTCGTGCCTGCCGCCGCCAATTGAGCTGCTCTCGCGCTTAAGTTTAATCCGGGAATCGCGGCATCGAGCCGTTTCGCGACGATGCCAGCGAGTTGAATCGGTGACAGCTCTCCGACCCAGGGCACCAGCCGATT
>CAYVLL010000322.1:0-2300 GCA_964452235.1 uncultured Woeseiaceae bacterium
GCCTGATCCGTCACCTGTTCTGCCAGATGGCGATAGGTAGTCAGCTTGCCGCCAATTACGGACAAAAGCCCTTTAGCGTCCCGGTGGCGTCTGATGATGTGCCTGCGGGTAATTGCGGACTCCGGGCCCTTGCTGCGCCACGGTAGCGGGCGAATACCGGCGTACGCAAAGTGAATGCTGTCGATCGTAAGCCTGGCGCCGGGAAAAACACGATTCGTTTCGTTCAGAAGATACTCGACCTCGGCAGCGCTCGCAGTGGCAAGCGCCGGATCGTCGTCGTAACGAATATCCGTCGTACCGATCAGGTACTGCCCGTTCCACGGGATGATGAATATGGGCCGGCCATCAGCGGCGGCCTCGACATAAAACGCATCGCGCGGCGAGCCTTCGAAGGGCCCAACCACAATGTGGCTGCCTTTCGTGCCACCTATGAGTCGCGGCATTTGCGGGTCGGCGGAGGCCAGCACGCGGTCGACCCAGGGCCCGGTGGCGTTGACGACCACATGCGTACTTGCAATCCCGGCCTTGCCGGTCATTCGATCCATAAACTTTACGGATTGAACCCGGCCGCCCTCGATGTGAATGCCGGTTACCGGGCTGTAGTTACGCACAACAGCGCCGGCTTGCACGGCCGCCACGATATTCTCAAGCACCAGCCGTTCGGCAAAGGTGACCTGTGCGTCGTAGTACCGTGCGCCACCTTGCAGGTCTGCCGCGTTGACTCCCGGCGTGTCGCGCAAGAACTCTTCGCGATTCAACATGCGATGCCGCGGCAGCCGCTTGCCGAAGGACAGCAGGTCGTACGCAATCATGCCTGCACGCAGTATCCACATACCGCGCTTGCTGCTGCGATAAACCGGTATGTTGATGGCGATCGGATCGATGAGATGCGGTGCAATCTTTCTCAGGCAGCGACGCTCATGCAACGATTCGTAGACAAGCGACAACTCGCCGTACTCGAGATAGCGCAGCCCGCCGTGAATCAGCCGGCTTGACCAACTGGTCGTGCCACTGCCGAAATCATTTCCTTCCAGTAGCAGGACCGAAAGCCCGCGCGTCGCTGCATCTCTCGCGATTCCGGCACCGTTGATTCCGCCACCGATTATGACGACATCGAAATCACGTTCATCGCTGGACAATGGGCGCCGCTATCCGGTCAGTCGGTTCATTCTTGCATAGGACGACAGGGTCACCTCACCTTTGGACACGGCGACACTGCCGCTGCGCGCTACGGCAGCGATCTTGCCGATTGTTGAGGCCTCCAAAATGAATGCATCGATCAGGTCGAGCCTGCCGGTCATCTGGATGGTGCAGCTCACCTGCGCATCATCGAGAATTTCGGCGTCGTACTCGCGGATCAGCTTCAGCACTTTGGCGTAACCGCCGGTCGCCAGTTTGAGTTTGACGATCGCCAGCTCCCGTTCGAAATGCTCACCCAGGGTCATGTCGTGAATATTGACCACATCGACGAGTTTCGCCAGCTGGGTATTGAGTTGTGCGATAGCAGCATCGGAACCGGAGGTCACCAGCGTCACGCGGGATACAGTGGGATCGTCTGTGGGCGCAACGTTCAGCGAGTCGATGTTGTAGCCGCGAGTCGAGAACAGGCCGGTCATGCGTGTCAGCGCACCCACTTCATTCTGCAGCAGCACTGAAATTACATGTCTCATGTTCAGATCCGAACAAGTATTGGTCCGAACTACGACCGGACCAGCCGATTGCGAAACGATTCGCGTGAAACCATTGCTGCAGCCAGCCTCACTCATTGCCGGCGCGCTGTCCTGAGTATTGCAATGCAGCAGGAATTAGTAAACACTCGAACGAAATCCTGCACTTGAACAGTTTTCCCCAGCCCTGCTTGTCCAATACCCGATGACCACTCATTCACCCGCAACTCACACGACCCGCCATCCCCTTGCCGGCTCGATAATGAGCGGTGCCGACATCGTCGTCCAGGTCATCGCAGACGAACACGTCGACACGATTTTTGGCTACAGCGGGGGTGCAATTCTACCTACCTACGATGCCGTCTTCCGTTACAACGACCGCAATCGCACCAGTGAAGGCAAATCGGCGATTCCGCTGATCGTGCCGGCCAATGAACAGGGCGCCGGCTTCATGGCGGCCGGTTACGCACGCGCCAGCGGCAAGGTGGGGGTGGTTATGGTCACGTCCGGACCCGGCGCAACGAACACCGTTACCCCGGTACGCGATTGCATGGCGGACTCAGTGCCGATTGTCGTCATCTGCGGGCAGGTTCCGACCATGGCTATCGGCACCGATGCCTTTCAGGAAGCGCC
>CAYVLL010000323.1:0-2280 GCA_964452235.1 uncultured Woeseiaceae bacterium
CCGGCTCGAGCTCCTGCCAGCGGGAAACGCCCGGGACACTGGTTGTACGATGTTGGGCCAGGGTATCGGAGAAACTGCCGATGCCCGCCAGCTGACCCGCCGCCGCATTGCAGACAAAGGCACTCTTCGCCACGGCATGATTGGTTCCGGTCGAACAGTCGGGTGGCAGGTCCACGTCGGACCAGTAAACACTGCCGCTGTCACAGGTGCCGCCATAGGTGACTGAGGGGTCGTACGGTTCCTGCGTCATTACCTCGTCTTCCATACTGCCCGAAGTATCGAGGATGAACAGGATGTTCGGCTTGCTGCCAGTGTCCGGCGTGAGGAGCAAGAGCTCCGTGTCATCGGCAAAGGTTACTGCCGGTGAGCCAACGGCCAGGGCAAGCAGTAATCCTGCGCTTGTCCATTTCGTCCTTGTTGTCTGGGAGTTCATGGTGTCCATCCCTCGATGATTCGTGGGTTTTCCTGGCTCAGAACGTCGTTACGCGAACGACCGTTATGGTGTCTGACTCCAGGTGCTGTTTCACCGTAACGGCCGCGTTTGCGCGATCCGTTATGCGGGCAACTGCATTGCGAAAATCTTCAAGCCTGAGGTCCTGGCCGTTCGCTTCGTACCGGGTAGCCGGTGTGACGCGCACGGTTTCAAAATCACAGTCGTTGCAGGGCTTGAAGCCGAGTGTGCCGTTGCTGCTCGCCGGTAGCCGCAGGCCGGTCAGCTGGACCTCATGGGCTTTGACAACGACCGGAAACAGCGGCGATTGATCTGCAAGCGCCGTACCGCTCGCGCCGGCGACGGCCATCGCGATCGTTGCAAGTAAGGACTTTCGAATGCGCATCGCAATTGCTCCTCGGAATTCCTGTGTGCCGGTCCCGGGACGCCGATCAGAGCGTCGGTGCTTCGGGACCCACAACGTAAAAGGCCTGCGTGTGTACCGCAGAGGCGTCACGATCGGTTTCAACACCGGCGGCGCGTGCTGATTCTGCGGTCGCGGTGGCTGTGAAATGGTATGCAGCGATGCCGCTGCCAACGCCAAGGCTGAAGGCGCGGTCCGGTACCAGCGTCGCTGTCTCGAAGACAATGACTGTTTCGACGTCGTCGTTACGTATGACATTCTGCTGCAGCGTCGTCGGCGCCAGCGTATCGAACCGGCCCTGTGACAATGCGAACTCGATTCCGGTCTCGGCCGCCTGGAACGCGTTTTCGTAGTTCTGGTCATTGCGCGCGATCGCCAGCTCGGTGGTCGCCGTATTCATGCCCGAGATGGCGAGCACGGTCACAACCACGAGCAGAATCAGGCCGACGATCAGCGCGGCACCCTGCTGGCGATTGGCGAAAGTAATTGGCTTCATGACTGGGCTCTCGGTAGTCGTGGATCAGGTCCTGGCGTTACGTAGCAGGATGGTTTTCGACACCTGCATGCGGCGGAAATCGTCGTTCGGTACGAAAGCGGGTGCGTTGCCCGGCTGATAGGTGCGCTCGTCGATAATGCCCGGCTCCCGATCGACGGAACGTACGACCAGCCAGACGCGTGCAGTCAGCACGCGGGCCGCCGGGATGAAAGCCCCGGAAGCCGGGTCGAGAATCGGATCTCCGGGATTGACGTAGCGATCGACGGAGTTGTCGCGGTCCACATCGACACCAAATTGAATTTGCAGGTTCTCGACACCGGGTGCGACTTCCTGGTCTTCGATGGCGGGAGCACCGCCCAATGTCGTGAGGGTCTTGCGGCGAAGAGTTGGTACACCCGGAATAAGGTCTGACGTGGCGGCGACGTAATAGGAATTGACGATGAGGTTGTGAGTCGCCGAATTAAGCGGGTCAAAGCCGGCCGGAATAGTGTTGTCCACAAACAGCTCGCCCTGCACGCGGGTGGTTTGAACCTGCAGACGATTGCCGCCGACCGGCGCCGGGTCCCTGGACGCGCGACGGATGGTGACCACATCGGAATTGTTCTGGGCCAGGCCGGTTGGCCCGCACGCGAGTGTGTACGCGTTATCGCTGCCAATGATCGGTCGCGTGAGGTCCAGCGCCCAGTTTGCGCCACAGCCCCCGGGTACCGGTAGTCCAAGAGGATTGGCGTCACCATCGAGGGAGCGGCCTTCAACGGCGTCGCCGCGGCTGTTCCGGCCCCAGTTGCTGGCCATGCGCAGATCGGCCTCGATGGTGTCGAGCGCAAATTGCGCCGTTTCCTGTACACGCGCGATCGATTCGTTGATTACGTAAGCCTCACGGCTCTGGTTGTAGACCTGCACCGCGCCGATCATCAGGAACGCGCCGAT
>CAYVLL010000324.1:0-2270 GCA_964452235.1 uncultured Woeseiaceae bacterium
TGAAGTATCCGTAATCGGCGCGCGCCGGCCCGGCGGCGACATCGCCATTTACCCGGTTACCGAGAATGTTCATGCGTCCGGTATCTTGAGACACTCGGTCGCTCCGGTAACCGAACAAACGCTAACGGCAAAGGCGCAGCGCCACCTGCGAGACCTGTTAACACATCTGGAATACGTCGGTGTATTGGCGCTGGAATTATTCGTGGCCGGCGACCGCTTGTTGGCGAACGAATTCGCGCCTCGCGTACACAATTCAGGGCACTGGACGATCGAGGGTGCCGGCACGAGTCAGTTCGAGAATCACTTAAGGGCAATACTTGACCTGCCGCTGGGCAACACAGCCGCAAAAGGTTACGCAGCAATGGTCAATCTGATCGGGGTCATGCCAAACGATTCAGATGCATTGGCGGCGGCCGGCTTCAGCTTGCATGATTATGGCAAAGAGCCACGAGCGGCGCGCAAACTTGGCCACCTGACCACTGTGGCCGCCACGGCCGCGGAACGGAACCAACGCCTCGCCACGGCAATGCGCCTGCTTCGCGCGTAGCCATTTTCCGACACAGCGCTCAGCCCGGGTTGGCAGGAGCCGTTAGAATGCAGGTACACTAGGCCGTTGTCGAAACGCCAGGTTACTGAACAATAGGGGAAAAATGGTTGAGCACTCGCGCCATGCGAACTCGGCCGGAACTATTGAATGTCGTACACAGAACACTTCAAACTCAAAGAGCAGCCCTTTCGGCTCACACCAGATCCGGAATTCGTTTACTGGAGCAAGCAGCATGCCCGGGCGAAAGCCTACATGGAGTCCACCATTTGGCTGGCGGATGGCTTTGTCGTCATTACCGGCGAAATCGGCTCCGGCAAAACTACCTTGCTACAGTCATTCCTGGGCGAGCTCGGCGACGACGTAGTCTATGCCATGGTGTCGCAAACCCAGCTGTCGCCCAGCCAGTTTCTGCAAGCGGTGCTGACGGAGTTCGGTTTCAAACCCTTCAAGCAGCGCAAAGTCGAACTTCTCGACACCCTGAACATGTTTCTTATCGATCAATACGCGAACGGCAAGAAGGTTGTGCTGATCGTCGATGAAGCTCAGAACCTGAGTGCGAAGGTGCTCGAGGAAATCCGCATGATTTCCGGCATCGAGACACACAAGGAAAAAGTGCTGCGCATCATCCTTGCCGGGCAACCCGAGCTCAAGGACACTCTCGATTCACCTGAATTGAAACAGCTCGTCCAGCGTGTGCGGCTGCGCTTCCACGTTGGGCCGCTTGATATGCGTGAAATGGGCGAGTACATCGAACATCGACTGAAGGTTGCAGGGGGCGTTGCAGGCAAGCTGTTCAAGCCGGACTCATACGACATCATCTATCGATATACCGGCGGTGTTCCGCGACTGGTCAACACGCTGTGCGATACCGCGTTGCTGGTCGCTTTTGCGGAAAACAAAACGGTTATAGGCGCCGCGGAGATCAAGGCGGCGGTTGACGAATTGAGCTGGAAGGAACACGAGCTCAGCAAAGGCACACTTCCGCAGAAAGCATCAGGAACAGTCGACACCCAGGAAGCCGAACATGTCACGCGCATCGAGGTTCGCAGTGACGGAGAGAAAGTCGCTGAACACTACTTCGGGCCGGGCCGCGTCATAATCGGGCGTTCGCCGGACAATGAGATTTATATCCAGAGCAAATTTGTAAGTCGCCACCATGCCCAGCTGAACAGCGATCAGGCCGGTTGTGTCATTGAAGACCTGAACAGCACCAACGGCGTATTCATCGGCGATGAACGAATCAAGAAGTACCGACTGAAGGACGGCGATATCGTATCGCTGGGCATTCACGAACTGGTTTATCACGATCTGCGGGATGTCGATATCCCTTTGCCGGCCCGGCGCAAGGAACAGAAGGGCTAGAAATTGGCCTAGAGGTCGGTACTCTGGTCCGGGCGACGATCCTGGTCCCGATAGTCGCGGCGTTTAAGCCAGACGACCAGACCCGCTACAAGGCAAAAGAGCCCCACTCCGAAACAGATTTCGGGCCAAAACCAGTGATTGAGATACATCGACGCTGCCAGGCAGACAAGGCCGACCAGCAGGTAGAAATACGGCAGACTTTCATAGATCGGTTTCGACACCCACATGGCGCTTGCTTTCCCCTGCCGGCAATGGCGCGGAGGAATTGTCCTTCGCCGCAGCCCGTTAGTCCAGTCCGGCTCGAGCGGACATCATCGTGGAAAGCGGGTGGGGCGGCCTGCAAGGCCCGGGCACCGTTCAG
>CAYVLL010000325.1:0-2257 GCA_964452235.1 uncultured Woeseiaceae bacterium
ACCGAATAAATTCAAATGATTCAGCACATGATAGAGCTGGTATAGCAGCACGCGGTTCTGGTGGCCCGGCCCGAGCGGCCAGGCCCTTTCGTAACTCCGATAAAACGCTTCACCGAAACCGCCGAAAAGCCGCGTCATTGCGAGATCCGATTCCCGGTCGCCGAAGTAGACCGCAGGATCAAACACCACCGGTACGCCACCCACGCAGCCCCGGTTCCCACCCCACAGGTCGCCGTGCAGCAACGATGCCTGAGGCGCGTAGTTCGAGAAAAAGCGCTCGAATCCCGCAACGAGCATTCTGCCTTCCGATTGCAGTACTCCCGTGAAGCCGTTCGAAGCCGCAAGCTCGAGCTGGTAGCCGAGCCGCCACCGGCGGAAGAATCGAATCCAGTCCAGGTCTTGCGTGTTGATCTGCGGAGTCATGCCGATGGTGTTGTCGCGCTGCCAGCCGAACTGTTCGCGCGTATGCCCGTGCTGCGCTGCCAGCTGTTCGCCAAGCATTTGCTCCGCCTGCTGATCCGGCTCCTGCAGGGCGAGCCACTCCAGTGCCAGTATCGCGTCCCTCTCACTGCGTGCACAGGCGAGGACCTGCGGGACGCGAATCGCCCCCGCCTTGCCAAGTTCCAACAGGCCGTCCGCCTCAGCTTCGAAGCGTTGCAGGTCGCGGGCGGGACAGGTCTTGAGGAAAACGGGGCCGAGTGTTGTATCGAGACGCCATGCGGCGTTGATATCGCCGCCGCTGATAGCCTGCGGCGTTGCAGATCCGGTCACGACTATGCCGCTGTCACGCAGGACTTCGGCAACACCGGGCCAGTCAGGCATCGTAACCTGGACGCTTGCAAGGGTTGGCAGCGACGGGCAGTCGCACTTTTGAATTTCCCGGGCTGTCCGGCTCAGCGCAGAGCCGCAATTCGTTCCGCCTGGCGGCGCAAGGCCATGCCAATTCCCGCTGTATCGAACAACGCGTTGACTGCATCGAGATCCGGCACCTGCGGTTTCAGTTCGGTGAGTGGCCTGTCGAGCGGCGCGTCACAGGCGATGCCGGTCAGTTTTCTCGCGAGCAATGCTTCTTCGCGATGCAATTCGAGTTTACTGGCCAGCGTCTTGGCGCCGCGGCATGGAACCAGATGCACATTGCCCAGGTTTTCGTAGAGGGAATCCAGCGAGCCGAAGTGATTGAGCAGTGCCTGCGCGGTTTTTTTGCCGACACCGGGCACACCCTTGATGTTGTCGACGGTGTCTCCCGCGAGTGCGAGGAAATCGGCGATCTGTTCCGGCCACACGCCGAATGCCGCGGGGATCTGGTCGTACGTGAGCCTCCCCTTGCCCGCGAAATCCCAGAAGACGTCGCTCGCAGAGACCAGTTGCGCGAGATCCTTGTCGCGGCTAACGATCGTGGATGCCCGACCGCTCTCACGGCCGACGGTGACCAGTGTGCCAATCAGGTCGTCGGCTTCGAAGAACGGATGCGCGCAATGCATGATGCCCAGGGCGCGCGTGAACTCCCTGCACTGCTGGAATTGCCGCTTCAGTTCAGGCGGCGCCGGTTCGCGATTGGCCTTGTAGGCGGGATAGAGTGCTGTTCGAAAAGATGTCGTCAGGCTTTCGTCGAATAAAACAGCAACATACTCCGGCCGCACCTGCTCCATGAAATCGCCGAGGAATCGACAGAATCCATACAGCGCATTGACCGGGTTGCCGTCGCCGTCGACCATGTCATCCGGCATCGAATAATGCGCACGGAAAACGTATACGCTGGCGTCGATCAGGTATTGCATCAGGGTCGAATTGCGATGCGAGGATGCATCGCGCCGGGAATGTCAGTCAACCGCCAGCTCGAACATCGGTGCTCCTTCCAGGAGATGGTCGGAGAGACGCGCGTGCAGCGGACTCGATCGCGGAATATGTGCGAGGAGATACTGCATCTGGTCGGCCAGCACCTTGCGCCCTTTGAGATAGATGTACTCCGCATAAGTCGGCGTGAACGGCACTGCGATGAGCTGCATGGCCGCCTGTTCCGGCGTTCGCCCTCCCTTGTGGTTGTTGCAGCGTCGGCACGCTGTCGCCACGTTGTTCCAGGCATCTTTGCCACCCTGCGATAACGGCGTAATGTGGTCGCGGGTCAGGTCGCGCGTCGTGAAGCGCAGTGCGCAATAGAGGCACAGGTTTGCATCACGCTTGAACAACGTCCGGTTGTTGAGCGGCGGCACGTACTGGTCGCGAACGTAGGCGAGACCCTGGCTGGTGCCATGTGTGG
>CAYVLL010000326.1:0-2240 GCA_964452235.1 uncultured Woeseiaceae bacterium
ATTTCCCTCGCTCAATTTCCCTCGCTCAATTTCCTAAGCGCAGGCCCATACCGCATACTTGCACCGCAGCGATGGAAAGGTAGTGATGTCAGCATTGTCCACGCCGAAAGGGCGTTTCAACGAAATCATGGAACTCGTCGATCGTGGCGACTACGGGCATGCCGAAGGCCTGTGCCGCGCGCTGCTGCAACAGCATCCGAATGATGTCAATGTGCTGGGACTGCATGGTGCGGTGCTGATCAAGCTCAATCGTTTCGCTGAGGCCGAGACAGCACTGCGGCAGACAATCCGGCTTGCGCCGACTTTCGCAAAACCGCATGAAGATCTCGGCTTCGCTCTGCTGGAACTCAACCGGCCGGCCGAAGCAGCGGATGCCCTGCGCAATGCCGTCCGCCTGGACCCGGGACTCGAATGGGCCCACCTGAATCTCGGCAAGGCGCTGGCGCGGCTTGGCTTCGGCAAGGAAGCGGATGAGGCATTTGAAAAATCGTTTTCCCTGAATCCGGAACGCAGGAAGCTCGCGCACGCTGCCGAACATCACAAGGAAGGCCGTCTCGAAGATGCGGAGAGGCTATACCGGGAGGTGCTGCGCGACAATCCCAAACATGTCGATGCGATGCGCATGCTGGGGCGCATTGCGTTGTCCGCCAAGCGCAATGCAGATGCCGAGCGACTGTTGCGACGGGCGATCGAACTGGCGCCGGACTTCGGTGGCGCGATCCTGGACCTGGCGCGTTTGCTAAAGGAGCAGAATCGGTTTGACGAAGCGGTAGAATTTTGCAATCGCCTTATCGAACTGGAGCCGGACAATGCCCAGGCGCACTTTCAACTCGCCGGTACCCTGGCGCCGGCAGCACTGACCTGGCGCGCGATCGAGGCGTACCGGAAAACGCTGGAGTTGCAGCCAAAATTCCCCGGTGCGCACCTCGGGCTAGGGCATGTACTCAAGACGGTCGGGCGCCAGGACGAAGCGATTGCAGAGTACCGGGAGTGTATACGGCTTAAACCGGACAACGGCGAGAGTTACTGGAGCCTCGCCAATCTCAAGACGTACCGCCTGACCGACGACGACATTGCGGCTATGGAGGCCGCACTGCGGCGTGAGGATCTGACCAATCAGTCACGGGTCAACTTTCTTTACGCCATGGCGAAGGCGTTCGAGGATCGCGGCGATTTCGATCGCGCCTGGAGCTTCTACGAGAAGGGGAATGCGACGCAACGCCGGCTGGAAAAGTACGATCCGGTGCAAACGGAAGTGATGCACGATGCCATCATCAAGGTGTTCGATGCCGGGCTGCTGCAGGAAAAGGCGGGCGGCGGAAGCGCGGATGACTCGCCGATTTTCATCGTCGGCCTGCCGCGCTCCGGTTCAACACTGATCGAACAGATTCTCGCAAGTCACAGCCAGGTCGAAGGCACGTCGGAACTGCCCTACCTTGGTCGTGTCGCCACTTCACTGAACCGCAACCGCGCGGATGGCATCAACTACCCGGAAGCCGTACGCGAACTGTCTGCCGGGCATTTCGCGGCGCTCGGCCGGGAATATCTCGGACATGCCGAGATGCACCGGGCCGAAGGAAAGCCGCGATTCATTGACAAAATGCCGAATAACTTTCCGGGCATTGGCTTTTTGCACCTCATACTGCCGAACGCAACCATCATCGATGCGCGCCGGCATCCGCTCGACTCCTGCCTCAGCTGCTTTCGCCAGTTGTTCGCCAAGGGGCAGACGTTTACCTATGACCTTATTGACATAGGCGAGTACTTTCTCGAATACGAACGCCTGATGGATCACTGGCATGCGGTACTGCCGGGCAAGGTTCTGACAGTGCAGTACGAGGTGCTAGTGAATAATTTTGATGTCGAAGTGCGGCGCTTGCTGAAGCACTGCGGGTTGCCGTTCGAGGAGGCCTGCCTGCGGTTCTATGAAACCGAGCGTCCGGTGCGCACGGCGAGTTCGGAACAGGTACGGCAGCCGATCCACACGCGGTCGATCGGGTTCTGGCGGAATTACGACGACAAACTGGATCAGTTAAAAGACGTTCTGGCGCCGTCGCTGGAACGGTATGCGAAGTACCTGCCGGGTTAATCGCCCGTGATACGGGCTCCTACAAGGGACCGAATTCCGTATCGATTCCCCTGTAGGAGCCCGTATCACGGGCGATGCGTGCTTCCTTGCCAGTCACCCCTGTAGGAGCCCGTATCACGGGCGATGCGTGCTTCCTTGCCAGTCACCCCTG
>CAYVLL010000327.1:0-2234 GCA_964452235.1 uncultured Woeseiaceae bacterium
TTTCGTGCTGAGTGCCAAACTCGAGAATCCGCAGTTCTCGGGACAGACCAAGGAGAGACTGTCGTCGCGGGAATCGGCCGCGTTTGTCACCGGCGTGGTCAAGGACAGCTTTTCATTATGGCTCAACCAGCATCCTGAAACCGGCGACCAGATCGCTATGCTTGCCATCGGCAAGGCCCAGTCACGACTGCGCGCGGCGAAAAAAGTGGTGCGCAAGAAAATCGTCACCGGCCCGGCATTGCCGGGCAAACTGGCGGACTGTACTTCGCAGGAGCCTGAACTTTGCGAGTTGTTTCTCGTCGAGGGCGACTCCGCCGGCGGTTCCGCGAAACAGGCGCGCGACCGCACGACGCAGGCAATCATGCCGCTGCGCGGCAAAATCCTGAACACCTGGGAAGTCGATACGAACGAAATACTGGCATCCCAGGAAGTGCACGACATCAGCGTGGCTCTCGGCGTGGACCCGGGTGCCGGCGATATCGAGGGCCTGCGCTATCACAAGATTTGCATACTTGCGGACGCCGACTCGGACGGCGCACACATCGCCACCCTCCTGTGCGCGCTGTTCCTGCGCCACTTCCGCAGTCTTGTGCTCGCCGGGCATGTATACATTGCCATGCCGCCGCTGTTCCGCATCGATGTCGGCAAGGCCGTGTTTTATGCGCTCGACCGGGCCGAACGACAGGGCATCCTCGATCGCATCGACGCTGAGAAATTACGCGGCAAGGTTTCGGTGACGCGCTTCAAGGGACTGGGCGAAATGAGCCCGCAGCAGCTGCGCGAGACCACGATGCATCGGGACACCCGCCGCCTCGTGCAGCTGACCGTCGGCGCGAAAGACAACACCGATCAGCTCATGGACATGCTGCTGGCCAAGAAACGCGCCGCCGACCGGCGCGACTGGCTCGAAACGAAGGGTAATCTTGCAGAAGTCTGAGCGGTCACAGGAGAGACCATGCAGAACCAACTGAATCTCGAAGGCGTCGAGCAGCTGGCGCTCAAGGACTACACCGAGAAGGCCTACCTCGATTATTCGATGTACGTCATTCTCGATCGTGCCTTGCCGCAGATCGGTGACGGCTTGAAACCGGTACAGCGTCGGATCGTGTATGCCATGAGCGAACTGGGGCTGTCGGCCGGATCCAAGCCGAAAAAATCCGCGCGGACCATCGGCGACGTCATCGGCAAATTCCATCCGCACGGCGATTCCGCCTGTTATGAAGCGATGGTGCTGATGGCACAGGCGTTTACTTATCGCTATCCAATCGTCGACGGGCAAGGCAATTTCGGTTCTACCGATGACCCCAAGTCCTTTGCCGCCATGCGGTACACCGAATCGCGACTCATGCCGTATGCGAAGTCGCTACTCGCCGAACTGGGGCAGGGGACGGTCAACTGGGCGCCCAATTTCGACGGCACGCTCGACGAGCCCGTGGTGTTGCCGGCGCGCTTGCCAAACCTGCTGCTCAACGGCACGACCGGCATCGCGGTCGGGCTTTCAACGGATGTGCCACCGCACAATCTTCGCGAGGTTGCCAGCGCACTCGTACACCTCATTGACAATCCGAACGCCACCGTTGCTCAGCTCATGAAGCACATCAAAGGGCCGGATTTCCCGACCGGTGGCGAACTCGTGTCGCCGCGAGCCGAGATCCGCCAGATTTACCAGACCGGGAACGGTACATTGCGCGTCCGTGCTTCCTACAAGGTGGACAACGGCGAGATCATCATCAATTCGCTGCCGTACCAGGTATCCGGCAGCAAGATCCTCGAACAGATAGCAGCACAAATGCGTAACAAGAAGCTGCCGATGGTCGAGGACCTGCGAGACGAGTCCGATCACGAGGATCCGATTCGCCTGGTGATCACGCCAAAATCGAACAAGATCGACATCGATGGTCTCATGTCGCACCTCTTTTCCACGACCTCGCTGGAACGGACGGTACGAGTCAACATGAATATCGTTGCGCTCGACGGACGGCCGCGTAATTTCAATCTGCTCGAGCTGCTGACCGAGTGGCTGCAATTCCGCCGTGAAACCGTCAAGCGTCGCCTGCAGCACCGGCTGCAAATCGTCTCGGACCGTCTGCATATTCTCGATGGATTGCTGATCGCCTACCTGAACATCGACGAAGTGATCAGGATAATTCGCGAAGAGGACGATCCGAAATCTGAACTCCAGGCGCGCTTCAAGTTGTCCGAAATCCAGGCGGAGGCGATCCTCAATCTGCGAC
>CAYVLL010000328.1:0-2217 GCA_964452235.1 uncultured Woeseiaceae bacterium
TACTGATGTGTGCCTGGACGGCTTCGACAGCGATTCTTGCTGTATTGACGCTGCCGAGATTCCCGTTTCTTGAGAAGAACAGGAGCTCAGCTATAGCCAAAGAGTACATTGAGATGCAGAAGCACAAGAACAAATTTGGTATGCAGTACTCCGGGCTGGCACTTTGACTGCGGCAGCAAAGGCCAGCAACCTGGTCAAGCTGGCGGGCCAGGGCGCCTACGAGCGCGGGGTCGCCTATTACGAGGAGGGACGCGTCGCCAGGCTTTCCGTTGTTGGCGACCGGATCACGGCCAGAGTCGACGGCACCGAGGCATACGACGTCCGGCTGCGCAAGACTCCCCTTGGCTCCGACGGGGCCTGTACCTGCCCGGCCTCCGAGGGCTTCGATTTCTGCAAGCACTGCGTGGCAGTGGCGCTTGCGGTCGAGGCCCGGGACGCGGTCATGCAATCCTCGGAGGCTAATGCTGCTGAAGACCGCATTTGTGCCTACCTGTCGGGGCTGTCAAGCGACGCGCTGATCGATATCGTGCTTGGTGCGCTCGATGGGGCACCTGAGCTTGAGAATCGACTGCTCATGCAGGCAGACATCGCCGCCGGCGCGCTGGATGCAAGGCGCCTCAAGAAAATGATTACCGCGGCAATTCCGCTGCGCGACCTCTGGGACTATCGGCAGGTGGCACAATATTTCGAGCGCGCCGAGGCTTGCGTGACCGGAATCGAATCGATAGCGCCGTCACTCGCGCCGGCCGACCTTCTAGCGACGGTTCGGCATGCCTTCTCCAGGCTGGAGAAGGCTCTCGGGCGCGTGGACGATTCCGGCGGTCGCCGCTGGGGGCTGCAGCATGGGCTGCACGCGCTCCATCGGGACGCACTCGCAAGAATCGGCTGGGCGGCAGACGACCTCGCGTCCTATCTGCTCGACCTTCACCTGAACGACCCATGGGACACGTTTAACGACGTTCTTGGCGAGTACGGCGAATTGTTGGGCGACGACGGGTGTGCCGCCTATTTGGCCCACGTAAGGTCGCTGCTCGATGCGCTGCCCGATTTGCCCTTCGGCGCCAGCTTCGATGAATCGTATCCGTACATGCAGTTGACCGGCATCCTCGCCGAGGAGGCACACGCGGCCGGCGATCGTGACGCGCTGATCGCGCTGGCCAGGCGGACCTGCACCAGTGCCCGCGATTGCTATGGCATTGCGGAGCTGTACCTGGAACAGGGGAACCCGGACAAGGCGCTGGAGTGGCTGGACAAGGGCGATGCTGCCGCAGACGAGAAAGCCAGGAATCATGCGCTGCGTGTCTCGGTGCATCGAGCCCGAAAGGAATGGGCGAAGGCGGCCGACGCGCAGCTCGATCTTTTCAAGAAATCGCCTGGCATTGGCCAATTCCGGCAGCTCGAGGAACTCGCGGCACGCGCCGGCCGGCGCGAGCAGACAAAGCAGGTCGCCGTCGATTACCTTCGGTCCGGCCTGGGCAAAGACCGTTGGCATGGGCCCGCCTGCGGCTTTACGCTCGCCCTGATCCTGCACGCCGACGGCGTCACCGCCGAGGCCGCGGCACTGGTCAATGCTTACGCCCGGAATCCGCAGGACCTGGTCGACGCAGCCGGGTGGTTCGCGGAGAACGATCCGGGCCAGGCTGCCGAATTCGTGGCACGAGCCATCGAAGGGCACATCCAGCGAAAGAACAAGGACGGTTATCGGCAGGCCGTGGATCTGCTCATCGAGCAGAGGGAACTGTTTGGCAGGGCTGGCGAGAACCGCTTTAGCGAGTTCGTCGGCGCGTTGCGGGCACGGCACAAACCGAAGCGGAACCTGCAGGCGCTGTTGAACGATGTCGCTTCGACCGGGACCGGACAAAGGCCGTAACGGTGATCGCTATCGAGTGGCGTTCATCACGAATACTTCCGGCAGCCGGCGCAGGATCGATTTTAAGGAGAGCTTGCCGGACATTTGGTAGTAAAATATACTACCAAGTAGGGATTTTATGGTTATCTTTGGGAGTGCGAGCCATGCCAATGGTCAAGAAAAGTATATCGGTAACCGATCAGCAAGATCGTTGGATTAAGGCGCAGATCAAGACGGGGCATTACGGTAATGAACCTGAAGTCGTTCGGGAGTTGATTCGGGAGCGGCAACTTCGCGAGTTGGAAACCCCTGCTTGTTGTTTTGCGTTGGAATTTGAGCCAAACACTGTCAATTCTTGCAATGTATAT
>CAYVLL010000329.1:0-2184 GCA_964452235.1 uncultured Woeseiaceae bacterium
CCTGGCCTGGCCGACGACACCACCGCGTTTACCGGCGCCACCATTCTGCCAGTCAGTTCGCCACCTATCGGGAACGGCACGCTCATCGTTCAGGGCCACACTATTCTGGCGATCGGCCCGGCTGACACCGTAAGCATTCCGGAAAACGCCCGGACCGTCGACGTTTCCGGCCGGATAATCATCCCTGGCCTGGTCGATACCCACAGCCACATCGGCGAAGTTGCCGGAGGTGATCGGTCGGCACCCATACAACCGGAAACAAGGGCGTTGGACGCCATCGATATACGAGACGCTGGATTCGGGCGCGCTCGGGCGGGCGGCATAACCACCGCCAACCTCATGGCAGGATCCGGGCTCTTGCTTAGCGGGCAGACAATCTACGTGAAGTTGCGCGACGGCAATTCGATCGAAGATCTCGCGTACCGGACGGACGACGATGCAATCGCCGGCGGCATCAAGATGGCGAACGGCACCAACTCCCGCCGTGATCCTCCGTTTCCGGGCACGCGCGCGAAATCAGCCGCATTGGTACGCCAGCAGTTCGTGGCCGCCCAGGAGTATCGTGACAAGATTGCCAGGGCCGGCAACGACGCTTCCATGCGGCCGGACCGTGATCTCGGCTTGGAAGCCCTGGTCGAAGTGCTCGATGGTCAGCGAGTCGTCCATCATCATACGCACCGCCACGACGACATCCTGACCGTATTGCGGCTCAAGGAAGAGTTCGGTTTTAACGTCGTATTGCATCACGTCAGCGAATCGCATCGTGTCGCCCGTGAGATCGCCGCCGCCAACGTACCGGTCTCGCTCATCGTGGTCGACAGCCCCGGAGGCAAACTCGAGGCGATGCACCTCAATTTCGAAGGACCGCGCGCCCTGGAAGATGCGGGCGTCGATGTCGCGTTTCATACGGACGACTACATTACCGATTCGCGGCTGTTTCTGCGCATGGGCGCAATTGGCGTCCGGACGGGCATGTCGCGCGAGAAAGCACTCGAAGCGTTGACGCTCGCCGGGGCCCGCATGCTCGACCTCGAAGAGCGCGTCGGGTCGCTGGAGCGCGGCAAGGATGCGGACTTTGTCATTCTGTCGGGTGATCCGTTCAGCGTTTACACACGTGTAAAGGAAACCTGGGTTGAAGGACGCAAAGTGTTCGACCGGGATAATCCGGACGACCGCGCGGTCGCGGAAGGCGCTTACGGTGCATTGACGCCATCCTCGCGCGCGCTCGAGTTCCACGGCTACGGGGAAGGATACTGATGGTTGCCCGTTTGCCGTATGTCGCCGCGGCATGCCTATTGGCAATGCCTGTCGCACTGCTCGGGCAGGATCTCGCGGTCCGTGGTGACATCGTCTATCCCGTTACGGCAGCGCCGATCGAGGATGGTGTGGTGCTCATCCGGAATGGCCGCATTGCAGCTATCGGGCCTGCCACTGCCGTGTCGCTGCCGAGCGGTATTCGGGTTATCGATGCACCGGTAGTTACGCCCGGGCTGATCGATGCACGTTCTGTCGTCGGGCTCGCAGGTTACCTTAATCAGCCACACGATCAGGACCAGATTGAACGCTCGGAGGCGATACAGCCGGAGTTGCGCGCCATCGACGCGTATAACCCGCGCGAGCCCTTGCTGGAGTGGCTGCGCAGCTTTGGCATTACGACTATCCACACCGGACATGCGCCGGGCGAAATCGTATCCGGACAGACACTCATCGCGAAAACCCGCGGCGACACAGTAGCCGAATCTGTCATCGTGCCGCTGGCCATGGTGGCGGCAACACTGGGGGAAGGCGCTGCAGTTCCTGATAACGGCACGCGCAACTCGCCGGGCAACCGCAGCAAGGCCGCCGCCATGCTGCGAGCCGAACTCGTCGCCGCGCAAAACTATCGCGACAAGATCGCGGCAGGCGGGAAGGACGACAAGGAGCCTCCCGCGCGCAATCTTCGGCACGAGGCACTGGCCGCCGTGCTCGCCGGCGATACACGGTTGCTGGTGACAGTGCACCGCCACCAGGACATCATGACGGCAATCCGGATTGCCGAGGAGTTTGGCGTCCGACTGGTACTGGATGGCGCCGCCGAAGCTTACCTGCTGCTCAATGAGATAAAGGCGGCGAATATTCCGGTACTTGTGCATGCGACGATGGCGCGGGCATTCGGTGAGCGCGAGAATCTCTCGTTCACGACTC
>CAYVLL010000330.1:0-2174 GCA_964452235.1 uncultured Woeseiaceae bacterium
CCACCCATGTCGGACGCATACATGCGGTCTGCCTGTCCGTCACCCGTCATATCGAGGACTCGTACTTGTGTCGGAATCGATCGCGTCATCGACGCAAGCTGCAGATCGGCGCCGCCGTCGCGGCCGGCACGCCACAGGCGCTCGCCGCTTTCAAGATCGAGAATGTGGATTCCGGCTCCCAGTGCATCGGGATTGTTCGGGTGCGCGCGGGTATCGTGCACCGGATCGTAACCACCGCCGAGCACCACGACCGCTCGTTCCGCGTTGAGCCCCGGGTGGTCGATGTTCATGCGCACCGGAACCGGTGTGGCCCAGCTCTGCCCGAACTGCGAATAGTTGGCGATCCACTTCAGAACCGGCGCATTCTTGTTGGTAACGTCGAGGGCATAGAACGAATCGCCGCCGCGCCGCATGCCGAACAGGATGTAGGCGAATTCGCCATCGCCCGGCTCGATGATGCCGTTGTTGTTCTTGTCATTGACGACGGGCACGATGTTGCCGTCTATGCCGTAGTGCTTGAAATTGGATCGCGGATCGAAAAACAGGCGTCTCATGTCGCCGAGCAGTTCATTCGGTACGAACGACCACAGCTCCTCACCGGTGTTGCCATCGATGGCGTGCAGATAGCCGTCATTGGTACCGACAAATATCGCAATGTCCGGAGATGCGGCGCTGCCGCCATAAATGATGGCTGCGGGTTGAGAATGCAGCGGGTCGCCCATTGCATTGCGCACGCTGGTCGCCGGGTTGTTGTCTTCGTCGCGGATATCCTCGCCGCGCATCCAGCGGATGATTTCGTCAACAGACGGTTCGCCGGCCGCGCCGGTCAGTCCGAAATCGCCCGCCTGGAAGACGCCGGCATTCGAAGGGTGAATTGCGTTGCTGGCCGCAGTGAGGTTGTTGCTGGCGCCGTTGTTTGTGAACAGGTTGCGCGAGGCGGGTGTCGGCAGCTGGTTTGCGGCGCCGCCCAACTCGACTTCATTACCGTCAGGACCGCCGGCGGTCCACAGGCTCAGCGCGTTGTCGAAGAAAAAGCCTGTTGCCGGATTGATCGCAGCGACGCCGTTGGCATCAACAATCTGACCGTCGACGAGCTGGTACTTCTTGAGATTGCCCGGCCAATGTACGTTGTTGCGCGGCGCGAACATGGTCAGGTACAGGTCATTCAGGTTCTGGGTACGGTTGAACGTATTTACGGAAACTGCCGGCGCACTGAATGACAACGAGCGGGTGGAAACATCGGTGACGATGTTCAATAAAGCCCGTGCCAGGCTCTCGACATCATTCGCAGTGTAGTAGTTGCCGCCCGATGCGTTGGCGGTCTCACGCAGGAGCGGCAGGTCGATGTCGAAGCCGATCGTATGCGTGGTGACGAACTGGTCGCCGTCCATTGTCGAGTCAACGTCGACCGTTGCCAGATAGCGGGCGATATCGTCCAGGCAGCGGCCCTGGCCGGTTCCGGTACAGCTGCCCGGGAAACCGGGCAGGTTGCCGACCAGTCCTGGCGTATCTTCGTCGCCAACCGGTATGCCGTCGGACAGCAGCACATTGAAGTTCCTGGAGCAGACATTGGTGTCCGGCTGCCGGTAGCGTTCCGGCCCGGTGGATTGAAGCGCGGCCGGGTCGGTCGGGTACTGGTTGACGTTTTCGCCGTACCAGGCGTTCATGCCTCGCCAGTACAGCGCTGCCTCGTAAAGCGTTTCCGACAACGGCGTGTTGCCTGTGGCATTCAGGCTGTCGATCGTGTTGAGAATGGCCTGACGATCCGAATCGAGATCGCTGATGGCCTTGATCACCGGCCCGCCCTGGCCGTTGTTGTTGAAGCGCATGACGCCGACGTTGACGTCACTGATCGAATTCAACACGGACTTGATTACGGATTTCAGGATATCAATTTTTTCGAGCTGTACGGTGGCTGGCGAGTTTTGCCAGTTCAGGTAGTTGCCGTCGTAAACGCTGTAAGTTACCGATGCGGGAGCGCTGCCCCAGGCCAGCTCGCGAGCCGGGTCGTTGGTGAACACGCTGCCATCCGAACCATTGGATGCCCATAACCGGCCGGCCGTACCATCGCCATGAATGCCTGAGTCCGACTGGCATTCGACGAGGCCTGTGCTATTGCCCGGCTCGAGCTCCTGCCAGCGGGAAACGCCCGGGACACTGGTTGTACGATGTTG
>CAYVLL010000331.1:0-2132 GCA_964452235.1 uncultured Woeseiaceae bacterium
GGTACGTGCATGCGCTCATTGCTGCCGCACTTGGATTGTTATTCATTGTGGGTCGATTCGTCTATCGCACGAGCTATCTGAAGGACCCCACAACGCGCAGTTTGGGGTTTGGTATCGGCGCACTGTCGATATTTGCGCTGCTGATCGGTGGCCTGATCGGCGCGCTGCTGTCCTGGTTCTAGTCAGCGTGACTGCATCTGCACGATTTGCCGAGAAATCGAGATACCGCATTTCCCTGCAGTAAACGATTCTCTATCCGCAACGGCCGGGCATTCCCCGGCAAGGTGGAATCAGCGGAGGAGATCGAACAATGAAGAAATGGAATTCTGCGGCAGTAACAATCCTGCTTGTCACTCCCCTGACCGGCGGCACACAACCGCAAGTGACCGGCGAGGGCTGTAGCGCACTGGCGGAGCAAGTGCGATCGAGCGTATCGCAGGCTGTGCGTGAGTATCGACGTCAGGGTCCGGCAGGCCTCGACACTCGTTCACAACGTCGTGACCTCATCGAAGTCACGAGCCGCGGGCAGCATCTTTGCGGTGACACGGCTGCCGTTGCCAGCCGGGCGTTCACCCAGGCACTGCAAGGCTTCGACTTCCGCATCACCTGGAATCGTGAATGGATCACCCCGGGCGATTATTGCCTCAGTCATGACATCCGGCAGTGCTACCCGTCCGGAGACCCGTTCTCGCCACTGCCACCGAGCCGCGACTTTGCGTTCGTCTACAAAGCGTGGCGGGGCGTGACAGAGGTGCTGGCTGCACAGATGCCGTATGGCACCGCCGGCGACCTCGTGAATTTCAGCGATGGCTCGCTTGCAGCGAGCCTGACAAAAGAATCGTTCCCGATGCTGCAACCGGTGGCGCAGCCAAACAATTCGCTCAGCGGCGTTTTGCCGCGTCGGGATTGCGGTAGGAGCCGGTAGTGAGCGCCTCGTAGCCGGCCTGACCCTCGAAGATGCAGTTATTCCGCCCGGCGAGTTTCGCCTGGTAGAGCGCCTCGTCCGCCAGTTGCAGCGCGCCTTTCGGTGTGCGGCCGATGGCGGGTCGCACGACAGCGGCCCCGATGCTGACCGTGATGACTTTTGTGCCCTCCGAGTCGAGGTTCTCGATCTGCAAATTCTCGACGGATTGCCGGATCTGTTCGGCAATGCTGCGGACGGCTGTGGGGGCCAGATCGTAAAGGATAATCACGAATTCCTCGCCGCCGTAACGGGCGGCAATGTCGAGCGGCCGCCGTGCGAACTCTTTGATCACGTTTGCAACCTTGCGCAGTGCCTGATCGCCCGCCTGATGTCCGTAGCGATCGTTGTACGCCTTGAAAAAATCGATATCGATGAGGAGAAACGCGACATCCTTTTCACCGCGCAAGCACTGCTGCCAAACGCGCAGCAGATGCTCGTCGAAAGCACGACGGTTCTTTAGTCCGGTGAGGCCATCGCGATCGACCAGTTCGTTGATGAGCGACTGTTCGAGAAATCGCTTGCGATAGGAACGTTCCACGTCGCGGCAGATCGCGATACCAAGTGATGTGCCGATCGCCAAAAACAGGACACACTTGAGCAACAGGGGTGGCGACACGTTGGCGATTCCTGCCGCAGTCGCGAAGCCGACCAGTATTGCCATTCCTGCTATCAGTGCCGCGCGAAACAACAGACCGACAAAAAAGAATGTCGCGATGAGGAGCAGCATCAGGCTGGCCATTTCCTCAGCCGCTCCCCGGCTGACCGCCTGCGCCGCGGCGATCGCCACGCTCGCGCCGAGTATCGGCGCAAGGAAGGTTGCCACACGCAAATAGATGCGCAGGTGTCCGGGCGACCAGGCCAGCCACGCCATTGCAAGGCTAATGGGCAGAATCAGCAGCACATGGGCCAGCACCCCACCACTCCAACTGTTGTCCTCCAGCCATTGCGCAATCGTGAAGCCGCCGGCGAGCAGCGCCGCAAGCGCGGTCCAGATTCGTGCACGGGGTTGTATGCGCCGCAAATGCTCATCGAGGTATTCCGCCTCAAGGCGCTCGTCGAAACGCAACGTGGACGACTGCTTCCGCAACTCCGCGGCATACGGAGATTCGGGAAAGTCGTCGAGATTGGCGGTGTTGATCGGCATGACGCGAGCTTACGCAGGACGCGC
>CAYVLL010000332.1:0-2101 GCA_964452235.1 uncultured Woeseiaceae bacterium
CGCGCGCGCAGCAGGTCCTGCAAACCCATGCCGTATTCGTCGCCCTGGATCTCGCGCGCGTAGGTCGGGCTGACCGTCGTTACCAGGTCGGCATGCAGGATACCGGCCTTGAGAAAATTGATGCGACCGAGTCCGAGGTCTTCCTGATGCAACTCGTGTTCAGCGCCGTCAAGTCCCAGGTCCGGGAGTACGCTGGCATTGACCACGCCCTGGTAGCCGATGTTATGAATGGTCAGCACCGAGCGCGTGTTGGCGAACAGCCGGTCCCAGGCGTACCTCGATTTCAGGTACAGCGGGATCAGGGCAGTATGCCAGTCGTGGCAGTGAAAAATGTCCGGCGCGAAGCCCATGTGCTGGCACATCTCGACCGCGGCGCGCGACAGCAGGATGAAGCGCAGGTGCTCGTCGGCGCCGGACGTATAGATGCCGGGCCGGTCAAACAGATCCGGGCAACGCAGCAGGTAAACGTGCACGCCGCTGTCCGGAACGTGCACGGTGTCGATCGAGTAAAACCCGCTGCGGGATCCCAGCTGAATCGGGATTTGCTGCAGGTAGTCGACTGGAACGATATCGAGCCCACTTTCATCGATCGCCGAGTAGCGGGGCAGCAGTACTCGCACATCGTGACCATCGCGTTGCAGGAACGCAGACAACGCTGCGCACACGTCCGCGAGGCCGCCGGTCTTGGCGAGCGGCGACAACTCCGACGTGGCGAGGCAGATCCTGAGTGGCGTTTTCTTTGCCAAGGGGCGACGGGTTCCGGACGCAAAAAGGAATGCTATTCTACATGCCCGGTCCTGTGGCTGACGTTATCGCAGCCCGCAACTCGAGCCGTTGCCGATGAACGTATTGCTGCTGTCACCCGGCTACCCGGCGGATATGCCGGAGTTCACGCGCGGCCTGGCCGAGTGCGGGGCCCGCGTGTTCGGCGTTGGAGACCAGCCGACCGGCGCGCTGCCGGAACTCGTCAAGCGCTCGCTGGCGGACTACCTGCAGGTTCGCTCACTGTGGGATACCGCAGCCGTAAAAGCGGAACTGCAGCAGAAGTTTCGTGGCCGGTCGCTGGATCGAATCGAATGCCTGTGGGAGCCGGGTATCCTGCTCGCGGCAGAATTGCGGCAGCATTTTAACGTTCCCGGACTGAACATCCAGCAGGCCAACCGGTTTCGTGACAAGGAGGCGATGAAGGCGGCGCTCGATGCGGCCGGTATTCGCACGCCGCGTCACTTCGCGGTAGAAAGTATAGCGGCCTGTCACGACGCGGTGAATCGAATAGGCTACCCGGTTATCCTGAAACCGATTGCCGGTGCAGGGTCCGCGGACACCTACCGCGTCAACGATGCCGATGACCTGCGCAATGTGCTGCCGCTCATGCGGCATGTAACACAGGTGAGCGTTGAGGAATTCGTCGAGGGCGAGGAATTTACGTTCGATACGATCACCGTCGATGGCCGCATCGCTTACTTCAATATCGCCTGGTACCGGCCGCGTCCGCTGATCGCGCGCAGCAACGAGTGGATCAGTCCGCAAGTCATCGCGCTACGGCAGGTCGACCAGCCCGATCTCGCCGGCGGTGTGCGCATGGGTTTTGACGTCATAAGCGCGCTCGGATTTGACACCGGTTTCACCCACATGGAGTGGTACCGCAAGGCGGATGGCGAGGTGGTATTCGGCGAGATCGGTGCGCGACCGCCGGGCGCTCACCAGGTCGACCAGATGCAATTCGCCTGTGATTTCGACGTTTTTCGCGCCTGGGGCCAGGCGGTGGTCAACGGCCGCATCGACGAGCAATTCGAACGGCGCTACAACGTCGCGACGGTGTACAAGCGGGCCCGCGGCACGGGTCGCATCAGCCGCATCGAAGGCGCCGAGGCATTGCAGCGTCGCTTCGGGCAGCACGTGGTGTGGAATACCCTGTTGCCGCCGGGCACGCCGCGGCGCGACTGGAAAAAAACGCTCGTGTCGGACGGGTTCGTTATGTTGCGACATGCGGATCTGCAGCGCACGCTGGAAATGGCTGACGCTGTCGGCAGCGAATTGCATCTTTACGCGGAATGAGAACGGATCGCCCGTGATACGGGCTCCTACAGGCGCGCCCCTG
>CAYVLL010000333.1:0-2062 GCA_964452235.1 uncultured Woeseiaceae bacterium
CACGGGCGATTTCCGGTGGGGCAATCAGGGGATTGGAGGAACGCCGTTGGAGCGCGCCTTGCGCGCGAATGCGGTGACGATTGAAGCTTTTCCCATTCGCGCGCAAGGCGCGCTCCTACTATCCCGATAACCAGGCTGCGAGATTTTGCTCCGCGCTTTCCGATCGATTGCTGTCGATTTCCAGGTAACACGTATCTTCCGGTGCGTCGCTCAAACGCACCTTGAACTTCAGCAAATCATCCCCGCGAAACACACTCACCGTCACGCGATCCCCAACATGATACTCGCGCAAACGGGCATCGAGGTTCGCCGCCGTAATGCGCACGTCATTCAGCGCAACGATCTCATCGCCCGCGGCGAGCCCTGCTTTGGCAGCCGGACTGTCTGCATGTACGACGGCAACAATTTCCCGGCCATTCCTTGACGCCGCGTGCATGCCCATCCACGGCGCCGCCACGAAGTCGGCGGACGACGCCTTGCCACCCTGATCCTCGCCACCCTCCGCAGGCCGCTGGTGCAAAACAACGCCGAAATTGCTCAGCAGTTTCGACAGTGGCAAATCGCTCGTGCCGCGTACGTAGCGTTCAAAGAACTCGCGAAGATCAAGCCCCGTCACAGTGCGTGCGACTGACTCGAGCCCGCGCTCCGGCATGCCCTCGCCGGTTTCACCAAAACGTCGCCAGCATTCGCGCATGACAGTATCGAGCGAATGCCTGCCCCCGGTATCGCACCGGATCTGCAGGTCGAGCGCCAGCGCAATGAGCGAGCCCTTGCTGTAATAGCTGACGATGCTGTTGGTCGAGCCGGCATCCTGCTTGTAGAACTTTGTCCAGGCATCGAAACTGGATTCCTCGACGCTCTGGCGAAAGCGGCCGCGGGTGCGCATCACCCGCGTTAGCGTTCTGGCAAGCAGCTCCAGGTAGCTTTCCCGTGTGATGAGACCCGAACGCAACAGGGCCAGGTTGTCGTAATATGAAGTGATGCCCTCGAAAACCCACAGCAATCCCGTGTGCGACTCCGAGCGCAGGTCGTAGGGCGTGAACCGGCCAGGTTTCATGCGTGTCACGTTCCACAAATGAAAATACTCGTGACTGCACAGACCGAGAAACTTCCGGTAACTGGTTTTGACGCCCTGCTCGCCGCGCAACGGCAGATCGCCACGACTGCACACGAGGCTGGATGACCAGCGGTGCTCAAGCCCGCCATAGCCCTCCGGCAGGACCATCAGCAGGAACAGGTAGCGGTCCAGGTCCTTCGGCGCGCCAAGCAATCGCTGGTGCTGCTCGCAAACCTTGGCCAGGTCGTGGCAAATGCGTGCCATGTCGACACGCGTGTGACCGCGCACCGCGATGGCATGCGGAATGCCGCCGGCTTCAAACTCACCGATTAGCAGGTTGCCTATTTCGACCGGGTGGTCGATCAGCTCGTCATAGTTGCCAGCAATGTAGGTGCCGAAGCCGTAACGCTCGGCACCGAGCGCACGCATGGAGGTAGCAACACGCCAGTCGTTGCCGAGAGGCTCGGGGGGCCGTGCGATTTCGACTTCGCAGGCGGTTGCCGATTGTCCTTCAATACGTGGAAAAACGCAGGCGCCGTTGAAGTAAGCGTGCCGCGTATCGAGATGGGCACCCCGGACGCTGAGATCGAAAGCGTATACCTCCAGTGTAAACGTAATCGGCTCCTGGCTGACGCCGGCTTGCCAGTGACTCTTGTCGAGCTTCACCAGTTCCAAATCGCGATCGCCGGCCCGGGCTCGGATCGACACCACGTGACGCGCGAAGTCGCGAATCATGTAGCTGCCCGGAATCCATGCCGGGATGGAAATAATCTGTCCGTCCGCTGCCGGCTCGGTGACTGTGACAGTCACCTCGAACAGGTGTGCACCGGGATTCTTCGGCTCGATCCGATAACGGTGTACGGGCTTGTTCATGCTTTACTGGCGCGGCGGCTCATTGATCTTGAGCGTCAGGCACTTCGCCGAGCCTCCGGCCTTCAGGAATTCCGACAGGTCGATCTCACGCACTTTGAATCCAGCCAGCATCAGGCGCGCTTTCAGGGGATC
>CAYVLL010000334.1:0-2047 GCA_964452235.1 uncultured Woeseiaceae bacterium
TCCATAGCCGCCGCCGCCGGGGGTTTCGATGACCAGGCAGTCGCCGGTCTGCAGTGTGACGGTTGCTGTGGCGGCCAGCTGTTCGACTTCTCCGCTATGCCGTTCGATGCGATTGTTGCCGGTTTGTGCCGCCTCTCCACCGTCCAGCCCGAATGGCGCCACGCGGCGGTGATTGGATAGCACGGAGACCTCGACCGGAGCGCGAAACTTCAGTCGCCGGATGGCGCCATTGCCGCCGTGCCAGCGACCGGCACCGCCCGAGCGGTGACGGATCGAGAATGATTCGACCAGCACCGGGTATTTTTGCTCGAGCACTTCCGGGTCGGTCATGCGCGAGTTGGTCATGTGGGTCTGTACGGCATCGGCGCCATGCCAGCCGGGACCGGCGCCCGCACCGCCGGCGATGGTTTCGTAGTACTGCAGGCGCGCATCGCCAAAGCTCACGTTGTTCATGGTGCCTTGCGACGCCGCAAGCGCACCCAAGGCACCGTACAGGCAATCCGTTACGCATTGCGATGTCTCAACATTTCCGGCAACAACCGCGGCCGGCCAGCGCGGGCTCAGCAGGCTGTTCCCGGGAATTCGGATCTCCAGCGGTTCCAGGCAACCTTCGTTCATCGGTATTTCCTCGCTGATCAGGCTGCGAAAAACGTACAGGACGGCAGCACGCGTGACCGCCTCGGGCGCATTGAAGTTACTGGCGGACTGCGGCGACGTGCCCGCGAAATCAATTTTTGCAGCGCGCCGCGCATGATCGACTTCAATGGACACGCAAATCGATTCGCCGGAATCGAGCTCATATTCGAAAGCGCCGTCCGACAATGAAGCGATCAGCCGTCGCACGCTGGCCGCCGCGTTCTCGCGCACGAATCCAAGATAATCCTGCACGATTTTCATGCCGTATCGATCCACCGCTTTCTGTAATTGGCGTATGCCTTGCTGATTGGCTGCAAGCTGCGCTTTCAGGTCGGCAATGTTTTGCTGCGGGTTACGCGCGGGATAGCGTGCGCCAGCGAGCAAAGCCCGCACGGCGTCGGCCTGGAATACACCGTCGCGGACGAGGAAGAAGTTGTCGATCAGCACGCCTTCCTGGTCGATATGCTGGCTCGTGGCAGGCATCGAACCGGGGGTAATACCGCCGATATCCGCATGATGTGCCCGCGATGCCAGGTAGAAGAGCGGCTTGTCGGCGCCGGCGAACCACGGTGTTACGACCGTGATGTCCGGCAGATGCGTTCCGCCGTCGTAGGGTGAATTGAGCATGATCGCGTCGTTATCGCGAAGTGCGTCGCCCGACCGGGCGATGACGCTGCGCACGCTTTCGCCCATGGACCCGAGATGCACGGGCATGTGCGGCGCATTCGACACGAGTCGTCCCTGGCTGTCGAAAAGTGCACAGGAAAAGTCGAGCCGTTCCCGGATGTTCACGGACAGGGCGGTGTTCTGCAGTACCGTCCCCATCTGCTCGGCGATATGCATGAAGAGGCGATTGAAGACCTCGAGCCGCACCGGGTCCGGTGATTGGTCGGCGACATTGCTCCCGGATACCGGCATGTTGTCCGCGTGCTCGAGCAGCAGATGACCGCGCTGATTCACGCGGCCGTACCAGCCGGCATCGATGACCGTTGTACCGTGTGCCTCGGCGATGATAGCCGGACCGGGAATCTTCACGCTGGCGGCAAGCGAGTCGCGCCGGTACACCGGCACATCCTGCCAGGCGCCAGCCGTCCACAGTTTGCTGTGACTGTCCGGCGGCGACAGCGGGCCAGCCGGAACCAGTGGATCGTCGAACACTTTCTCGATGCCGGTTGCCGCGACGCGAACGAGCGCCAGGACGAGATCGCTGCTGCCAATATCCGTACCGAAACGTCCGCGATAACCACTGGCAAATTCCTGCGACATCGTCTGCGCATCCGCCAGCGCAATATCAAGTACGGTGTCGGAGCCGTGTACGCGCACGCCCGCATATACCTGGAATTGCCGATAATCAATTGGCACGTCCTGCATTTCGAGCAACTCGTCGCACTGTTGGCGCAGCGCCTCGATC
>CAYVLL010000335.1:0-2041 GCA_964452235.1 uncultured Woeseiaceae bacterium
TCGCAGCGGTCGGGAAAGTAGTGGTTCAGCCTACCAAATGAGGCGTCACAGCGTCTCCCCGGTCTGGCGTGGGCGCCGCTGGGCCCTTGCGATCCGCGCGCTCTTTCGGCAGGCGCACATGCCGGCGTCAATCCTTGACGTCGTAAGTCGCCAGGAACACATCGCCCAGCTGGTGGCAAAGCGACTCGCTTTCGATCTCTCCGTCTCCGTCGAAGTCTGCGCCCAGTTTGGTATAGCCGGTGACATAGAGCCGGTCGCCATCGGGTGAGAAGGCGGCCGCATAGGGGACGTCGCTGTCTTCCCCGACGATGGTGAAAGTGTGGCGCAAACTGCCATTGGCATCGAGGATGGCGATGACGCCTTCGTAGTACTCGTCCGGGTCCGCCTCCCGCTCGATCCTGCCGTCATCGTCGAAGTCGAGTGCGCCGGTGTAGGTTCCGGTCACGACAATGCGCGAGCCATGCGAAGCGACATCATTGATCGCTGAAGCGTAGCGACGGGCCCAGCGCAGTTCGCCTGCCGGAGAGAGGCGCATCAACAATCCATTGGTATCCAGATCGTGTTCCCAGAACCGTCCGGCGATGCTCTTGAACTCGATGTCGGCTGCACCGTCGGCATCAAGATCGGCGCTGTCGGTGAAAGCGCCTAGCACCAGAAGGTCGCCGTCGTCTGCGACCGCCAGGCGGTGGACCACCTGGATACGAGGTCCCGAAACCAAACGCGACCAGGCCATCTCGCCTGAAGGAGTGAAGCGGGCAAAGAACCCGTTCACGTCGGGAAGCGGCGGAGTGCCCGACGGCTCGGTGCCCGCGACGGGGAAGTTGTCGTCGCCATCAAGTTCAAGGGATCCGGCCATGTAGTGGCCAGCGACGTACAGCTCGCCTTCGCGTCCCACCGCAACGGAAGTACCTATGGTGCGCGCCGTGCCGGCCGTGGCACGCGCAAACCGCAGCCTTCCGCCGGGGTCGAAAGAGGCGATCAACATGCCCGACACACCCGGCACCTCCACGTCCACGGCGCCGTTGCGATCGACGTCGACGGAGCCAGTGATGGTACCCACCACGAACACGTTGCCGTTTTCTGCAACGGCCACCTGGGACATACGGTCGTCGCTGCTGCCGCCGATCGCGCGGACCCATTGCAGCTCAGCGTCCCGGTCGAAGCGCGCCAGGAATCCGTCGGTCTTGCCACTTCCGTTGACGACCTCCTCGCCGATGTGCATGCGTCCCTCAAAGTGACCGACGACATAGGCGCCGCCCTGCCCATCCGGCGCAATGCCACTGGCCGCGTCGACTCCGGCACCGCCGGGTCCCTGGACCCAGTCCAGCCAATCGCTGTCGCCAAATGCCCTGAACACCATTGCGTCGGGGGTGCCGTAGGTATCCACGTCGACTTTGCCGTCGTCATTGGTGTCCAGCCCCCCGCGGTGACCCGCCACGAAGACGGCACCCTCGGCGTCGACCGCGATATCCAGGCCGGCATCCCCGCAGCATGGGCCATCGATGGTGCGCACCGAGACAAAACGGTAGTTGGCTTCGGCAGCATCAAGAACGGGAACGGCCAGCATGCCGGCCAGCATGGCCATTGTTGGTGCGATGTGTCTGTTCATGGATCACCCATCAGCATTCCGGAGAGTTCACGGGTATCCTTTCAACCGGGTAGCCGGGTCGGTACATCGGGTTTCGGATGTGGGCATTGGGGAATCCCGCGCGACCATATGGTGCCAGAGTATAGGCCGCAGAAAGAACCTTTTCGATGGCGGCTGCCCGCCTCCTGTCAAAGGAGGCGTCACGGCAACGCTCAAGTTTGGCGTGGCAATGCCGGTCCGGGTAAGGCGGCTGCTTCCGCTCGGGAAGCGAGGTCCAGCTGCCCATGCTATCGTTCGAATTTATCGGCGACGGACCGGTGAAAAGCCATGCCGACTCGAGTTATCTCCATCCTCGCCTGTCTCGCCGTTGTCACCGCGGTTGCCGCGTGCGGCGGCCTGTCGACAAGCCGGCACGACGGCGATCCGCGCTACGACGTCGCTATTCGCTGGACG
>CAYVLL010000336.1:0-2010 GCA_964452235.1 uncultured Woeseiaceae bacterium
ACAAGAACGTGTTCCGATCCGCGGAGATCACCGGTCGCTAGACCTCAAACAAGCGACCATCCATGACGTTTTGGGGGCGACGGACCGTACAGTCTGACACCCCTCTCGACGGTTTCCGTCGAGGAATCATGCGGCGCAGATAAGCTCTCAGTTGATGCGGCCCCTTACGAGTTAGGAGGTTGCGGCGAACCGGGGCATCCGTACCCCGGCTTCTGGTCGTAACTTCAGGCGATTGCCCGGACCGAATCGAGGGCGCGGAAGAACACGCTTTGCCAACCGTTCCACGACAGGAGCCGCAGTTTGATCTGTCTTGCACCTCGCACGACCTGAGCTGGCACGCGCATGAATGCGTCGACGAACGTCCTGAAGTTCATCCGCAGCACCGCTTGCTTCTCGGCTCCGTGCTTCTCCTTCCATCGACCCTCTTCGGGAAGAATGAGGGCGAACCACCGAGAGAGGTTCCAAGCCAGCGTCGTGCAGACCATGTACGCCCAGTTGCTCAGCAAGTTGTCGAGCGGACAGCGGAACGACTTCACCTCGGTCTTCTGCACACCGAACAGCCGCTCCTGGTCGCAGCGAGTGTTCGCGAGGCGTACGATCTCACGCGCGGAGTCGGCGCGTTTGTTCGTGATGTAGAAGAAGTACCGCGTCTCTGGAAAAAGCAGCTGCTCACCTTGTTCGATGATGAGCGTCTTGCGCACGACGACCATCCGGTACGACTCGCAACACTTCGCCGGCCGGTAGTCGAACTCCGCGTAGTGCTCTTCTTCGAGGCGGATGTTCTTATAACCGCGCTGCTTCACGACTCGATCTCTGACGTTCTCCGGCCGTTGACGTGGCGCTGTCTTGATTTCGTAGCCTTTGCGCTCGAGCCGTGTCCATGCCGTGCTCGGCAGAGAATCGGCCCTTTCCCTGAGGTTCGCGTAGCACGCGTATCCGAAGACGAACTCGATCCCCCGCTGATTCCAGCCATCGAGGTACTCGGTCTGGCTGAAGTCCGTGTCGCCTCGAAACGTCGTGCGGCGAAAGCCCGCCCGCGTTACCAGGTCAACCGCCTTGTCGAGCAGAGCGGCAGCTCCTTCGTGCGACGGACGGGATCCCGGACGGTTCTCGAGAAACAGAACTTCCTGCGTGTTCGACAAGGTGACCGCGAGCGACTGAAAGCCGAAGACCCCCTTGTGGCTGAAGTCCGCGCCTTCCGTGCAGTCACTGGCTTCGATGATGGTGCCGTCGACGTCCACGATCGCATGCTCGAAGAACTTGTCCGGCTGCATGCTCCAGACGCGGAGTCGTGACTCATTGACGGCATCCTGCAGTGCGTGCACCTGCGACGAGGCGTTGAAGCGGCGGCAGAAGTCGCCCGCCGTGGTCGGGTCGGGGATGCGACGCGCGCCCAGCATGTCGAGGTAGTTCACGTCGTTCCGAAGCAACTCCAAGTGTTCCAAGTTCTCGCCGCCGGCGAGCGTGTTGAACGCGATGTTCAAGACATGGTCCGACTCGTGGTAGGGCGCGTGCAACTTGAGGAGGTGGACTCGCCTGTCGATCTCGTCGTCGAGGCCGAGCGCTTGCGCCACGCTCTGCATCAAGGCGACGCCGCCGGCAGCAACGGCACGAACTCGATCCGCAATCTCGTACATCGCGCCAGTCCCACGTAACACAGGCTGGCCATCGTCCGCTCCGTTGCGCTGTTCTCGTTCGAGCCGAAGTTCGATGCCCTGCTGGAACTTCCGGAGCTGCTTGCGTACCTTCTTGTTCACTCGAAATGCCCTCCCAGGCGTTGTCGTCGATTCGTGAAAACTGCCGTACGACGGCTGGGAACGGGTGTTTCGAGTGTTTTCAGATTTTTATGCTTCGGAAGGGCGCTTGTCCGAGGCCTAGTGGTGTGATTCATCCAGATCGATGCTTATGCCGTGGAATGCCTTTGGCGAGGGCTAGACGCGCCGCCGCAGGCAGATCGGTGGATCTGTCGAGGTGGCGCAACGACGCCATCGGCGAAGGGAGCCGCGGAAT
>CAYVLL010000337.1:0-1992 GCA_964452235.1 uncultured Woeseiaceae bacterium
GCAACAGCACGGCGTTGGCGTGCTTTTCCCAGGCTATGCTGAAGCGACCGAACATGCCAGGCGCAAGCCGGCCTTCACTGTTGTCGATATAGGCGGTAACGCGAAAGGTACCGTTGCGCATATCAACCGTGGGGCTGATGCGAGCAATATTCGCACGAATAATCTGTTCCGGGAGTGCGTCGACGGTTACCCGGGCTTCGTCGCCCACCGATATTCGGGATAGTTCACTTTGCGGTATCAGCAGGTACGCAACAAGGCGTGACGTACCCGTAATCCGGAACAGGGACGTGCCTGCCCCAACCTGCGTGCCGAGTTTCACGTCGCGCGAGGAAACAACGCCGTCAATCGGCGCCCGAATGCCGGTATAGCTGTACTCCAGCCTGATGAGGTCAAACGACGCTTTGAGCGCGTCCAGCTCGAACTTCAGGCTTTCGACGTTCGCCGCACTGACCAGGCCGCGTTCCTGCAGTCGACCCATGCGTTCGTATTCCCTGGCCGTCATTTCCAGTCGGGCCTTCGTCTGTCGAACCTCAATGCGCAGGCGTTCTCCGTCAAGACGCGCCAGCAACTGTCCCTCGGTAACGGTTTCGCCTTCCTCGACGAGGATTTCGACCACTTCGCCGCCGACCCGTGCCGACACGACTGCTTCAGCATCGGCACCGATAGCCGCCGTCGTCTCGTAAGTCGCGTAGATGTCCGACCGGTACGACGTCGTTGTCTCTACCGGCAAGCCCGTGTCGGACTCGGTGGCCATGCTTTCTGCAACCTTCGCCTCGCCGACGTTGCAGCCGGCCAGCGACGAAACTGCAAACGCCGCCAACAGGGCCACTGCATACATCAGCAGATAGGTTTTGAAGGACTTTTCTTTTGTATTCATGGTTTTGCCTGAGTTCGCCGGGTCATTTCAGCGTTCGCGACCGGGGACGAGCCGGTCATGGTTGTTTAGTGTTGTAGTTGAGTATAACACCAGATAACCATTCTGCAACAGCCCTTGGCGCCTCCGCGGATCCTTGCTCTTTTCCTTTTAAAGTCAGAGATTTGCGATTTGAAGCGGCACTGCCTGGCGGCGCACACGGACAACAGCCTGGTGGAATTGCAGGTGGTTCTGCTCTTAGATGCGCGTACGCGGCATTTGGATTGGGAAAACGGTGATTTGTTCGCCGTGCGCGCTAGTTGCGCCTTGCGTGCAGCGTTATGAATCCGTGCCGCAGTGATTCTGACTGGATGCCGAGGCCATTCGCCTCCAGCACTTCGGTCACCCAGCGATAGTCCAGCCGCAGCTTCTGGTAGGCGCTGATGTGTTGCCGCCAGCCATCTGCTTCCCGCGTGTACAAAATGTCATGCACGTAGATAACGTCTCCGACTGTATCGAGGAAGCAGGTAAAAATGCGGTTGTCGTCCGAGCGAATCGGGATGAATCGTGCAGGGCCGGTGGGGGCGGGCTGCGTATAGTCACGCAAGGACAGGATGACGGAACCTTCTGCGACAATGGAATCAGCACAGTTCCTGATGAGTTGTTGTACAGAATCCTTGTCCGGCAAATGCACCAGCGAGTCACCCATGCAAACAATCAATTCCGCTTTTCGCGGCAGATGATTTCGAAAATTGCAGATGTCGTCGCAGATTGCAGTGACAGGAAGTGGACCTGCATGTTGCGCAAGTTCGCTTAACAGCTCTGCACAAAAATCAATGGCGAGAACTGAGAACCCGCGCTCCGCCAGTGGCACGGCCTGGCATCCCGGGCCGCAGCCGAGGTCCACAGCGAGGCCGTTGTTGCGCGGCCGAATCGCGAGTTCATCAAATAGATCGGCACTCTGTCGACGCGCTACATCGAAATCGCCGAGTATCCACGAGTAAACAGGGGCCAGCAGGGAGTCGTAATGTGCCTTTACGGATGACATCGGAGAGCCGGCCGGTTACCTGGCGATTAAAGTGCGCCAAGTGTAACAGCCGTCATCCTTCGGGCGATTCTGGTCCCGGGGTGTCCGGACG
>CAYVLL010000338.1:0-1955 GCA_964452235.1 uncultured Woeseiaceae bacterium
GGCCGCTACCCCGAGATTATCGAACTGGCGGCGGCGAGTCGGGCGCCGCAGCATCTCGGGCATTACCTGCGGGACCTTGCCAACGACTTCCACGCCTACTACAACGCGCATACCTTCCTGGTCGATGAAGCGGGATTGCGCGATGCACGCCTCGCGCTGTGTGCCGGAACGCGATCCGTGATTGCGAGCGGCCTGGATATTCTCGGCGTCGCTGCGCCGGATGCCATGTAAACAGGCGACACAGGAACGCTATGGGCAAAAGAAAAAGCAGGTCGCATACAGAGAGGGCAGAGTATCCTGGCTGGCTCTGGATGCTTTTCGGGCTGGCAATCGGCCTTTCGGTAGCGTTTGCCATCTATATGAACGGTCGCAATGCGCGCGTTGCGTCCCGGCCGCCCGTGGTCGAGCCTGCCAGCATGGTGGACACAACCATCGAACCGGCATCGGTGACACCGCGGCCGGACGGTGACGTGCAGCCGCCTCCGCAACGATTCGATTTCTACGACATGCTGCCGAGCTTCGAGGTCATCATCCCCGAACAGGAGTCGGACGTGAGCACGGACACGACCCGGCAGGCGGTGGTCAACCCGGGAACGTACGTGCTGCAGGCGGGTTCCTTCACCGAGTATGTGGATGCGGACCGGCGGCGCGCCCAGCTCGCGCTGCAGGGCATCGAATCCACAATCCAGCGCGTTGTTATTGCCGACAAGACCTACCATCGCGTGCGCATCGGGCCTATCAACGACCTCGACCAGCTCAATGTCCTGCGCACACGCTTGCGCCAGGCGGATATTGACGTGCTGCGCATCCGGCTCGGCGACTGAGGTTACCGTGGGACGGCTGCGAAAACTGTTGCCCGTCCTGTTACTTGCAATAGCCGGCTGTGCATCGCCGCCGGTCACGGTCGTCGATGAAGCGCCGCCTGGGCGTGACGCGGAGCAGGTACAGGAGCAGGCTGCGGAATCGCTGCCTGCTCAACCGAACAGAAAACCGCGGCCGGAGCTGCGGATTTCGCTCGCCGTCGTTGGCGACATGATGCTCGGCACCGACTATCCGGAGAACCGCCTTCCCGACGACGATGGCGCCGGCTTCCTCGCGGCGGTCGCACCGATTCTCCGCTCCGCAGACCTGGCGATCGGCAATCTTGAAGGTGTCCTGCTGGACGGCGGCCAACCACGCAAGGTCTGCAGCACCGCCAGTGCCTGTTTCCTCTTTCGCTCGCCGGCACGCTATGCACGACACTTCGTGGACGCGGGCTTCGATGTACTGAGCCTTGCCAACAATCATGCTCGTGATTTCGGTGAAGAAGGTCGATCGGCAACGATGCGGGTGCTGGAGGCCGAAGGCATCGCACATTCGGGGCGGGAGGGTGACTTCGCCAGTCTCGTTGTTAACGACCTGAAAGTCGCCGTTCTTGCGTTCGCGGTTACACAGAAATCCAACTTGTTGCACGATTATGATCTTGCTGCAGAGATTGTGCTCGAGCATGCATTAACCCATGACATTGTGGTTGTTTCCTTTCACGGCGGGGCCGAAGGCAACGACGTGACCCGGCTGCCGTTCGGCGAAGAGGAGTACTACAACGAACCGCGCGGCGATGTGGTGAGATTCGCGCGAACAATGGTCGATGCCGGCGCAGACCTCGTCTTCGGCCACGGTCCCCACGTGGTGCGGGCCATGGAACGCTATCAGGATCGGTTAATTGCTTACAGCCTCGGCAACTTCGCAACCTACTACGGCATCAGCGTCGACGGGTTGAATGGAATAGCACCGATTCTCGAAGCAACACTGGACGGCGAGGGGCGATTTCTTGAGGGCCGTCTGCACTCGACGGTACAGATTCGTCCCGCGGGCCCGCAACCGGACAGCAGCGCTGCAGCGCTGCGCCTCATCCGCGACCTGAGCGTGCAGGACTTCGGCACACCCGGAATCGCTTTCGAGGACGACGGGCGCAT
>CAYVLL010000339.1:0-1944 GCA_964452235.1 uncultured Woeseiaceae bacterium
GATCGTCTCGCCGCATTGGTAGACACCTTGCTGGGGCCTGCCGGTCCGCCCAACAAGCAACCGGTCAACGTGCACGAGATCATTGAGTACGTCCTGAAACTGGTTCAACCCGAAGCAGGTCCGGCAATCAGCATTCGCCGCGAGTACGATCCCGGCCTGCCGCTGATCGATCTCGATCGCGACCAACTGGTTCAGGCAGTTCTCAACCTCGTGCGCAATGCGCTGACTGCGCTCGGTGGCCAGGGCGCCATCGTAGCGCGCACCCGTGCGTTGACGAACTTCACCATCGGCGAAGTGCGCTACGGCGCGGTCGCGAGCGTCGAAATCGAGGACGACGGACCGGGCATAGCGCCGGGCCTGCAGGATTCGATCTTCTATCCGCTGGTAACCGGGCGGCCGGATGGTACCGGGCTGGGGCTATCGGTGGCACAGGATCTCGTCAGCCGCCACGGCGGCCTGATCGAATTTGAAAGCCGGCCGGGCAAAACCGTGTTCTTTGTGCGCATTCCGCTGGCGACCAACGGCGGGAATGGCAATGGGCGCCACTGACGTGCAGGTCTGGATAGTCGACGACGACCAGTCGGTACGCTGGGTGCTGGAGAAAGCCCTCAAACAGGCGGAGTTTACGACGCGCAGCTTTGAGCGTGCCGAACACCTGTTGGAGGCCATTGAAAACAGCCAGCCGGACGTGCTCATTACCGACGTGCGTATGCCGGGCCTGTCCGGCATCGCCTTGCTCGAGCGATTGAGCCGGCATTACCCGAACCTCCCGGTTATCGTCATGACCGCGCACTCCGATCTCGACAACGCGGTGGCGGCGTACCAGGGCGGTGCATTTGAATACCTGCCGAAGCCTTTCGATCTCGATGAGGTCATCGCGCTGGTCAATAAGGCGGCACGACAGAACGGCCGCGGGCTGTCGGCTGGCAGCGCGGGGGCACCCGGCGTCATCCCGTCGCTGATCGGCAAGGCACCGGCCATGCAGGAGGTATTCCGGTCGATCGGACGCCTGGCGCGCTCCAGCATGACGGTACTTATTACCGGTGAATCCGGTACCGGCAAGGAGCTCGTCGCACGCGCCTTGCACGAACACAGCCCGCGCGCAGGCAGACCTTTCGTTGCGCTCAATACCTCCGCCATAGCATCCGAGTTGCTGGAGTCCGAACTGTTCGGTCACGAACGTGGGGCGTTCACCGGCGCGGATGCTCGTCGCATCGGTCGCTTCGAGCAGGCCGATGGCGGGACGCTGTTTCTCGACGAGATCGGCGATATGTCGCCAGCGCTGCAGACGCGCCTGTTGCGCGTGTTGGCGGAAAGCGAGTTCTACCGTGTCGGCGGCCAGACGTCGATCAAGGTCGACGTGCGTGTCATTGCGGCGACCAACCAGGATCTCTCGCGGGCGGTCATTGACGGCGGCTTTCGCGAGGACCTGTTTCATCGCCTGAACGTCATGCGCATCAATACGCCGCCGCTGCGTCACCGCCGCCAGGACATACCGCTGCTGTTGCAGCACTATTTGACGGAAGCGGGCCACGAACTCCAAGCGCCACCGAAGTCCCTGAGTGCCGAAGCGCTGGAAATCCTGCAAGCCTACGACTGGCCCGGCAATGTCCGGCAACTGGTGAATGCCGCCCGGCGCCTCACCATCACCGCGCCGGGAGGTGTCATTACGGCACTCGACATCGGCGATGACCTTGGCGCGAAGTCCTCGTCTCGTGGTGCCGCGCCGGGAGCCCTTCAGGAATGGACGCGCGCCCTGGAACTCTGGGCCGAGCAGGCGCTCGCTGCCGACAAGCCGGCGCCATTGTTCGACACAGCCGTGCCGGAAGTCGAGCGCACGCTCATTCGTGCCGCGATCAAAAAGGCCGGCGGCCACCGGCAGGAAGCAGCCCGGCTGCTCGGCTGCGGGCGCAATACGCTGACGCGGAAAATGCGGACGTTGAA
>CAYVLL010000340.1:0-1928 GCA_964452235.1 uncultured Woeseiaceae bacterium
CTTTCTTGATTGCTGCGGTGGTGGCCACGAGGACTCCTGGACTGCTTGGCGGGTGGACGGGCGATTTTACCGGAATCGGAAGGCCGCGACCTGTCTCAAACGGCAGCACGGTCGACGAATCGGGCGCCGGAGTGTCGCATTCAGTACGGAATTCCCAGCCGCCGGTACAGGTTCGACAGTAGCCACGCCGGGCCAATCATCATGTACTGGATATCGCGGAAAACGGCCCGGATGCCGCCCGCGCCGTGATGCCCGAGATAGAGCCCGAGGATGCTCAATGCGACCAGGGCGAGTGAAATTCCCGCGAGTGACAGGCCGGACGACTGCAACCAGAGTTGCAGCGCGGAAACGCCGACGATGAACGGCAGCATGCCGATGGCGAGCGCAATCGAAATGATGAAGTAATAGACGACGGTCGCCATGAGAAAAGCGCTGCCCCAGTTGAGCACCGGCGATATTTCGACAAACGCCTGCGGCACCGGGAGCGACCACAGCATGCCGACCGTGCCCACGACCAGCATCAGCACAGCCGGCCAGTAGGTGGTCGGAAACGCGATCTCGCGATGATTGTCGCCGTATAGAGACAGCCAGCGTTCGGATTCGGGCATGCAGCCTCCGCTCGGAAAAGGAGCCTGAATTTTACACGGCCGGGCGCGATCTCCGAAAACCGGCGAAATAGTGAGAACGGTTTCGCAAATTGGATCGATTAAGTGCTCGTTCAGGTGCGCCGGCATTACAATACGCAGCACGCAACTCCGGTAATTTCCACCGAGCGATAATCGCGGTGGCCCGGGTTGATTCTTCAAATGGGCATTCAGGTAAGGTAAAGACAATGAACAGCAGGAAGTTTGGAACGATAGCGGCTGCGGCCGCGATAACCGTGATGCTGGGCGGGTGCCAGACACTTGACGCATACACGCAGGAATCCAAGACCAGCAGCGCCACCAAGGGTGCTCTCATCGGCGCCGCAGCGGGTGCTGTGGTGGGTCTGGTGTCCGGTGACGACGCTGTCGAGCGCCGTCAGCATGCGATGATCGGTGCCGGCGTTGGTGCACTGGCCGGTGGTGCCGTGGGCGCCTACCAGGACAGGCAGGAAGCGAAACTGCGGGCCGAGTTACAGGGCAGCGGTGTGAGCGTTACCCGTATGGGCGACAACATCACGCTCAACATGCCGGGCAACGTCACGTTTGCAACCGACAGTTCGGACCTGAGCCCGGCATTCTTCGATGTGCTGACGTCGGTGTCCAAGGTTCTCAAGGAATTCGACAAGTCCGTCGTTGAAGTGGCCGGACACACGGACAGCACCGGAAGCGATGCCTACAACCAGGCGTTGTCCGAGCGTCGCGCAGGATCGGTTGCGCAGTACTTGCGCTCACAGGGAGTCATGAACGATCGACTGTTGACGGTGGGCATGGGCAAGACACGCCCCGTTGCCGATAACAGCACAGTGGACGGGCGCCAGGCCAATCGCCGCGTGGAAATTACGATGGTTCCGCTTACGAGCTGAGCAACCGCTCGTTGTGTTTCAGGGCGCGCCGGCATTCAGTCCGGCGCGCCCTTTTTTATTGGGCATGCAGTGACTTGAAACGCGCACTCGGCAAGCAGGATGCCGACACCTGGGTCGAGGGTTCGGGCTTTGTGATTCGGCTCCTTACGGATGACCGCGATGGCGGCCGTCATCAACGTTTCGTCCTGGATATCGGCAACGGCCAGACCGTCCTGGTTGCCCACAATACCGATCTTGCAGAAAGGGTACCGCTCGGCATCGGCGACCGGATTCGATTTCGCGGCGTGTACGAGTGGCAAGAGCTGGGCGGCATGGTGCATTGGACGCACCATGATCCGCTGGGAGAAGAGGACGGCGGTTTTATCGATTATCGGCGCAGGATTTATCGGTGAATGGATCGCCCGTGATACGGGCTCCTACA
>CAYVLL010000341.1:0-1914 GCA_964452235.1 uncultured Woeseiaceae bacterium
CGGCTGCGCTGACGCCGCGGCCTACAATTGCTCGTGGAACTGATAGGCCAGCGCATTGAACCAGCGCTGGTGCCACGGGGTTGCGGCGAAATCGCGCGCCTCGATGCGGCGAGCCTCCTTGAGGTCCCGTTCGAACGCCTCTTTGAGCACCGCGGCAATTTTTGTCGAGTCGATACCGACGCTGAGCTCACCGTTCAGCTCGAGGGAGCGAGCATCCATGTTGGTTGAACCCACGAGCGACCAGCACTCATCGATCACAACGACTTTCTGGTGGCACAAGGTCGGCTGATACTCGTAGAGTTCGACACCTTGGTCTATCAGGTTCCGGTAAAGGTGACGACCTGCCCGTGCGACGAACGGACTGTCGGTTTTACCGCCAGGCAACATCAGCTTCACACGGACCCCACGCTCGACCGCCTCCAATATGCACGCAAGCATGCCGGGGTCGGGTACGAAATAAGGGTTTTGCAAAAGAATTTCTTTCCTGGCGACAGCCATGACCAGCCTGAAAATGAGGGCGACGTCGGAGAAGCTGTCTTCCGGCGCACTACTGATGATGTGGACGCTCGCATCGCCCGCTTTTTCCGCATTCGGGAACGCCTGTGGCTCCAGCGGAGCGCGATGCGTGGTCTCCAGCCAGTTCTGGAAGAAGGCCTGCTGCAGGCCGCTGACGGCCGAGCCTCTGACCCGCACACCGGTATCGCGCCAGCAGCGGACGCCGTTTTGCGGTCGATACCATTGGTCCCCGACGCCATGCCCGAAGCAATAGCCGATGGCGCCATCGACAATGAGCAGCTTTCGATGCGTGCGGTGATTCATCTTCAGGACATTCCATGGCCGCAACGGCCGATAGACTGCGAGCTTGACTCCGCACTGCCGGAGCCGGTCAAGGTGCGCGGTACTCGCGGCACGGGCGCCAACAGCGTCGATCAGCACCCGAACGGTCACTCCCTGGGCTGCCTTGCCGCAGAGACGATCCACAAAGTTTTGCGCCAGGACTCCGTCCGACCAGACGAAGGTTTCAAAGTGAACGCTCGCCTGAGCAGCATCGATATCCGCAAACATTGCGTCGAAGATAGCCGCATCCTGCAAAACGGAAACTTCGTTATCGCGGTACAGAACGCTGCGTGTCAGGCCGGCAATGACCGGTAGCAGCTCACCGATGCCGTGATTGCCGGGATTCGGGATCTCGAAATCCGGCGTATCCCGGCGCTTCAGGAGCACGAATGTGACCAGAGCTGCCACGGCCGTCACCACCATGCTCAACAAAACGGCCATACACGCTTCCTTAGTCTTTTCAGTGCTTTACTGGGGTCCGACCCCAATAACTCCCCAATAACTTACCGGGGTCCGACCCCAATACTCTGCCGATCAATCCTGCAGCAGGGTCTTGAGAGCCACCACGGTTGATTCCACTCCCGCGCGCACGGCGGGTTCCGGAGAAATTTTGAACAGCGGCGAGTGATGACTTGGTACCGGTGGGCCACCGGCCCTGGCGCGTTCGAAGTCCTCCGCGGGCGTGCCGCCGATGGCCCAGTAAACGCTCGGGATCGACGGGTCCACGGTGAAGAACGGAAAGTCCTCGGCACCCATGCCTTTGGTCGGATTGTCCACCACGACGTCGTCGCCCATCCTTTCAGACCATGCCACCTTCAGCCGCCGCGCCAGTGCGGCATCGTTGGTGGTTGGCGGAACGCTTTCCTCGGATACCGTTACCTCGGGAAGCTTGTCTTCGGGCAATCCGGCAACACGTCCCATGTTAACGGCAATGCGCTCAATGCCTTCGAGCAGCAAAGTGCGTGTTTCTTCACTGGTGCTGCGCACGGTCAGTTGCAAATGCGCCCGGTCAGAAATGATGTTGTGCTTGGTGCCGGCTACGAATGAGCCTACCGTAACCACGCCAGGTTCGCGCGG
>CAYVLL010000342.1:0-1909 GCA_964452235.1 uncultured Woeseiaceae bacterium
GCGCCTCAGATGGCGGCGCTGCTTGCCGACATCGTACAGAATCCGCGCTTCCCCAATGAGGAACTGGAACGCCTGACCCGAGACCGGCTGCGGCAGCTGAGCGTTGCAAGAATCCAGCCGGAACAGATGGCCTTGGCCGCATTTCGTGAAGCGCTGTACGGCGATCATCCCTACGGCAGGCTGTTGCCCGAAGAGGCGCAGCTTCAGAACTATACCGTTCAGGATGTGCGGGCATTTTTCGACGGGAATTTCGGCGCGGCGCGCACCCACGTTTTTGTAGCAGGGAGGTTTGATACGTCAGCGACAATGTCCGCAATTCGCGGCGCGTTTGGCGACTGGCGCGAGGGTCCGGCGACGCTTGTGAATCTCCCCAAGCCTGCCGATGGCAAGGTTGCTGTCGACGTCATCGATCGTCCCGATGCGTCCCAGTCCAACCTTTACCTGGGGCTGCCGATAATCAGTCCCGGCCATGACGACTGGATTCCGCTGCAAGTCAGCAACACGCTTCTCGGCGGATTCTTTTCGTCGCGAATAACCCGCAACATCCGGGAAGACAAGGGCTACACCTACTCTCCGTACAGCACGTTGTCAGTGCGCTATCGCGATGGATACTGGGCACAGGTCGCGGCGGTCACGACAGACGTTACAGGACCGGCACTTGAGGAAATATTCAAGGAAATCCGGTTGCTGCAGGAAACCCCACCGCCGAGCGAAGAACTGGACGGCGTGAAGAATTACAGCGCCGGCGTGTTCGTACTGCAAAACTCGACGCGCGGAGGAATTATCAACGTGCTGAGCTACCTGGCTCATCATGAATTGCCGGACAGCTACCTGTCCAACTATGTCAGTGAGGTTTTCGCCATCACGCCGGAACAGGTTTCCGACATCGCGAAAAGGTATCTGCAGGAAGACGAGATGACAGTTATCGTTGTCGGTGACCGCGGCCAGGTGTCCGAGCAGGTACAACCGTGGATTGGCAGCAAAGACTGACGCATTCAATGCGCTTGCCGGGACAGGCCCAGTAAAAAAGTAACATCGGGCGTTGATTCGACCCGGATGTCCTCCCCGACCGCAAGAGAAATGCGCAGTCCGCTATCGGTCACGAAGGCGGCGCCGAACGTCAATGACATGGACCAGTCGCCGAGTGGCGCGACTTCCGCATCGAAAGCAGCACTGCGCCAGGTCGATTGTGCGACGATCTCCACCTTGGGTGACAGATGGTAGCCCAGACCGCCCGACAGTTGCCCGACCATGCGTCGAGTCTGATTTGTCAGCACATCGGATCGGCCAAGCCGAATGGCGTGCAGACGATAGTGTCCCTGCAACGACTCGATGTTCCAAAGTCGAGCTACGTCCCCCACAACGCCGAACGTGAGGTCTGTTCCGCCGCTGCCAAGCAGGACGTCGCTGTCGCCGGTCGGCAGCTTGATGCTGGTCCGCAATGCGACGGTGCTGCGAGGATTCCGCTGCAGCAACCAGGCGGCGCCAATGCGTATGTCGCCGAAACCGTTAACGTTCCGTCCCAGTTCAATCGGCTCCGAACCAGGGGCAAGATACCGGAAAAGCAACCGATCATCCGGCGCATTGTCACGATTGCCTTGCGGCAGCCCGAACAAGTCGTGCCAGCCGCTGATGAGGGAATCCAGGCTTCCCGATTCATGCCACACCCAGGAAAGCTCCGCGCCGAACTCGAATCGTCCGGAGAGGCCTCGTCGATAGTCGATTCTTACGCGACGCGTTTCTCCATCGAGCAACAAGGATTCAGCACCGTGCATTTCCGCGACCGAATGGCTTGACGCGGATGCGAAGACCCCCCAGGCGTTCGCGCCCGCGACGGTCAAGCGGCTGCCCTCTGTACTGACGGGCCAACCGAACAATCCGGCCAAAGGCCCGTTGTCTCCATCGTGTA
>CAYVLL010000343.1:0-1908 GCA_964452235.1 uncultured Woeseiaceae bacterium
ACGACTGCTCCAGACGCTGCCAGTTCGGCTCGACAATGAAGCTAAGTTGCGCGCCGTTCTGGAAACGAAAACGTAGCGGTCGGATCGGCGTGTAGGCGAACAGCAGATCCCCGTCGTCCGCGCTTTGGAAGACGTATGCTTCGAGTCCCGGATTAAAGCTCCGGATGAAATGGGGCAGCCGTTCAGAGCGCAGGTCAAGGCTGACCGCCGGGCTGTGCATAACGTAGTTGGCGTCGAGAATTTCCAGACCGACCCCGGGTTCGTAGTCCTTGTTGAAATACTCGAGGAGGCCGACGTAAAGCCAGTTGTTCTCGTAGTAGGTCCAGAACTGGCTGCCGATGCCGTTGCCGGCAACGTCGTCCTGCGATGCCGACACCATCGCGTGGACGCCCACCGACTGGCTCGGCCGCCAGATGCCGTCGATCGTGTAGGTGAAGTTGTCGTTTGCCGGCGTGATGTCCGGCCCGGTCCCGAGATCGTCATCGCGACGCCAGGTCAGCATGCCGCCCAGGCGACTTTGGCCGGCGAAGTTTCGCGAATAGCGGGCAACGCCGAACGTCGATGCCGGGCTGTCAGCCGAGTCCTGCTGGCGCATTGCGAGCAGGCCGAGTTCCTGCACCGAGGAACGACTGATCAAGCGCAGTCCGCCGTCGATGGGAATCGGTAGCCCCGACTTGTCCAGCCCGATCCGGCGGCTGAAAAACGGCCGGATCCAGTTTGTGACGCTGGCGCTAAAGAGATTCGCGTTCTCAAGGAAGAACTGCCGCCGCTCGGGAAAAAATACGCTGAACCGTTCGAGGTTGACCACCTGTCGGTCGACTTCCGCCTGAGCAAAATCCGTATTGACGGTGACATCAAGCACAGTACTCGGCGATATCGCCCACTTGAGCTCGCCGCCGATCTGCATGTCTGTCTCCGACCCTGTGGTTTCGACGTGATCGATGAGCGCGTAGGGGTTGACTTGAACGTTGGTCGACGGTGCCGGTGTCTGGATGCCAACGATTTCGCCCTGGTAGGCCATCCGGTAGATCGTGAACCGCCGTGGCACGGGCGGCGCGGATGTTTGCTCGTTCAGGTGACGAATGTTTCGGGCGAAGATTACCCCGAGCCGATCGGCACCTCCCGGATAGCGCAGGTTCCGCCACGGGATCGCCATCTCGACGGTCCAGTGATCGTCCTCGATGCGGGTGCGGACGTCCCAGCGCGCGTTCCAGTCCGTGTTGAACTCAGTGCTGTCGATGACCTCCATATCGCGCTGACTGCCAAACGGCGTCGTCTGGAACACGACGGCGCTGCGCTGATCCAGAAAGCCATCGATAGCAAGACCGAACAAGTCATTCTCATCGTAATCGAAATCGCGATTGAGGTTTTGCACGCGAAGCTCCGCTCGCGGCTGGTAGCAGATCGCTGCAACGTAGAGCGCCGTTTCGTCATAGGCCAAGCGCACCTCGGTACGATAGGAGATTGGCGCGCCTTGATTCGGATCCTTCTGGACAAAATCAGTGATGGGTCTGGCGCGCTGCCAAACGGCTTCGTCCAGCCGGCCGTCAATGACCACGGGTTCGCTTGCCGGCATCGCCGAGTACTGAATCGGCGCCAGAGGAGGAGGGAACACGTCATCAGCAACAGCCAGAGTCGAAGCCAGGCAGGGCGCAGACAGGACGATTACAAAGACGCGGCGCGCAAATCCGCCTGCCGGTCGATTGGCCTTTCGGCTAGTCATGCAGTCGATCCCGAACGAGCCGCCGCTGTGCGGCGGCGCCGACCAGCAGGCAGAGCACGACAAGAAACAGTGATGGTCCGACCGCCTGCGTCGCTAATTGTCGAGGCGACGTGTCTTCGAATCGGAATGGCTCCAGCCGATCGAATTCGGCGAGCGACAGCCGGTTCCGCGATACCACTGCGGGT
>CAYVLL010000344.1:0-1901 GCA_964452235.1 uncultured Woeseiaceae bacterium
CCCGGCCGGGTGACGAGCTGAGCATCAACGCCAAAGTCGCCGGTGAAACCGGTAATAACCAGTACTACTCGGCTGTCGTCTCGGGACCATTGAGCGACACGGCGGGCGCCAAGATCGCCGTCTATCACAACAACGATGACGGCTGGCACACCAATCTATTCAACGGTGAAGACCATGGCGCCGCAGAGACCACCCTGGTGCGTGCGGCTATTGATCTGACGCCCAGCGATCGTTTCGACATGGTGCTGCGTTACGAGCACGGCGATTCGAAAGGCGATGGGCCGGCTTCGCAAAACGACGGCCTGTTTCGTGCGGACAGTTTTGATTTCTCCATCAACGAGCCCGGTTTCTACGATGCCCAATGGCACCAGGCGATACTCGAGACTTCCTGGGACGTCAATTTCGGCGAGGGACAGATCGTCAACGTACTGGGCTACCGTAATTACGAGAACAATACCTTGGGCGATATCGATTCGTCGCCCCTCTTCGTCTTTCATGCGTTTTCTGACACGGACCAAAGCCAGTGGTCCAATGAGCTGCGCTACTCCGGGTCGTTTTCCAATGTCTACCTGACCAGCGGTGTTTTCTATCTGTCGCAGCGTCTCGCCTATTTCGAGCAGCGGCTTATTCCGCCGGCAGGTCTGGATATCACGGGCGGCGGCTTCCAGGATATGACATCGCTCGGCATCTTTACGCAGGCTGACGTCGTGCTGACGGATGAGATTACGCTGAATCTGGGTGCGCGCTACGACCGGGAGAAAAAAGACGCACAGATTTCCGGCCTGTTCTTCAACCAGTGCCTGCTGGGTGTTGGCTGCGCGAGTTTCGACCTGGACGATAAGAGAACCTGGAACGCGTTTACGCCGAAGATCGGCCTGCAGATATCGCCGGACGATACGACCATGATGTACGCGTTCTGGACCAAGGGTTTCCGCAGCGGCGGCTACAACATGCGGCACACGGCGGTAGCAATTGCCAACGTACCTTTCGACCAGGAGGAACTGACCAGCTACGAGGTCGGCCTGAAGAAAGACTTTGCCGACGGTCGCGTGCGAATCAACGCCGCAGCGTTCCATAACAGCTTCAGCGATATGCAGCGCGAAATCAACCTGTCCGATCCGGTGGTCGGAGTACAGCAGTTGATCCGCAACACCGCAGACGCCACGATTACGGGCTTTGATGCCGAGATCGGCTGGTCGATCACGGATTCACTGTTCCTGCAATCCAGCGTCGGATATGTCGATGGAAGCTACGATGAAGTGCGCTTCGATCTGAATGGCGACGGCGTCATCGATGCCGCGGACAAGCAACTCAAGATTCCTCGCCTGGCACCGTGGTCTTACGGCGCGCAGCTCACCTGGCAGCGCCAGTGGGAGCAGGGCACGTTCACGGTGCAGGGCAGTGGCTACCGCCGCGACCCGAATGCCTATACCGACAACAACCGCGGTTACCTGCGTGCGGCCGACATGTTCAACGTCAACGTCAGCCTCGGCTTCATGGACGACCAGCTCACCGTTTCAGCGTTCGGCAAGAACCTGAAGGACGAAGTGACGATCGGTGGTGACACACAGTTGCCGCCGAACTTCCCGGGCGGACCGGCATTCCCGGTGCCAAGCCTGGCGGGTCCCAATGCGACGTTCTCGCCGCTCAACAAGGGCCGTGTATACGGGCTGGAAGTGCAGTACCGCATGAATTGATTGGCCGATTGGCAATCCGTTGAAACGAAAACCCCGGCCAGGCCGGGGTTTTTGCAGGAGCGCGCCCTGCGCGCGAATGCGGCGACGTACACCTTTTCCAATTCGCGCGCAGGGCGCGCTCCCACAAAAGAACGCCTGTAGGAGCCCGAATCACGGGCGATTCAAGGCGCGAACCGTCAAAAAAACCTTACTCCTCGCCAATCT
>CAYVLL010000345.1:0-1884 GCA_964452235.1 uncultured Woeseiaceae bacterium
CGCCGCCGAAGATGATGCGCTCGCTCATGAGCATCGTCGACAAACTGGATATTCGGCGCGATCAGGTACTCGTAGAGGCTATTATCGTCGAGGTCACTGCCGATCGCGCTTCCGAACTTGGCGTGACCTGGGCACTCGACGGCAGCAATGACAATAACGCCGTCGGTGTCACCAACTTCCCCGATTTCGGGCCGGGCGTCGTGCAACTGGGCTCCGCTGTCGCCGGCGGCGCTACCAATCCCGGGAACCTGATCGGCGACGGCATTACGTTCGGCGTCGGGCGGATCAGCGATTCGGGCACCAGTTTTGCGGCAATCCTGCGTGCGCTGCAGGGTGACGCCAATACCAATATCATTTCCACGCCCAGCATCGTCACCACCGATAACGAGGAAGCAAGCCTCAACGTCGGGCAGGAAGTACCGTTTATCACCGGTTCGTTCTCGAACACAGGCACGGGCACTGGCGGTGCCGTGAACCCGTTTCAGACAATCCAGCGCCAGCAAGTTGGCGTCAAACTCGTCATTACCCCGCAAATTAGCGAGGGCAATGCACTGATCCTGAAGATTTCGCAGGAGATATCGAGCATTGCGCAAGCGGCTTCGGGTGCCGTGGACCTGATCACGAATGAGCGCATCATCGAAACCACAGTAATCGTCGAGGACGGCGCGATCCTCGTTCTGGGCGGCTTGATGGAGGACACGCTTCGTGAAAGCGATCAGCGGGTACCGGTACTCGGAAGCATCCCGGTTCTCGGTAACCTGTTTCGCAGTCGCAGTACCAACATGGTAAAGACCAACCTGATGGTATTCATCCGCCCCAAGATACTCCGCAACGCCAATCACGCGGCCATCGAGACCAACCAGAAATACAATTACATCCGGGACTTGCAGCAGCAGCATATCGGCGGAAGATTTGGCGGCGATGTATCGCTGATGCCGCGCAGCCAGCGGCCAATGTTGCCGGAAATCGAACCATACGTACCGCGCGAGGATGCAGACGGCGTCGATGATCAGGACGAAGTCGACGAACGATTTGAAACGTCGCAAGACGATAACTGATGGTCAGCAACAGCGACGACATCGTACTGGAACTCGAAGAGGCTACCGCGCCCCCGGCATTGGAAGTTGCGGGGGAAGTCGCACGCCCCCTGCCGTTTTCTTTTGCCAAGCGTCACGGCGTACTGATCCGGGAGATAAGTAACGGCAAGGCAGACACGGTGTATCGCACCGGCACATCTCCCCTGAGCCTTGCCGAGGCGCGCCGATTTGCCGGTGTTCCCCTCAAACTTACCCGCGTAACGCCCGTCGCCTTCGATGCAATGCTGCAACAGACCTATGAGCAGGGCAGTCACAAAGCCATGCAAATGGTCGGTGACCTGGATGAACAGACCGATTTACTGCGCGTGGCGCAAGAACTTCCGGAACCGTCCGATTTGCTGGATAGCGACGATGACGCACCAATCATCCGCTTCATCAATGCGATTTTGACCGAAGCAGTCAAGGACAACGCGTCCGACGTTCACATAGAGCCTTACGAGAACCGGTTGAACGTACGCTTTCGCATCGACGGGGTGTTGCAGGAGATTTTGCAAACCCGAAGAGCACTCGCGCCTCTGATCGTATCCCGTATCAAGGTGATGTCGAAACTGGACATCGCCGAAAAGCGGCTGCCGCAGGACGGTCGCATCTCGCTCAAGATTGCGGGCCGTGCCGTCGATGTGCGCGTCTCTACGATGCCCTCCGGGCACGGCGAACGCGTCGTTCTGCGTTTGCTCGACAAACAGGCCGGCCGACTCAATCTGACCTCTCTGGGCATGGACGATCGCTCGTGTGCGGTGATGGATGAACTCATTCACAAGCCGCACGGCATTATCCTGGTGACGGG
>CAYVLL010000346.1:0-1866 GCA_964452235.1 uncultured Woeseiaceae bacterium
GAATGAAATCCGCGACGATCAGGAAGTAACCGGCGAACCCCATGTTGCAGACGACGGTCAATTCATCCTTGAGGCGCGCCCGGTATGGGGCACCAATCCGGTCAGCGTCCGCGTGCGACAACGACTCAAGCCGGATCTTGCGCTGAAGGAAATTCTCGAGCCCTGCCGTCGCCTCGGATTCGAGAAACCCGGCTTCTGACTGTCCGCCTGGAACCGGAAACACCGGCAGAAAGCTCTCACCCAGTTTCAGATCGAGATTGCAACGGCGCGCGATTTCGACGCTGTTGTCCAGTGCTTCCGGCAGGTCGCGGAACAATTCCGCCATGTGCTCGCTGCTCTTCAGGTATTGCTCGCGGCTGTAGTTACGTGGTCGATCCGCATCACCGAGCGTTCGGCCTTCAATGATGCAGACGCGGGCTTCATGCGCTTCGAAGCCATCGGCCTCCAGGAAACGCACATCATTGGTAGCGACGACCGGCACGCCTTCTTGGACGGACATGGCCAGCGCAAGTTGAATCCAGGATTCCTCGCCGGGCCTTCCCGTCCGCGTGAGCTCCAGGTAAAAACGATCCTTGAACAGTCCCAGCCAATTAACGAGGCGTTCACGGGCAGCCTCGGCATGTCCAGCCAGGGAGGCGCGCGCGATATCGCCGTGCAAGCCGCCGGACAGCGCGATAAGACCCCGGCAATTCTCAGGACTGAGCCAGTCCCGCTGTACGGTGGGAACGCCACGCTGTTGACCTTCCAGGTACGAGCGCGTGATCAGGCGGGTCAGGTTCCGATAGCCGGCCAGGTCCTGGCAGAGCAGAACGAGCCCGTCAGTGCGCCCGGGTTCGGACGGATCCCCAATACGCAGGTCGACGCCGACCACCGGCTTGACCCCCGCCGTCACGGCACGCCGGTAAAACTTGACCAGGCCAAACAAATTACCCTGATCGGTCAAGGCAACCGCCGGCATCTGTTCTGCCACACACTTATCCATCAGCAGCGGAATACGCACGGTGCTGTCGACAATCGAATACTCGGTGTGCACATGCAGATGCACGAAGGGCCGCACAGGATGCGACGGATTGCTCACATTGCCTGATTGAGGCGAGCGTTGCCCCGATGCGCTCTTGACAGGTGTCTCCCGCACGTCAGGAGAAACCGCTGCAAGGGCGAAAGGTCAGGCGATGTTGCCGACAGGGCCCCAGCCGCAAGAGCGCAGCCCGGTGCTGTTGTGTGCCGTATCCTTTGTGACACGCGAAGCCGTATTGCGGATAAATACAGTCCAGTGCCTGCATCATACGGTCGCGGTGCACCTTGGCAATGATCGACGCGGCACTGATAGCGGCAATCGTGCGATCGCCGCCGACAATCGCGCTGCCGGCGAGGGGCGTGCCGCCAAACGTCAGCTCCGGGAGGCGGTTGCCGTCAACTTCCACCGCAACCGGGCGCACGCGCAAACCGAGGATGGCGCGGCGCATGGCCAGGAACGTTGCCTGCAAAATGTTGATGCGATCGATTTCCGCGGCGTCGGCCCAGGCGACCGCAAAGGCCAGGGCCCGCGCTTCGATGAGAACGGCCAGTTGCTGGCGACAGGCCGCACTCAGTGCTTTTGAGTCGGCCAGGCCCGCTATCGGGCGGCGCGGATCGAGGATGACGGCTGCAGCCACCACGGGGCCGGCCAGCGGACCACGACCGGCTTCATCGATGCCTGCAATGGGCTCCGCTGTCATTCCGAACATAGAGTGCAACGCCTTTGCTCGCGAGGTAACTGGCTGGACCCGACGGTCGGGTCGACATTTCAAGAGGTTCCACTGGCATTGTCACCACGTGCCAGTTCGAGCACCGCGCTTGCCGCCAGCCGGTCCGCCCCCTGGGCCA
>CAYVLL010000347.1:0-1839 GCA_964452235.1 uncultured Woeseiaceae bacterium
CCAACTCGGTCAGCGGTGAGAATTTTGCGTTCCTCACCGGCACTTCCATGTCCGCGCCGCACGTCGCGGGCGTCGCCGCGCTGTTACGTCAATCTCACCCGGACTGGAGTCCTGCTGCGATCAAGTCCGCGCTCATGACCACCGCACATCAGGGCGTCGATCAACAGGACGGCGTAACCGCTGCGAATCCGTTCGATTTCGGCAGTGGGCATATCGAACCCAATCAAGCCAATGACCCGGGCCTCGTCTATGACGTGAGCAATGATGAATACGACGCCTTCGCCTGTGGTACGGATTCGCCGGCTGTCGATGACGCGCGTTGCACTGAACTGGCCGCGGCCGGCTACTCATTCGCCGCCGTTGACCTGAACCAGCCTTCCATCTCGCTGTCGAGGCTGGCGAACACACGTACCGTAACTCGCCGCGTGAGCAACGTCAGTGAGCAAAGCGGATCGTACACAGCGCAAATCGAAGCGCCTCCGGGCATCGAGGTCCAGGTTGTACCGTCGACGATGTCCCTGACGCCGGGTGAATCGGCTTCCTACGATGTGACGTTTACCTATGCCGACGGTCCGCTGGACTTCTGGCGTTTTGGCAGCCTGACGTGGGCCGGCAGCGAGCATTCCGTTCGCAGCGTACTTGCCGTGCGACCCACATCGGTCAACGCACCGGCGGAAATCACGGGCGCTGGTAGCAGCGGCAGCATCGAGGTCCCCGTCGAGTTCGGCTATTCGGGCGCCTACTCTCCCGGTGTCCACGGGCTTCGCGCACCGCTCGTGATCGATGGCTTCGTCGATGAAGATCCCGACAAGACCTTTTCATTCCGCACCACAAACGGTGTAACGGCGCATCTGATCGATGTGCCTGCGAACCAGGCGTATCTGCGCTTCGCGATGTTCGATGAGCTGACAGATGGTGACGACGATCTCGACATGTATGTCTACTACTGTCCGGACAACGTCAATTGCACACGCATCGCGGAAAGCGGCTCGACCACGTCGCGTGAGCAGGTCAATATCCTGTTTCCCGGCGCGGGGCGTTATGCGGTGTTTATTCACGGCTTCGAGACCGATAACGTTGCCGGCGGCCCAGGCGCCAATTACACCCTGCTTGGCTGGGCCTTCGGACTCGTTGACGATCAGGGCAATATGACAGCGAACGGTCCGCCGTTCGTCAATTCAGGCACGACGGAAAACGTCACGGTCGCCTGGTCCGACCTTGCTGGCGGCACCATCTACCTGGGGGGCATTTCGCACAACACACCGCAAGGTTTCGTCGCGCTGACGATCGTGACCATCATCAATTGATGAATTCTTCGATGGCGGTGGCGAGCGAGCGGTTTAGCGGCGTATTCGCCCCTGTCATCACGCCATTCGGTCCCCAGCTGGCTGTCGATGCCGGGAAGCTCGCACGACAATGTCGCTGGCTTCTTTCGCAAGGAGTCGGCCTGGCCGTTTTTGGCACCAACAGTGAAGCAAACTCGCTTTCTGTCGGTGAGAAAATCGAACTCCTGCAACGACTCGTTGAGGCTGGCATCGACCCCGGCCGCATGATGCCCGGTACCGGTGCCTGCGCTATCTCAGATGCCGTCGAGCTTACCCGGCAGGCAGTGCGTTGCGGTTGTGGCGGAGTGTTGATGTTGCCGCCGTTTTATTACAAGAGTGTCAGCGACGAAGGCCTGTTCCGTTATTACGCCGAAGTCATCGAGCGGGTCGGCAGCAGGGAATTGCGCGTTTACCTGTACCATATTCCGCCGGTTGCCCAGGTTGGGCTGTCGATCAAACTGATCGAACGGCTCCTGCACGCGTATCCACAGGTCATCGCCGGCATCAAGGACAG
>CAYVLL010000348.1:0-1825 GCA_964452235.1 uncultured Woeseiaceae bacterium
TGGTTCCAGGCATCAAGGTTGACACGGGTGCAAAAGCGCTGGCGGGTTTCCCAGGGGAGAAGATTACCGAAGGACTGGACGGCCTGCGCGAGCGCCTGAAGGAATACTACGAGCTCGGTGCCCGGTTTGCCAAATGGCGGGCGGTCATCGATATCGGCGACGGTATACCGACGGATTTCTGCCTGAAGGCCAACGCGCATGCGCTCGCCCGTTACGCGGCACTGTGCCAGGAAGCGGATATCGTGCCGATCGTGGAACCCGAGGTCATCATGGACGGCGGACACAGCATCGATCGTTGTGCCGAGGTTACGTCCCGAGCCCTCGAGATTGTATTCGCGGAGCTGAAGGCACACCGGGTAGTGCTGGAAGGCATCGTCCTGAAACCGAACATGGTGATTTCCGGTACAACGGCAAGCAAGCGCGCCGGTCCGGAGGACGTCGCCAAAGCGACGCTTGAGGTGCTGAAGGCACATGTGCCGGCCGAAGTTGCCGGCATCGCGTTTCTCTCGGGCGGCCAGTCCGCCGAGGAAGCGACCGAGCATCTCGCAATAATGAACCGCATGGGCGCCTTGCCCTGGGAGCTTTCGTTTTCCTACGGCCGGGCGCTGCAAGCTCCGGCACTCGATGCGTGGCACGGCAAGGAGGCCCAGTTCAAGTCGGGACAGCAAGCTCTCTTCAAGCGTGCGAAACTCAACAGCATGGCGCACCTCGGCAAGTACGAGTCCGCGATGGAATCAGCGGCGTAATCCAGGGGCCGGATCCGCTGTGCCAACTTGTTGCGCAGCATCCGGCGGCGAGAGATCAGCGGGTTCGGTAATGCCGGAGCCGACAAAGGCGCGCAAATGAACGACTCAGCCGATAGTACCGCCAATATTATTGAGATTCGCGATCTGTGCTATTCGCGTGGCCAGAAGGAAATATTCAAGAACCTGAATATCGATATCGCGCGCGGGAAAATAACGGCCATTATGGGTCCGAGTGGCACCGGCAAGACCACCCTGTTATGGCTGATCACGCGCCAGATCGTACCGGACCGAGGGCGCGTTCTGGTTGACGGGAAGGATATCGCGACCATGAACCAGGCGGAACTGTATCGGTTGCGACAACGCATGGGCATGTTGTTCCAGAATGGGGCCCTGCTCACTGACTACAGTGTTTTCGAGAACGTGGCATTCCCTCTGCGCGAGCACACGAAGTTGCCGAATCGGCTGATTCGTCACGTGGTGCTGACGAAATTGCACGCCGTCGGCTTGCGCGGCGCGGCAGACATGATGCCGGGTGAACTATCCGGCGGCATGGCGCGTCGAGTGGCACTGGCGCGGGCCATGGTGATGGACCCGGAAATACTCATTTACGACGAACCCTTCGTCGGCCTCGATCCGATTTCGATGGGCGTCATCGTGAGGCTCGTGCGCAAGATGAACGATGCGTTGAACATCACCAGCATTATCGTGAGTCACGACGTCCAGGAAGTCGCGACGGTGGCCGATTGCAGCTACCTCATCTCCGATGGGCATGTCGTCGCGTCCGGCACACCGGATGACTTGCACAATACGACGTCGGACCTGGTCAGGCAGTTCATGCACGGCATGGCGGATGGACCGGTGGCCTTTCATTACTCAGCGCCGGACTACGCTGAGCAATTGCTCGGGCGCGATACCGAGTAGTTGCCGGTGCTCAATCTCTACTACGAGTTCCAGGAGTTTCTGCGCCAGTTCGGCGCGCTGCAGATTTTTTTCCTGCGGCTTCTGAAAAACTCGCCGAGAGTCCTGTTCAGGCGCTTTCCGCTGGTCGTGCAGCAGGTGTACAACGCCGGTGCCCTGTC
>CAYVLL010000349.1:0-1799 GCA_964452235.1 uncultured Woeseiaceae bacterium
TCGCTGGGAGTTCGGAGCGCCTTCAGCGTAATGTGATAGTCGCCCGGCGGAAATAAACCTTCCGCAACGATCGTTCCGCCGGCATTGTGCTCGCGCAATTGGCCACCGTTGAAATACAGGTGTGCGTGAATCTGGCCATCCGCCGGCGGTGTGGCCGTCAGGCGGATGTGGTCCCAGTCCGCGAGGTGGAATCGGTAGAAGTCGATATCGCCGGGGTCAGACAACAAACCGCTACGGGTCTGGCCCATGCGCAGCAATTGCATGCGACTCGCGTCGTCGTTCGGTTCTATCTCGCCGTTCGGGTCTGGCGGCCCGATCGCGCGCACAAGCAATGTGTAATCGCCGGCTGCGCGCCCGGAGACCGAGAAATGATGCGTGCCCGGCAGCAGGAACAGATTGTCGAGCCGCACGCGCTGCTGATTCCGCTGCGCGCGGATTTGCTGGTTCCGATCGCCCGCCGCATCATGGTAAGTCACGTCGTGCAAGTGTTCGCCGATGACCTGCACACGCCACAACTGCGGCTCTTCCATGAGGACGAACTTGTAGAAATCCACGTCACCCGGGCCGTCGAAGCGGCCTGCGATGCGGTTCGTCGATGGCGTACCGGTCGCATAGGCGAGCGTGTCGTTCGGCTCCGTTTCGCGGCCTGGTTGCGGAGGACCGGTAGAACGCATCGAGACCTTGTACTCGATGCCCGCACGGCCGCGACCGACGCTGAAGCCGTAATCGCCCGGCGGCAACAGCAAATCACCAAGCACGAGAGGGCCTTTCCCGTCGCGGCACTGGATTCGCTTCCCCTCACCTGTCAGCAAGCAAAGTTGCAGCGGCTGATCCGAGGCTGTCTCGAGTGACAGCTCCTGCAGTTCCCCGGCAGACGCCTCATCGAGCGCAAAAGAAAACAGGTCCGCGTCGCGGTTTTCACTGAGCCGGCCGGTGCAGCAACCGTCCCACTCGATCCGGTTCGCCAGCTCCCACGTATCGTTCGGTTCGGCCTCCTCGCCCGCGACCCGCTGGCCGACGCCCGTCACCCGAAGTGACTGCACAAAGCCCGGGGCTTCGCCGGTCTTGAGTTCGGGCTCGACCTCGACAAAGTAGACCCCGGCGGGTAACGCGAGGTCGGCAAACTTCAGCCGGCCCTTTTCATCGCTCATTGCTGTCGACAGCCGCTCGCCGTCTGCCCGGGTCAATTGCGCGCGCACCCTGCGACCGACCGGCACCTGCACGTCGATGTCCCAGCGCGAGGCGTCATCCGCAAACTCGATCCGGTACCACGTGCTCATACTTTCGAGGAACACAGTCTGCTCGCGGTTGAGTCGCACCGGCGCGGCGTTAGCCTGGCTGTCGTGCGTTCCTTTGCTGCTCCGGGAGACATTGCCTGCAGCCATGATGTGCAGGCGATAACCTCCTGCGTCCGGCGTCGTTTCGACATCCGCCGCGTCCTCGCCGAAACTCAGGCTGGCCTGCGGAGGACGAAACGGCGCGCTGCCGCCACCCGCCTGCGCGAAGCCGAGCAGGTACTCGCCGGGCTCGAAGATCAGGCCGGCATGAATCGACGGCAAAGAACCGTCGCGAGTACCCATTTTGAACAGGGTATTGGCACCCGCCACCTCGCCCGCGGCGTTGTACTCGATTCGCACTAGTTCGACGATCGTGAGCCGCCCCGGAATGCCGTGCAGCTCGAACGTCCAGCGTTTACCCGCGTCGACGTCGGACACGATCCAGTTGAACGCATCCTGGTCGCGACCGGCCATCGTGCCAATAAGGGTGATCGGCGCCGTGACGTCGAGTGCCGTGTCCGG
>CAYVLL010000350.1:0-1787 GCA_964452235.1 uncultured Woeseiaceae bacterium
CCTGTGATTGATCCATTCTTGCCATAATTCGGTCCTGATCCGCCGTAGCGGCTCTTAACAATCTTTAAACGACAGTCTTTAAGCGTCTAAAATTTCAATCCGGCCTCACGTGCCGCATCCGCCAGCGCCTTCACGCGGCCGTGATAACGGAACCCGGAGCGGTCAAACGCAACAGTGTCAATGCCTTTCGCCTTCGCTTTCTCGGCCAGTCGCGCGCCGACAATCGCGGCGGCAGCAATGTTGCCGGTGCTCTTCGTGCCCTTGCGCACATCAGCTTCCAGCGTTGACGCGGTAACGATCACGGTGCCACCATCGGGTGCGATGATCTGCGCGTAAATATGCTGCGGCGTCCGATGAACGCTCAGGCGATTGGCGCCGAGCTGCGCAATCTTCGCGCGACCCTTCCGGGCGCGACGCAATCGATTCTGTTTCTTGTCCAGTTTCATGTCGGTCTCTATGTAAACTTCTGGCGATTTTTGCAGCCGGAAAACTACTTCTTCTTGGCTTCCTTGATGATGACGCGCTCGTCCGAATATCGAACGCCCTTGCCCTTGTAAGGCTCGGGTGGTCGAAACCGGCGGATCTCGGCTGCCACGTGGCCAACCTGCTGCTTGTCCATGCCGCGAATAACAACCTCGGTCTGGCTCGGCGTCTCGATGCTGATGCCCTCCGGCACGTCGTAGACGACCGGGTGCGAAAAACCGAGCGTCAAATTGAGCTTCTTGCCTTGCGCTGCAGCACGGTAACCCACGCCGACCAGCTCGAGCTTTTTCTCGAAGCCTTCGGTAACGCCTTGCACCATGTTGGCGAGCAGTGCACGGGTTGTTCCCGCAACCGCCGTGGCAAAACGCGAATGCGACCGCCTTTTCACGGTAACCCGGTTCTCTTCATGCTCCAACTGAACTTCGGAGTTCAACTCAAGCGAAAGCGCACCCTTCTTGCCCTTGAGGCTCGCCGTGGAACCGCTCATGCTGAACTCAACGCCAGCGGGCAGCACTACCGGATTTTTTGCAACTCTGGACATAATTTTGTCTCGTAACCTGTGGCGAAAATTCAGTGCATCGGGCAGTGCATCAGGAAACGACGCACAGCACCTCACCGCCAATACCCTTTTCACGTGCCTGCCGGTCGCTCATGACGCCGGCCGATGTCGACACGATGGCAACACCGAGCCCGCCCAGCACTTTGGGTATTTCCTCTGTGCTGCGATAGATCCGCAGGCCTGGTTTGCTGACGCGCTCGATCCGTTCGATCACCGGCACGCCTTCGTAATACTTGAGCTCAACAGTCAGTGATACCTTGTTGCCATCGGCCTCTGTCGAAAACCCTTCAATGTAGCCTTCGTCTTTCAAAACGCCGGCAACCGCTACCTTCGCGGTCGAAGAAGGCATGGTTACATTGACCTTGCGCGCCTTCTGCCCATTGCGGATGCGTGTCAGCATGTCTGCGATCGGATCGGTCATACTCATCGGTCGTCTCCGCTTACCAGCTCGCCTTGGTGAGGCCCGGTATCTCGCCCTTCATTGCGGCTTCCCGCAGCTTGTTCCTGCCAAGCCCGAATTTGCGATACACGCCGTGCGGACGCCCGGTGATCGAACACCGATTACGCATGCGTGTCGGGCTTGCATCACGCGGCATAGCGTTCAGCTTGAGCTGTGCAATGACGCGCTCTTCATCCGAATTTGTAAGATCGCGAATGATCTCTTTCAGCGCCGCACGCTTCTTCGCGTAGCGCTTTACGAGCTTTGCCCGTTTCACTTCGCGCATTTTCATAGACTTCTTGGCCA
>CAYVLL010000351.1:0-1778 GCA_964452235.1 uncultured Woeseiaceae bacterium
GCATGACTGATCGCCGAATCCGTATTCGCGGCCGCGCCGGCATCCGAGTTCGCAATGGTAATGCGGCCAAAAGGTTGGCGCCCTTTCACCCACGGTTTGTCGCCCTCTGAGGCGTACTCCGGCTCCCAGGTCCGCCCCGGTCCGTAGGAGTACCCGTGCGCCCAGCGGTTGACCGTGATCGCCTCGATGTCGCGCTCCGCATCGAACCCGGCACCGGACAACGCCTGGTCGAGCTGGTCGCGCACGTGTTCCTCGAACACCGAGAAAGGTGTCGTCAACAATGTGCGCCGGCCGGCACGCCACTGCTCCGGTCCCTGGATATCGTCGAAGTACGGCACGTAGCACATGTGCAACACCATCGGCCCGTCCGGTGACTCGCTGAAGCGGTAATCGCCGATCGATACCGGGTAGTCGAGTTCCACCTGCTTGTAGAAATCGTTGGTGTAGTACACGTAGCGAATACCGAGTTCCGCGAACGCCCGCCAGTTCGGAATCAGCACCTTCGTATACGTCAGAGGCACTTTCACGTTATGCGCAAGTCCGCGCTTTTGCTCGACCGGCAACCCGGGGCATATATAAGGAATGGTGCTGTTGTAGCAGGCGAGGATGCATTTCTTCGCGCGCACGGTATGCGTGTCGCCACCATGCACATAAGTGACGTCGACGGCACTTTCGTCGGCGGTGTGCGCCGTATCGACCACCGTGCTGTTCAGTCGAATCCGGATTTGCCCGTCACTGCGATCGAGTGCGGAGTAATCGAGCCGCGCTGTAACGCAGTCTTCCATCGTTTCGCCGGGCAAGGAGCCGGGGATCAGGCCGCGGACCAGAAGCCGCGCGATTGAGGCATTGCCGTCCGGAAAATGAAAGATGTAAGGCTCATCGCCGCGATCGCCGACGCGCGGCATCGTGTGCTCGAGTCCGGGAATGCCGCCGCCATCGGTATAGCCCTGCACGGCAATCGCCGGCACCTCATCCATGCCGACGCACCAGTAACTCATGCCCCAGCGCTGGTACATCTCCAAAAGCTGGTCATCGACCTTGACGTAGTCGCGCAGAAACGCACGGTAGCTGATTCTTGACAGCAGCTTGCGCTTCTCGTCGCGGCTCATGCCGGGCAGGTAATCCCGCGGATCCGTGAAGGCGCGCACCAGGTCGGCCCGCGCGCGCTCGTTCATCGGTGTGGCGGCGGCAAACTCCTGCCAGGGAAGGCTGCCGTACCCGGTCACCAGCTTCCGTTGCCCGTAGGTCGCGCTGTCGTAAGCAATCGCGTACGACAGGCCCATCGACGAATACAGGTCCTGGTCGAAATAGTCGTAGAAACGCTGTACGTCAACGCCGATATCCGACAGCAGGTCTCTTGAGACTTTGGTGTAGCCCGACGGCGTGTCGATCGACTCGGTACCGCCGTAGCCGATGCGCGTCCGTCCGTCGACCGTGAACTCGTTGCGCTTCGCATGGCCGCCGAAGTCATCGTGGTTGTCGAGGATCAGAATGCGTGCGCCTGGCTTTTCCTGCCGGTAAAAGTGCGCCGCCGACAAGCCGCTGATGCCGCCGCCGACGATCACCAGGTCGAAACTGTCCTCCGGCTCGCCCGCAGTCCAGGTCTTTCCGGAAACCCGTGCGTGCATGGTTTCCCAGGAGCCGTCGTGACTGCCGCGCAACCCGGTTTTCGCAGGCGGATAGTAGTTGCCGGGCAGTGCGAACTTGCTTTCCTCGCGACCGAATACGTCCGTCCATGGCGAAAGCAGGGAAGCACCGATAGCGACGCTGGTGCCGTT
>CAYVLL010000352.1:0-1777 GCA_964452235.1 uncultured Woeseiaceae bacterium
GGGTCCAGTGGTAGGCAAAACTGGCGAGCACCAGGAAGCCCGTGTTGATCCACAGTAGCGGTGGGTCTTTGACCGGCAGCCAGTCCACCATCTGCATGCGAATCGCGTAGGCACTGAAGAACAGCGCGAATAACGACGTCACGACTGCGAGAAACGTAATCAGGCCGAAGGTCTTGGCATGCGTGTCGATTGAAGGCCCGGTACTCGCATCAGCCGCTGCGTTCGAGACCCACGGTTGCGTATTAAGCGACTGCCGCAGCAGCCACCCGATCACCGTGGCCATCAGGACGGCCATCAGGATCAGCGTGATTGTCATTAGTGGTGAACTCCGTGGTCGCGACCGACTGGCGCTTTTTCGGGCGGCACGTTCTGCGGGATAAAATCGTCGTGATAGCCGGGCACGCTGTAGTCGTAGGCCCAGCGATAAACCTTTGGCAGCTCATGCCCCCAGTTACCGTGCCTCGGCGGCGTATCCGGTGTCTGCCATTCGAGCGTGGTGGCGCCCCATGGATTCGGATCGGCCTTCTTGCCGCTCTTGACGCTCACGATCATGTTGTAGAGGAAAATCAGCTGCGTCAGCGCCACGAAGATTGCCGAGATCGTGATCGCGGCATTCAGGTCATGCGCCGATTCCGGCATGAAATCAGTGCTGCCCATCGCGTAATAGCGCCGCGGTACGCCGAGGAATCCCAGGTAATGCATCGGCAGGTAAATCGCGTAAGTACCGAAGAAGGTCATCCAGAAGTGCCATCTGCCCAGCGTCTCGTTATACATCTTGCCGGTGATTTTCGGGAACCAGTGGTAGATGGCACCGTAGACCACGAGGATCGGCGACACGCCCATAACCATGTGAAAATGCGCGACGACGAAATAGGTATCCGACAGCGGCAGGTCGACGACCACGTTGCCGAGGAATATGCCGGTAAGCCCGCCGTGTATGAACGTAAAAATAAAGCCGATGGCAAACAGCATCGGAACCCGCAGGTGAATATTCCCCTGCCACAGTGTAAGCACCCAGTTGTAGACCTTGAGCGCCGTCGGCACCGCGATGATCAGCGTCGTCGTCGCGAAGAAGAAACCGAAATACGGGTTCATGCCGCTGACGTACATGTGATGCGCCCACACGACGAAGCTCAGGCCGCCGATCGCGAGGATCGCCCAGACCATCATGCGATAGCCAAAAATGTTCTTGCGCGCGTGCGTCGCCAGCAGATCGGAGACGATACCGAAAGCCGGCAGCGCCACGATGTACACCTCGGGATGGCCGAAGAACCAGAACAGGTGCTGGAACAGGATCGGGCTGCCGCCTTCGTGAGCAAGCTGTGCGCCGCCCGAGATCATGGCCGGCATGAAGAAACTGGTCATGACGGTCTTGTCGAGCAGCATCATGATGGCGCTGACCAGCAAGGCCGGGAATGCCAGCAGGCCGAGAATGGTCGCCATGAATATGCCCCACACGGACAGCGGCAGGCGCATCAGCGTCATGCCGCGGCAACGCGCCTGCAGCACGGTCGTCACGTAATTCAGGCCGCCCATTGTAAAGGCCACAATAAATACCGCGAGCGACACGAGCATGAGGATGATGCCCCACTCGATGCCGGGCGTGCCCTGTGCGATAGCCTGGGGCGGGTACAGGGTCCAACCGGCCCCGGTCGCTCCGCCCGGTACGAAAAAGCTCGCCAGCAGGATGATGACCGACAGCAGGTACACCCAGTAACTGAGCATGTTCAGGTACGGGAACACCATGTCGCGTGAGCCGCACATGAGCGGAATGAGG
>CAYVLL010000353.1:0-1775 GCA_964452235.1 uncultured Woeseiaceae bacterium
CGCCATTAATCCTGGTCGACAAACTCCACGAAGCCCGCAAGGAATCGGCTCAGCCGTTTGCGCATCGCCTCGTCGATGAGATTGCCATCGCTGTCGAAGGCGTTGCCGGCTTTTGGCAGCATGAGCCGCCCGCCGCTCCACAGCTCGGTGCCCAGCGTTCGCATTACCGGCAGCCACGCTGCCTGGGACAGGGTCGTGCCGAATGCGCCCGGCGTTGCGCCCATTAAGGCGACGGGCAGGCCGCCGAAAACCCGGTCGATGTCGTCCGCCGGACGGGACAGCCAGTCGATGGCATTTTTCAGAACGCCGGGAATTGAATTGTTGTATTCGGGGGTGCTGATCAGCAGACCATCGCACTGTTCGAGGCGGTCCTGAAGGTTGCGCACCGCGTCCGGGATGCCGTCGGCCGATTCGACGTCGAAATTGTAGAGCGGGATGTTATCTATGGATTCGATCGCCAGTTCGGCCTCGTCGGGCATCAACGATCCGGCTGCACGCAATAACGCGGTGTTGAATGAGCCGGTTCGCAAGCTGCCGGAGATGCCGATGATCTGAATCATAAATTGCGCCTTTTGAGAAGGCCATTGTGGCACCGCTGTTCGCTGGCTACAAATCGACTTGTGCGTGCGGCCGAAGTTGAATGCAGGTACGCTCAGCTGCTATGCAAAAACGGGATATTCTCAAGTTCCGCCGTCTGGTCGTGAAGATCGGGTCATCCCTGCTGGCTGATGCCGGTGGGCAGGTCAATCGCGACTGGCTGTCCGGCATTGCGACGGATGTCGCGGCCCTGCGCGCGGTTGGTGCTGAAGTGCTCATCGTGTCATCGGGTGCCATTGCCATCGGTAGTCGCCTGCTTGGCATAAACCGGCAGCGCGCCCGGCTCGAGATGCTGCAGGCGGCCGCGGCTGCCGGCCAGGTGCAGCTGGTACGCGCTTATCAGGAAGTGCTGGATGTGCATGGTATTGCGGTGGCGCAGGTGCTTCTTACACTGGAGGACACGGAGAGCCGAAGGCGATTCCTGAATGCCAAGGGCACGCTGGAGAAACTTCTCGAGCACGGCGTAGTACCGGTAATCAATGAAAATGACACGGTAGCAACCGATGAGATTCGTTACGGCGACAACGATCGCCTGGCGGCGCGGGTGGCGCAGATGGTGATGGCTGATGGCTTGCTGTTACTGTCGGACATCGACGGCCTGTACACGAGCGATCCTCGGGTCGATGCGGATGCCCGTCATGTCGAAGAGGTCAGTCGGATGACGGACGACCTGCTGGCCATGGCCGGCGGTTCGCGCACTATCGATGGCAGTGGCGGCATGGCAACGAAACTCCAGGCAGCACGCATAGCGACGTTTGCCGGTTGCAGCACCTTCATTGCAAGCGGCAAGCGCATGCGGCCGATTGCGGCACTTGCTGACGGCGCTCGCTGCACCCTGTTTCATGCACAGGGCACGCCGGCCGCTGTGCGCCAGCAGTGGCTGGCGGGAGCCCTGAAGGTTCGCGGTGCATTGCACATCGATGCAGGTGCTGCGACTGCGCTAAGGTCCGGCAGCAGCCTGTTACCCGTCGGCGTTGTGAGTGTAACCGGACCCTTCTCACGCGGTGATCCGGTGCTTCTGCTGAACGGGGATGGCAGGGAACTCGGGCGCGGACTGGTCGCCTATGAAAGCGATGAGGCCGCGCTGATAGCCGGATGCCGGAGCGAGGATATCGAGTCGCGACTGGGATACCGGGGTCGTTCGGTCATGATTCACCGCAATGATTTGGTACTTATCG
>CAYVLL010000354.1:0-1772 GCA_964452235.1 uncultured Woeseiaceae bacterium
CATGGCGATATTCCTGCTGGTCAGCGGCATCATCGCGGGACGCCTTACGCGAGAAACATGACAACAGCGACCCTCCTCGAACGACGCAAGCGGCTGCTCGGTCCCGCTTACACTCTCTTTTATGAGGAACCGCTGCACCTCGTGCGCGGCGAGGGCGTGTGGCTCTTTGATGCGGACGGCCGTCGCTACCTCGACATGTACAACAACGTGCCGCACGTAGGGCACTGCCATCCGGCGGTGATTGAGGCCCTGACGCGACAGAGCCGCTCGCTCAACACGCACACCCGCTACCTGCACGAGACGGTCCTCGACTATGCCGAACGCCTCACTTCATTGCTGCCGGGCGGCCTCGACGTCGCCATGTTCAGCTGCACCGGCACCGAAGCCAACGAACTGGCCCTGCGAATCGCACGAGCGGTAACGGGCGGGCAAGGAGTGATCGTCTCCGAGCACTCCTATCATGGTAACTCGCAGGCGATTGCCGAGATCTCAGCCGAGTATCATTCGGCGGAGACCCTGGCCCCGTGGGTGGTCACCGTTCCGGCACCGGACGTGTACCGCGGTCGCTACCGCGGCGCCGATGCGGCCGATCGCTATGCCGGGCACATCAGGGAAGCGATCGGCACGCTGCAGCGCCGCGGCATCCGCCCGGCTGCGCTCGTTCTCGACACCATTATTTCCTCCGACGGCGTCGTGGCCTTGCCGGAGGGTTACCTGCAGCTCGCAGCGGCCGAGGCACATGCGGCCGGCGCCCTGTTCATCGCCGATGAAGTGCAGCCCGGCTTCGCGCGCACGGGCACGCATTTCTGGGGATTCGCCAGGGATGGCGTGATCCCGGACATCGTGACCATGGGCAAACCGATGGGCAACGGCCATCCACTGGCGGCTACCGTCACGCGCCCCGGGATCGTCGAGGACTTCGCGCGCAAGGCTCACTACTTCAATACCTTCGGTGGCAATCCCGTATCGGCAGCGGTGGGACTTGCCGTGCTCGACGTAATCGAAAACGAAGGCCTGCAACAAAATGCCCTGCAGGTCGGGGAGCAACTGATCGACGGCCTGCGGAACCTTGCCGGGCGCTTCGATTGCATCGGCGACATTCGTGGCAGCGGCTTGTTCCTCGCCGTCGAACTCGTCCTCGATGCAGAAGCCCGCACGCCTGCTACTGAACTCGCCAACCGGGTAATCGAAGCGCTTAAACAACGCGGTGTGCTGTGTCACACCATCGGTCGGGATGAGAACATTCTGAAACTGCGGCCACCGATGGTACTGTCCCGGGATGACGCCGATCTTTTCTTGGGCGCGCTGGACGAAGTTCTCGCAGAGATCTGAGTATTGGCCACGTGCGGATCGTCACAGGTCGTTAAATAGTCGGGGGGGTTTCCATGCACTTTCGCTCGTTGTTGCTGGCCATATCACTTGTCTCGGGTTCTTTTGGCGCCGCCGGAGCTGCAGAATCGGCCGACGAAAGCATCGGCGCGCGCCTTGCGGCAATGCAATCGATGCCCGGCTTCATCGACATGTACTGGGACGCCGTCGACGGTCGCCTGCTGCTCGCTATCGATGAGTTTGATACCGGGTTTCTCTACCAATCGTCGCTCGCGCGCGGGGTTGGTTCCAACGATCTCGGTCTCGATCGCGGGCAACTGGGCAGCACACGCATCGTCCAGTTCGAGCGCTCCGGACCAAAAGTGCTGCTTATCGAAAACAACCTGCGTTACCGCGCCCTCGGCGACAATGCAGACGAACAGCAGGCGATCCGCGAATCGTTC
>CAYVLL010000355.1:0-1757 GCA_964452235.1 uncultured Woeseiaceae bacterium
CGATGTCCGCCTCGAAGACCTCACTCTTTACGTCACCGCTGACCGTCGACAGGCGTTGGGCGCCACGCACGCCGCCGATCTCTATATCGATGCTGACTCCGCCCACCCTGATGCTGCTGTTCTGCGGTACACGGACCACAAGATCGGTTGCAATGGCCCGGCCGCTTGTGCGCCGTGTGTTCACGTGCACTTTGGTGACGTTGCCGTCGCGTTCGAACACCAGCTCCTCGACGTTGCGGCCAAGCTCCCCGGTAACGTGTACTTCGGATCGCGACCAGCCCTCTACCTTGACCGTGCCCGCAGTGTTCTCGATGGATACCGTACCCGCTGCCGCGGCATCCAGCCGCCGGTCTATGTCTTCGGCGGCTGCCGAAAGCGAGAGCACGAGGCCCATGCTGGCGAGTGCGGTCATTTGCAAAAGGTTCATAAGCGTTCGATTCCCTGTTTCAGAACATTTTCTGAAAAGCCTTGTTCGTTTAATGCGAGCTGCCATCGCACAGTCCTCAGATATCGTCACGTCGCATCACCGACGTAATAATGCCGTCCACACGCCGCATCAGGCGCAGCTCGTCACGATAGGCCGAGAGCAACAACTCCTGCAGCAGTGCATTGTCCGGCTCATCGGCCAATACGCGGTCGATCTGGTGGATGGATGCGCGAATTTCGGCAATGTTCTTTTCGACTTCGGCACGAGCCTGCGGCGAGAGCCGGTCGAGCTTTGAGTCCAGCTGTGAGGCAAGACTGCCCCGGGCCGCCATGAAGTCAGCGCCAAGCTCATACTCTGCACCAAAACTGCCGGACACCGGCTGCAACTGCAGCGGTTCGAATACGACCTGCGGCACGACCGCAGGCTGTACGCCGGACACAGCGAACCAGGTGATTGCCGACGACCCGCCGACCAGGAGAACCACCGCAGCCGCAACACCCAGGGTTCGCTGCCAGAACGGCATTCCTCGATGTTGCGGTGCTATGGCGGCATCGGCACTTGTCTCTGCCGGGGAATCGGCAAGCGAATCGGCTATTGCCGGCCACAGGTCGCGGCCCGGGGCGATACCCTTGGGCAGCGCGCGCGCCGCGGCCATCAGGGCGTCGTCGCCTGCGTCAGTGTTTCGATCGTCCGACTCGTTCATCGCTGTTCCCTGCCTTCAGTTAAGCTGCTGTGCGAGCAATCGCTTTGCACGGTGCAGTTGTGCCTTGCTGGTGCCGCTGGCGATTCCCAGCATTGCACCGGTTTCCTCGTGGCTGTAACCGTACACAGCATGCAGCACGAAAACATGCCTGGCACCACTCGGCAGCGCATCCATCGCATATTCAAGGTCTCGCAGCCCGCCGTTGTCACCGATCGATGCCGTTGCAGGATAGGCCTCGCTGACGGCCTGTATCCGATCCTGTTCGCGGCGCGACTTGCGCATCCGTCCAAGAACTGCGTTGACGGCGATGCGGTGCAACCAGGTCGCGAGTGAACTGTCGCCACGAAATTTCGACAATTGTCGCCAGGCCTGGATGAACGCCTCCTGTGCACAGTCTTCCGCTTCGCTTACGTTGCCGGTCATGCGCAAACACAGTCCGTAGACGCGATCGATGTGTGCCCGATAGAGCGCTTCGAACGCCGTGACGTCGGCACGCCTGGCCCTGGCAAGCCAGTCCCGCTCATCGTCGGACGGCTCCTCTGTCACCACACCGGACTCATGCATGGGCGCCGCGTCCACCACGCTTCGAACTGCTTGCAATGACCAAATCTCCTCATTCGTTATTAC
>CAYVLL010000356.1:0-1742 GCA_964452235.1 uncultured Woeseiaceae bacterium
CCGGGGCTTGCTCGTGCGGCCATTGGAATGTCCGAATGCATGCGATTGATGCAGGAAGGGTCTTCGCTACAGGGTTTGCCCCTTTCACCGATCGTGACGTCGGCCATTGCGGACGAGGCGGCCAGGCAAAGGGAAATACATAGCAGAGATCGTGTTCGAAGCATGGCGGGGTCCAGTTTGTAATCGGGTTACAGAAATACCGCTTCGCAACCCATCATGCCGAACTGTCGGGCGATGTCAAAGAATCTGTATGAAGAGCCGGTGGATGAGCCAGCGACTCGCGAAGGGCGTTGGCGCTAGCGGCGCAGTGCTGTCGCCGTGGCCTCGTCCGCCGGAAAAAATGCCTCGATCGCCAGTTCGGACAACGTGATGTCGATGGGCGTACCGAACACGGTGGTGGTGCTGAAAAACGCCAGTTCGACATCGCCCGCACGCAGCCGGAACGGTACGACGACGCCGGCGTAGTCGATGGAAGGTTGTGAGGGTTGCGGGCCTGTCGGCACCGGATAGCCGCGCAATTCCGCAAGCAGCTCGGTCAGGATCGGGTCTGCGGTCAGGTCGATCTGGTGGCGCAGTCGTTCGAACAGATGCTCACGCCATTCGACGATGTTCACGATACGTGGTGCGAGGCCTCCCGGATGCAGGCTCAGCCGCAGGACATTGACGGGTGGCTCATGCAGTGAGGGGTCCGTACCTGCAAGGAGCTTTGCTACTGCCGCGTTGGCTGCGACCATGGTCCAGTGCCGATCGATCGCGATCGCCGGATAGGGCTCGTGCCCCTTGAGCACCAGGTCGATAGCGCGCCGTGCCGTTTGCAGCCTCGGGTCGTCCAGCGGGCGCTCGGGAAATACCGGTGCGAATCCTGCGGCGACCAGCAGTTCGTTTTGTTCGCGCAGCGGCACATCCAGCTTCTCGGCCAGTCGCAACACCATGTCGCGGCTCGGCCGCGAACGCCCCGTTTCGAGAAAACTCAAATGACGGGCCGAGATGTCCGCGTCCAGGGCGAGGTCGAGCTGGCTGCGGCGTCTCCGCTGACGCCAGTCGCGTAATTGCGGGCCGACACCCTGCGAAGGCTGGGAACTTGTTTGCATCATTGCGGCGGATCATACCGCGGGCGGCCGGTAGCGCCATTACCTCAGGAGTAATCGATTCGCAGGCGGTCGACGGTTCTAATAGCAAAATATTCAGGCCGGTCACGGCCGATAATTAAGGAGAAACAAAATGCATACCCCGTTACCACCATTCCTGCAGCGTGTGCTCTGGCTCGATGCGGCGACCTGCCTCATTACCGGCGCAGTTTTCCTGACTGCCAGCGCGTCGGTCGAGCAGTTGCTCGCCGTTCCGGCGACACTTGCGAAGGTCCTGGGCCTGGTGATGCTCGTCTTTGGCGCTTTCGTCGCCTGGGTCGGCACACGCCGTGAACTGTTGCGGCCGGCCGTCGTGGCCATTGTTGCTGGAAACGCCTTGTGGGCCGCGGAGAGCGTACTCGCGCTGTTGTTCGGATGGCTGCAGCCGAACGCGCTCGGCCAATGGTTCGTGATCGCGCAGGCCGTGGCGGTGGCGGTGATCGCCGGGCTCCAGTTAATAGGTATTCGGCGGACGAAGGCCGTGCCTGTTTGAGTCAGGTGCCAACGGTCGGGGGCAGGCGCGTTAATCAATTCAGCAGTTCACCTCGAACGAGCCCTCCGCCTGCTCGCCGCGACCACCAAAGTGTTCGCCGAACGTCGCGCTTCCCTTCACTG
>CAYVLL010000357.1:0-1728 GCA_964452235.1 uncultured Woeseiaceae bacterium
GATCGCCGCCAGCCCCAGGCGCTGGCGTTGCTGGAACAGGCCGTCAACATCAACAGCGGCTGCATGAATTTCGCCGGTGTCAGGGAAGTGGGCGCGGTTTTCGATAAAGCCCTGTCGGATATTGGTCTCGAAACGCGCTGGGTCGATGGCGCCGCGTTTAATCGCGCCGGTCACCTGGTGGCGGAACATGGCACGTCGGGTCCGCATCTCCTGCTCATCGGTCACCTCGATACCGTGTTCGAGCCCGACAGCCCGTTCCAGCGTTTCGAGCGCCAGGGAACCCGTGCCCGCGGACCGGGTGTGACCGACATGAAGGGCGGCAACGTCATAATTGTCGAGGCTTTGGCCGCCTTGAAATCGGTCGGTGTTCTTGACGACCTGCAGATCACGGTCGTGATGATTGGTGACGAGGAATCGTCTGGCCAGCCGCTGTCACTGGCCCGGCAAGTCTTGGTGGAAGCGGCCCGCGCCGCGGACGTGGCGCTTGGCTTCGAGGACGGTGACGGTAACCCGGCCACGGCCGTGATCGCCCGGCGCGGTTACACCGGATGGCAGCTCGAGGTCTCTGCGACGCCCGCGCATTCGTCGCTGATTTTCCGCGAAGACGTTGGCGCCGGCGCCGTGTTCGAAGCCGCGCGGATTCTCGATGCATTCCGCAGCGAGCTTGGCGGCGAGCAATACCTGACCTTCAATCCCGGCGTGATGCTCGCCGGCACACAGGTCGATTATGATGCGGCGAATTCAACCGGGGACGCCTTCGGCAAAGCCAACGTAGTGCCTGAGCATGCCGTGGTGAGCGGCGATCTGCGCACCCTGTCGGCCGATCAACTGGAGTCGGCAAAAAAACGCATGACAGAGATCGTGGCACGCCACCTCCCGGGTACCAGGTCAGTAATGACATTCGCCGACGGCTACCCGCCGCTGGCACCCGTAGACGGAAACCGGCGCCTGCTGGCCTTGTACGACCAGGCCAGCCGCGACCTGGGTTTCGGGCCGGTGGACGCCGTCGATCCCGCCGCGGCAGGGGCCGCGGACATTTCTTTCACCGCCGGTTACGTGGACATGGCGCTGGACGGGCTGGGGCTCATGGGCACCGGCGGGCACACGGTTGAGGAGACGGCAGATTTGACCACGCTCCCGAGCCAGACCAAGCGGGCGGCCGTTCTCATGTACCGCTTGCGTGAATAGCCGCGAGGAATGCCTGGCCGTAGCGCACCAGCTTAACCTCGCCGACGCCGTTGACCTGCAACAGTCCAGCCTCGTCCTGCGGCTTCCGTCGGCTCATCTCCACCAGTGTCGCATCGCTGAACACCACGTAAGGCGGCACGTTCTGTTCGTCGGCGAGGCGCTTGCGCAACGCTCGCAGGGAATCGAACAGCGCTGCGTCCGCTGAATCCAGAACGGTGTCCATCTGTGTGCGCTTGCGTTTGGCCGACGCACGAATTCGAACCGCCTCTCGAATCCGTGGCCGCGCCAGGGTGAGCTGTTCGTCACCCCGCAGCAGCGGTCGTGCACGTTCCGTCAGTTTCAGCACCGAGTAGTCGCCGATGTCCTGCAGAAGAAAGCCACGGTGGATGAGCTGGCGAATGATCGAGGTCCATGCATCCTGTGAAGTCCCGGCGCCGATGCCATAGGTGGAAAGGCGCTGATGCCCTAGCCGTCGAATGCGCTCGTTGTCCGCACCGCATAGCACGTCCACCACGTGCCGGATGCCGAAGCGCTCGCCGA
>CAYVLL010000358.1:0-1717 GCA_964452235.1 uncultured Woeseiaceae bacterium
GCGATGCTCGTCGTCCCACCGAGTACGCGGGCGAAGAAATGTTGTCGGAACGGGGAGGCCACGTCCCGGGCGCAGTGAATGTCGAATGGACACGCACCGTACAGGACGATGGCACTTTCCTGGACGCGCAAACCCTGGCCGGCCTGTATGAGGACGCCGGTTTCTCGCCAGAGCAGGAGATCATCACCTACTGCCAGTCCGGCGTGCGTGGTGCTCACACCTGGTTTGTACTGAGTGAGTTACTGGGCTACCCGAGCGTGCGCAATTACGATGGGTCCTGGTCCGAGTATGGCAACCGGGCGGACAGCCCGATTCAGAACTGACAGCACCGGATGACCCAATCGCTTGCCTTGCGTGGCTGGCAAAAATTGTCCGGCACCGCCGCCGGGCGCTGGCTGTTCTCCCGCGTTGTCTGTTTCAAAGCGCCTTATTTCGGGTCCATACATCCGGTCATCGATCAACTCGAGCCGGGGCGCGCCGTCGCCCACATGAAAAAGCGCCGCGCCGTGACCAACCACATCGGCACGGTACACGCGATTGCAATGGCCAACCTGTGTGAACTGGTGGCCGGCACGCTCACCGAAGTCAGCATCCCGCGTGCGATGCGCTGGATCCCGCGCGGCATGAACATCAACTACCTCGCGAAGGCGGCTACGAGCGTCACGGCAACCGGCACGTTTCCATCGATCGTCGAGGGCAAGGCGCAGGACGTGCTGGTGCCTGTCGATGTCGTAGACGAAGCGGGCACGGTCGTCGTGCATGCGGACATTACGATGTATGTGTCGCCGCGGAAACCGTCCGGCTGATCCATGACTCACTCGCTCGATCGCCTTCCCCGGCAACGCACCGTCTTCGACGACTGGCGATCGATCGGCATCTCGCTGTACATGGCCCTGGTCGGATACGGGGTCTTGGTCGGCATTCCGGTTATCAGCACCGCGTGGGTGACATTGCTCGGCTTCAGCGAAGTTGAAGTCGGCCGGGTTGCCGGCGCCGATCTGGGCGGACTTTCGGCCGGTGCGATACTGGTGTCGCTGGTGGTCGCCCGCTTCAATCGCCGCTATCTCGCCGCCGCAGGCGTCGCGCTGGCCGTCCTTGCCAATGCGTTGTGCACCGTTTTTGTCGATTACGAACAAGTGCTCTGGCTACGCGTGCTCGCGGGCGTCGGCAGCGGCATTTACACGGCGATTGCCGTCACCACACTCGGCGGTTCGTCACGCCCTGCCCGGGCATTCAATATGCTGCTTTTCGCATTCGCATTCTCACAAGCACTCGAGATGCACGTGCTGCCGCAGCTTTCGATGAACGGTATCTACACAGTCTTCATCGTCTGTTACCTGGTCACGCTGCCGTTTCTCGGCTGGATTCCGCCACGTCCGGTACCCCGGCCCGTCTTGACCGAGCCGTCGCCTGAACTCACCGAAGAGCTACCAAGGCGCTCGTTGTCACCCGCCGTAGTCTGGCTTTGCCTCGCGGCGATTTTCGTTACCTACATCAACATTGGCGCCTACTGGACGTACATTGAACTTGCGAGTCTCGCCGCCGGTGTTGCGGAAAACTGGATCGGGCGCATACTCGTCTGGGCATCGTTTCTCAGCATAGCAGGCTGCCTGTTCGCGACCCTTGTCAGCAACCGCTTCGGCCTGGCGCAGCCTTTGCTCGTATCGCTGGTCGTCATGGCATGGATAGTCGGCATGCTGTCTACCGGCATCAACAG
>CAYVLL010000359.1:0-1669 GCA_964452235.1 uncultured Woeseiaceae bacterium
TTTGAAGCAGACGTATTGCAGTCGGATAAGCCGGTGCTGCTGGATTTCTGGGCCGAATGGTGTGGCCCGTGCAAGATGATCGCACCGCTGCTGGATGAAGCTGCGGACCAGTATGCCGACCGCCTGACCGTTGCCAAATTGAATATAGACGAAAACCCGAATACACCGCCGAAGTTCGGCATTCGCAGCATTCCTACACTGATGCTGTTTAAAGACGGATCCGTTCAGGCCCAGAAGCTGGGGGCAATGTCAAAGTCACAACTGACGGAATTTCTGGAATCTAATCTGTGAGAGGATACTTGGGCAATCAGACGCGCAGTCGACCAAAGCAGTCGGCTAAAGGAAAGAGCTCCAACGGCCAGGGCGGCAATCGCCGTCGTCGGAGGCGTACTCCATCTGAAGAATTCCCGGATGACGACGGTAATCTCGAGGTCATTCCGCCGGATCAGTTGGCCCTGAGCAAAAACGTCATGAACCTGACGGAACTCAAAACGCGACCGGCGTCCGACCTCGTTGATCTTGGTGAGTCACTGGGACTGGACAATCTCGCGCGTTCCCGCAAGCAGGACATCATCTTCTCGATACTTAAGGCGCATGCCAAGAACGGCGAGGATATTTACGGCGACGGCGTTCTGGAAATCCTGCAGGACGGTTTCGGCTTCCTGCGTTCCTCGGACAGTTCGTATCTTGCCGGCCCGGACGACATCTACGTCAGCCCGAGCCAGATACGACGCTTCAATTTACGCACCGGCGATACCGTTTCGGGCCTGATCCGCCCACCGAAGGAGGGCGAACGTTACTTCGCCTTGCTGAAAGTCGGGCAGATCAATCATGACGCCCCGGAGAATGCCAAGAGCAAGGTTCTTTTTGAGAACCTGACTCCGCTTTTTCCGCGGGATCGGCTGCAGCTTGAGCAGGGCAACGGCAGTACCGAAGACCTGACGGCGCGCATCATCGATATGGTGGCGCCGATCGGCAAAGGCCAGCGTGGCCTCATCGTGTCGCCGCCAAAAGCCGGCAAGACGATGCTGTTGCAGAATATCGCGTCGGCTATCGCTGCCAATCATCCGGAGTGCGAACTGATCGTTCTGCTCATCGATGAGCGGCCGGAAGAGGTGACAGAGATGGCGCGAACCGTCCGCGGTGAGGTCGTCTCGTCCACGTTCGACGAACCTGCCAGCCGCCACGTGCAGGTAGCGGAAATGGTCATCGAAAAGGCCAAGCGCCTGACCGAGCACAAGCGCGATGTGGTAATACTGCTCGATTCGATTACGCGTCTGGCGCGGGCCTACAACACGGTCGTTCCGTCATCCGGCAAGGTGTTGACCGGCGGTGTCGATGCCAACGCATTGCATCGGCCGAAGCGCTTCTTCGGCGCAGCGCGCAATATCGAGGAGGGCGGCAGCCTGACGATTCTCGCTACGGCGCTGGTCGATACCGGATCGAAAATGGATGAAGTGATCTACGAGGAGTTCAAAGGCACGGGCAATATGGAGATCCACCTGGATCGGCGTATTTCCGAGAAACGAGTCTTCCCGTCGATCAACATCAACCGCTCCGGCACGCGCAAGGAGGAATACCTCACGCAGCCGGACGAACTGCAGAAGATGTGGGTGCTGCGCAAGGTATTGCATCCGATGGACGAACTGGCCGCGATCGAGTTCCTGCT
>CAYVLL010000360.1:0-1667 GCA_964452235.1 uncultured Woeseiaceae bacterium
TATGCGTCCGCCGGTGCACATGCCGCTGCCTGCAATGATGATCGCACCCGAGTCGATGCGGTTGATCGCCATCGACTCCGCGGAACTTCGAGTAGCCGAGAAATTCGGCAGCTTCGGCCAGTCCTGGCCCGCACTGAACAACTCGGTACGATAAAGATGCCGGTAGTGGGAATAGATACCGGTTGTCGCGATCGCCATAGGGCTGTCGAGAAACACGCGCCAGCTTGCAAGTTGCCAATCGTCATAGTGTCTCGACATGAGGTACAGCAGGTCCTGCGTGCGTCCCACGGCAAACGCAGGTATCAGAACGTTACCGCCGCTTTCCGCCGCTGCGTGAAAAATGCTGCGCAGCTCCTCGATGGTCGAGTCGAACGGCCGGTGATCACGATCGCCGTAAGTACTCTCGAGCATAACGAGGTCCGCCTCCGCAACAGTCGCCGGATCGTTCATTACCGGCGCCTGCCGATAGCCGAGATCGCCGCTGAAGGCGATCTTCCGCGTCGTGCCGTGGTCTTCCAGCCATAGTTCGACAATTGCTGCACCGAGTATGTGCCCCGCATCGGACAGCCGAATTTCGATACCGGGCGCAATCTCCCTGCGTTCCGCGTACGGCACACTCCTGAACTGTGTCATCACCCGTTCGGCATCTGCGCGCGCGTAAAGCGGCTGCACAGGCGGCAACCCCTTGCGCGCACGCTTGCGATTCTCCCATTCGGCATCCTTCTCGTGCAGGTAGGCAGAGTCGTACAGCATCACCTCGCACAGCGCACGGGTGGCGTCGTGCGTAAAAACAGGGCCGCGGTATCCGTCCCGGTACAACAAGGGCAGCCTGCCTGAGTGATCAATATGCGCATGGCTGAGCACTACTGCGTCGATGCGTTCGACGGACAACGGCAGGGGAGTTCGATTGCGCTCCTCTTCATCGCGCCTGCCCTGAATCTGCCCGCATTCGAGGAGAACGCGCGCACGCGACGTTTCAAGCAGGTAGCAGGACCCGGTGACGGTGCCCGATGCGCCCAGGAATGTCAGTTTCACGTCTGTCCTCGCGCGGCCAGGATTGCATCACGGTGCCACAAGCGACAGGCGCTTGAAACCCCGTCAAGCAGTCACTTATCGGCGTAGAACCACCCGGTCAACGAGAGGCGAGCAGCGCCGGCGAACGGGGCCACGTAAGTAACCGCGTGTACGTGACGCACATCGAACAATACCAGCCGGTTGAAAGCCGGCGCCCAGGCGTCGCGCGGGGTTCCGTTGTCTTCGTAAAATTGCAGCAGGCCGCCCCAGTCCGGATGCCAGTAGCGAGTAAAGCCCAGAACATAGGCGAGTCTGCGGGGCGGGCCATCGACCACATCGCGATGCCGGGTCAGGTACTGCCCGGCGCTGTAACGGGTGTATTGCGCATCGGCACGAACGACATCTTTGCGTCCGCTGACATGCTTCACGAAGTCCAGCATCTCCGCTGAATTCAGATATTCGACGACCTCGTGCAGGAATTGCAGGTCGGGATCCGTGACGGGTGTATCGCGCTTCACCTCATACCGGCAATACAGAAAACCGATTCCTTTGGTGGCATCTTCCAGCAACGCTTTCGACAACTCGGCTTTGGTGGTTGCAGTGAGTTCGGCCATCTCCTGAAGGCTGGCGATACGATTGGTACCGTCGAGGGC
>CAYVLL010000361.1:0-1662 GCA_964452235.1 uncultured Woeseiaceae bacterium
GCCTTTTCGCCGCCGACCTGAGCGATCAGGTGGGCCGGCGCATCGTCAGCGCGCGCCGCGAGATCGGCGAGAAGGTCGTACGCACATACTGCATCGGCAAAGGTATCGCCGTTGCGTTTAACCCGGTGCCGGTGGCCGACCTGTTTGCGGCGGCGTTCGTCGACGTTGGCATGGTCATGCACTTGTCGAAAGTCTACGGTCTCCCGTTGAGCCGGCGCGAGGCCGGCACACTGGTAGGCGTTATCGTGGCGGAAGCGGCAGCCCTGATGGGCACTGTCTGGGCGCTGCATTTCGTCTCCAGCGCGCTCAAGGTCGGGACGCTGGGTCTGTCGACGATTCTGACCGCAGGTGCGCAGGGCGCGATTGCGTACTTCAGTACCTACGTTGTCGGTCGTGTCGCGGCCGACTACCTGTCGAACGGCAAGTCATGGGGAGCGGGCGGGCCAAAAAAGGTGGTCCGCGAAATACTCGACAGCCTCGACAAGGAGACTGTATTGCGGGAGGCACGGCGGGAGATCCGTGCGCGCCTCGGGATAAGTGGCGCCGCGTGATGCGAATGGGGTCGACTTAGCATGACGGACAAGACAGCAACAGAAGTGCGCATGGAGCGCATCTGGGCAGCCGTCCGCGACATCCCCAGCGGAACGGTCGCCAGCTACGGACAGATTGCGGCGCTGGCAGGGTTGCCGCGCGGTGCACGACAGGTCGGCTACGCACTACGCCATCTCGACGCCGGGTCGGATGTGCCCTGGCACCGGGTGGTCACCGCCTCCGGCCGGCTCGCGTTCGAGCCGGGTTCGCGAGCATTCCGGCGTCAGGCACAATGCCTGAAAGCAGAGGACGTACCACTGCGGAACGGCAAAGTGAATATGCAGCAGCACCGCTGGCAACCCGACCTTGACGAGTTACTTTGGAAGCCCAGCGCTGCGTGGGACGGACGATGACAGTGCCGCGGGTAATTTTTTCGCACGGCCAGGAAAGCGGCCCGTGGGGCACCAAGATCCAGGCGATGGCACGCGCTGTCGAGGCCATTGGCTGGCGCGCCGAAAGCATCGACTATCGAGGCATCGTTGATCCGGCTGAAAGAGTTGAGCGACTGGTCGCGGAATGCGAGAAGCTGAGCGGCCCCCGGGTGCTGGTCGGTTCCAGCATGGGCGGTCATGTCGCTACCGCGGCCGCGACGCAGGTGGGAGCGCTAGGGCTGTTCGTCCTGGCACCGGCGTACTACATCGAGGAATGGCAGGTTGCAACGCCGGCGGCGCCGGACATCCCGATCATCATCGTGCATGGCTGGCGCGATGAGGTCGTCCCGGTGGAAAACAGCATACGGTATGCCCGTGAGTGCCGTGCAACGCTCCACGTGGTTGACAGTGACCATCGCCTGACCGACCACATCGACGCCATCAACGATTATCTGCAACGGTTTCTGGGGAAGCTGCGGGATTCATTGACATGAAGATATATACGATTGTTGCCTGCCTGGCGATCATCGCGTGTGGCGAACAAACGCAACGTGAACAACCTGCCGTCACCGAAGAACGCGACAGCGTGTTCGATCCCATGACCGACCAGATTGACAAGGCGAAGGCGGTCGAGGACGCGGTCCTTAAGCACAAGCAGGATATCGACGACGCGTTGCGTGCCATCGAAGAGCCGCGCTGA
>CAYVLL010000362.1:0-1654 GCA_964452235.1 uncultured Woeseiaceae bacterium
CCCATTTCGAAATTTACCGGGAAATCGACGTCGTCCTGCTTGCGACGATAGGTCAGGTCTTCCCGACGTGAGGTGTCCTGGAAGGCATCGAACCAATCCAGCGACTTGACGAGCTCGTCCAGTTCGTCAGGTGTCATTCCGGACGCATACAATCCGCCGATAACTGCTCCCATGCTGGTGCCGGCAATCGCATCGACCGGTACTCGAAGCCGCTCGAGTTCACGCAAGACTCCGATATGCGCCGCACCGCGCGCACCGCCTCCACCAAGTACGAGGCCGATTCGCGGCCGCTCTGTCGGCTGTGCCTGTTGTACGTCCTGTTCACTCGCACGGGTATGCGGGCTTACCAGAAGTACCAACAGCAGTAATGGCAAGACGGGGGCTGATAGTTGAAGTCGCACGATCATGGAGGTTTCCTGTCTGTGACGCGTAACTTGCTACCTGTGATTATAATGGCCGGGATAAGAACTACTCATCCAATGAACGGAGCAAGAAATGTCTGATCCGACACCGACGCCACCCTCCGGCGGCGAGCGCATAGAAAAAACCATTGGCAAACTCAAGGTTCCAAGCCATCCCATTATTCCCTTTATCGAAGGTGACGGCACCGGCCCCGACATCTGGCGCGCGACCGTGCGGGTTCTCGATGCAGCCGTGGCCAGTGCATACGGCGAAAAGCGCCGGATTCACTGGATGGAAATCTATGCCGGACAGAAGGCGTATGACCTGTTCGGTAGCTGGCTGCCGGACCAGACTGTCGATGCCTGCCGTGAATACCTTGTATCCATAAAAGGACCGCTGACGACGCCGATTGGGGGTGGCATACGCTCGCTCAACGTCGCATTGCGGCAATTGCTCGATCTTTACGTGTGCTTGCGCCCGGTGCGTTGGTTCAATGGCGTGCCTTCCCCTGTGCGCGACCCGGGCAGCGTCAACATGGTTATCTTTCGCGAGAATACCGAGGACATCTACGCAGGTATCGAATTTGAACGTGGCAGTGCCGGCGCGAAAAAATTCCTGTCGCTGCTCAAGGAAAATTTCCCGCAGGAGTACGACAAGATCCGCTTCCCCGACTCGTCAGGAATCGGGCTGAAACCGGTATCCCAGGAAGGCACGGAGCGGCTCGTTCGCGCGGCGTTTGACTACGCTATCGAGAACAAACGCAGGAGCCTGACGTTCGTGCACAAAGGCAACATCATGAAGTACACCGAGGGTGCTTTCCGAAACTGGGGTTACGAGGTCGCCGAACGGGAATACGCCGATCACACCTATACCTGGGACCAGTGGGAACGAACCCGCGCCGCCAAGGGCGCCGACGTCGCCAATGCAGAGCAGACGGCTGCACTCGACGCCGGCAAGATTCTCGTCAAGGACGCGATTGCTGACATTGCTTTGCAACAGGTATTGACTCGCCCGAAAGAGTTCGACGTTATTGCTACGATGAACCTGAACGGCGATTATCTTTCCGACGCACTCGCCGCGCAGGTCGGCGGCATCGGCATCGCTCCCGGTGGCAACATCAACAACAAAACCGGTCACGCTGTATTCGAAGCGACGCACGGCACGGCGCCCAAGTACGCCAACCTCGATATCGTCAACCCCGGCTCTCTGACACTCTCCGGTGAAATGATGCTCCGTTACATGGGCTGGTTCG
>CAYVLL010000363.1:0-1649 GCA_964452235.1 uncultured Woeseiaceae bacterium
GGCAGGGACAATCAAATGGGGCTGACCTTCTCGCCGGATGGCACCTCGGCGTGGTGGACCGCCTGGGACGGGGAATGGGGTAAGGCGGGTGCGGGACGCCGGACGATCTACACCTCGGGGTGGGCGGACAATCAGTGGAGCACGCCAGTCGCCGCTTCCTTTAGCGGTGAGTTTGACGATGACGATCCGTATGTTTCGCCGGACGGCCAATGGCTTTATTTTGTCTCGACACGGCCTGCGGATTCCGGCGGTGCGGAAACCCCAGGTGACATCTGGCGCTACCATTTGCAGGAGTCGAACCTGCTCCAGCGACTGACGATTAACTCGGAGGCTACCGAGTATTCGCCCGTTGTGACGCGCTCCGGCGCCCTGTACTTTGCCTCTTCCAGAGATGGCGGCTACGGTCAGGGTGATCTTTACCGGGCCATACCTCACGGTGAGAGTTTCGCTCAACCGGAGTTGCTGGGTCCGGCCCTGAACTACCCGACAGGAGAGTGGAATCTGTGGGTTGCAGATGACGAACGGGAGATCATTTTCGAGGCGTCGTCCCGCACCACCAATATTTCAACGCCGGGCGACTTGTATTACAGCTGGCTGACGAAATCGGGCTGGACGCCGGCGACGCCAATTCCTGCGCTGAACACCGACAGCAGCGAACTCATGCCGCGGCTGCACCCGGATCGCACGCGTCTCTATTTCACGAGGGCGCCGATCGGTGGATACGCCCGAATCGAGGTAGCGGACTGGCCCTCGTTGCGGGACGATGTGCGAGCACGCTTTTCTGCACTGCTTCTTGTCGCCAATCGCTCATCGCATGAGGTCACCGTCATCGACGTCGCCCGTGGAGAGGTCCACCGTCGCGTTGCGACCGGGGCAGGGCCGCATCTGTTGTCGAATGTCGCCGGCGACCGGGTACTCGCAACGGGTTACGGCGTATTCCCCGAACCACACGACCAGCCGGTGAGGCATCGTCCGCCGTTCGTTGAAGAGCTGAACTCACGTATCACGCTGATCGATGCCGTAACGGGAAACTCCGTGATGACCTCAGTTCTCGCGGAATGCGCACGTCCGCATGCAAGCTGGATCGTGCAGGAACGTGCATTCATTGTTTGCGAAGACGAGGCACGGGTTCTGGAAGTCGAATTGAAAGATGGCACGACGGTGCGAAGCTTTGATACGGAACAAAAAGGCTCTCACGTCCTCGCGTTCGAGCCCGTATCGCGAGTGCTGGCGGTGTCGAATACTGAATCTGGATCGGTAACGCTGATCGACATCGATAGCGGGAAGTCGAGAGTGGTACCACTCGGGAGGGGAAGTGAGGGCGCACTTGCCGTGGATGCTCGTTTCTGGATTGCGAATGCAGTCGACGGCACCTTGTCAGTCGTCGATCCGATCCAGGCACGTGAAATCCATCGTGGGGCAACCCTGTGCGGCTTCCCGATTGCGATGGCCGCCGGTGACGGGAATGTCGTCTGGGTGGCCTGCTTCGGCTCATCCGAGCTCGTTGCCGTGAGCCGTGACGATTACGCGCCGATCCGTCGTGTGCACCTCGCAGATGCGCCCCTGAACGTTGTTGTGTATCCCGGTCGCGAACTCGCGTACGTGTCGCTGCCACGTGCCAACGCCGTCGAAGAAATCGATTTGGTCAC
>CAYVLL010000364.1:0-1633 GCA_964452235.1 uncultured Woeseiaceae bacterium
TCGTAAAACGTTCGTTGCAATCCAGGCACTGGCGACGCCGGCGTATCTGGCGCCCATCCGCTGCCAGTCGCGAATCGATGACCTTGGTTTCTTCGTGACTGCAGAATGGACAGAACATGGTTCCTGATTCGCGTGACCTTGTGAGCGAAGGGCGACTGTCAGCCGTACACCGGATAGCGCTTGCACAACTCCAGCACCTGGTCGCGCACGCGCACTATCACGGCGTCGTTGCCGGGATCGTCCAGAATATCGCAGATCCAGCCGGTGAGTTTACGCGTCTCTGCAAGTCCGAAACCGCGAGTCGTAATTGCGGGTGTGCCGAGACGCAGGCCACTGGTGACGAACGGCGAGCGCGGATCGTTCGGCACAGCGTTCTTGTTGACGGTGATATTGGCACGGCCTAACGCTGCATCCGCGTCTTTACCGGTGATGTCCTTGTCAATGAGGCTTAAGAGCATCAGGTGATTTTCCGTACCACCCGAAACGATCGCGTAGCCGCGATCGACGAATACCATTGCCATTTCCCGGGCGTTGTCCACCACTTTGCGCTGGTAAACCTTGAATTCCGGTTGCATCGCTTCGAGGAGCGCTACCGCTTTGGCCGCAATCACGTGCATGAGGGGGCCGCCCTGCGTGCCTGGAAACACCAGAGAATTGAATTTCTTCGTGATCTCGTCGTTCTTGCGCGCCAGTATCAGGCCGCCGCGCGGTCCGCGCAGGGTCTTGTGGGTTGTCGTGGTCACGACATCGGCGATCGGTACCGGGTTGGGATACAGGCCCGCGGCGACCAGCCCCGCGACGTGCGCCATGTCCACCATGAGCCACGCACCGACACTGTCAGCAATGTCTCGAAAACGTTGCCAGTCCAGCACTCGCGAGTACGCGGAAAACCCGGCGATGATCATCTTCGGCCGGTGTTCGCCGGCGAGCGCCTCCACTTCCTCGTAGTTCAGCAAACCGCTGTCCGCATGCACGCCGTACTGCACCGCATTGAAAAGCTTGCCCGAGTAGTTGACCTTCGAACCGTGCGTGAGGTGGCCACCATCCGCCAGGCTCATGCCGAGAATCGTGTCGCCGGGTTTCAGAAGCGCGAGGCACGCGGCCGCGTTGGCTTGCGACCCCGAGTGCGGCTGTACGTTGGCGAAGTCCGCACCGAAAAGCTCCATCGCCCGTTCAATGGCCAGCGTCTCCGCTATGTCGACGAACTCACATCCACCGTAGTATCGCTTGCCCGGATAGCCTTCCGCATACTTGTTGGTAAGCACCGACCCCTGCGCCTCCAGAACACGGGGGCTGGTGTAATTTTCAGAAGCAATGAGCTCGATATGCTCTTCCTGGCGGCGATCTTCATTAACGATTGCCTGATAAAGCTCCGGATCGAATTCTTCGAGGGACGACGAGTCGACGTACATCTAGCAGGATCTCCTAAGTGGCAGGCGGGCAACCGCAGGGGCAAAAAAAAGCGCGGCAATTGTAACGCACGGAGCCATATGCGCGGGGCTCGTTTTTGCGCAGGAAGTACTATCGCGAATGGCGTTGGCACGGTCCGGGGCTCGTCTACGGAACGCTGAACCAAAAAGGGACAGTGACTTTTGGCCACACTAAAAGGGGACAGTGACTTTAGCTTTTGTAA
>CAYVLL010000365.1:0-1628 GCA_964452235.1 uncultured Woeseiaceae bacterium
ACCTGAAGATCGGTCGAGAGGAAGGCGCCGAGATGCACCAGAGTTCCTGCCCGGTACCGGAGCGCGGATACTGGTGTCGGCCCACCATCTTCACCGGCGTGTCGCAGTCGAACCGGGTGGTGCAGGAGGAAATCTTCGGGCCGGTTCTGGCGGTGCAGACGTTCCGCACCGAAGACGAAGGGCTGACGAAAGCCAACAACACACCGTACGGGCTGTCGGGTGGCGTATGGACCGACAAGGGCGCCAAGATTTTCAGGATGACGCAGGGCGTGCGCGCCGGTGTGATCTGGGCCAATACCTTCAACAAGTTCGATCCGACGTCGCCGTTCGGCGGCTACAAGGAGTCCGGCGTCGGCCGCGAAGGCGGGCTGCACGGGCTCGATGCGTACGTGAAGCTGGAGGTTTAGGCATGGCAGTAAAAGCATCCCGTATCGCCGTCGCCAAGACCTACAAGATCTACATCGACGGCAAGTTCCCGCGCACCGAGTCGGGGCGTTACTTCGCGCTCGAGAACAAGGACGGCAGTGTGATTGCCAACGTGTGTCGCTCGAGTCGCAAGGACTTCCGCAATGCCGTGGTCGCGGCGCGCGCCGCTGTTGCCGGCTGGTCGGGTGCCAGCGCTTACCTGCGCGGACAGATAGTCTATCGCGTCGCCGAAATGCTCGAAGGGCGGCACGAACAGTTTGTCGACGAACTGGTGCTGCAAGGGGTGTCGAAACGGAAGGCGAAATCCGAAGTCGATGCCACCGTCGATCGCATCATCTATTACGCGGGCTGGTCGGACAAGTACCAGCAGATCTTCAGCTCGGTGAATCCGGTCGCGTCCTCACATTTCAATTTTTCAGTGCTGGAACCGACCGGTGTCGTCGCTGTGATCGCGCCGGATGATTCCGGGCTGCTGGGCCTGGTCTCGACGCTGATGCCCGTAATCGTAGGCGGCAACACCGCGGTGGTGCTGGCTTCCGAATCGCTGCCGCTTTCGGCGGTCAGCTTTGCGGAAGTGCTGCAGGCCGGCGATGTGCCGAAGGGCGTGGTGAACGTTCTTACCGGCTATCGTTCTGAGTTGGCGATGCAGTTCGCTTCGCACATGGACGTCAATGCCGTGGTGCACAGCGAGTCCGCGGAGGACAGGACGCGCGACATCCAGCACGAGGCGGCGCGCAACATCAAGCGCGTCATCACGCGGAGCGAAACGAAATGGACGTCAGCGTCGGCGCAAAGCCCGTACCTGATCCGGGAAACTCAAGAGACAAAAACCACCTGGCACCCGATCGGCAACTGAACGGGACCGCAGGTACTATCGACAGCACAGTGAGCCAGCCGCTGCCAGAGGCCCCTGCCAGGCACGGCGAGGCCAGGCCGATCCGGGTCCTGTGCGTCAATTTCGGACTTGCGCAGGACAGCGACCGGCCGACACTGGCTACCTTCACCGGCCTGCAACGCGCGGGCATTGACATCACCGTCGTATGTTCACCGCAGCATCGACATTACCCGACCCTGGCGGCGGCAGGCGTTGCGACTGTCGACATCCCGTTACGCAGTGACTTCGATCGGTTGGCAATTCAGCGTCTGCGCGCCGAACTCGTTCGCGGTGACTACCAGATCGTGCATACCTTCAATAACAAGGC
>CAYVLL010000366.1:0-1624 GCA_964452235.1 uncultured Woeseiaceae bacterium
CGATCAATTCCGTACGCAGCGGAAAAGCGGTTTCCCGATCGAGCCAGAGCCGGTGCCCGAACCGATAAACGTCATGCGGGCGAATAGCCAGCAATACCGCTGGCCGGCCAGCGACTCTCTCCTCCCGCACGACAGACAGGTCGTAGGAAACACTGAACTGCGCATCACTGCCTGGCAGGGTTGAGAACAGGGTACTCTGGTCATTCCACTGCTCGACCAGCACCGACTTGCTGTCGGGCAGGATGCAATGCACTTCGTTGCCGATACGAATGATTTCGAGACCCTTGCCCTCCTGGGTGATCACTTTCTCGTTGACCACCCCGTCGACGACTTTGTGAACGACTTTTAGTGCACGGGTTTCGCCGTTGTGGCGACGTATCACGGTGCCTTCATAGTCAATGCTTGCGACAGCGCTCGACATGCGATTCAGCCAGTCCTCGGGACTGGTGCGATCACGAGCATCGGCAGCCGCCGCGACGGTCAGGACCAGTGCCGTAACCATGGCGACGATGATCCATCGCCTGCCGACTGCGTGTCGCCCGGTGCTCGTCATTGTTGCAATGCAAGCCGTCATCGGCTAGCGATAAGACTCTGGCGGATCCTGTTCGGCACCCGCCTGCGCTTCTGTTGCGGCACTTCCGCTCTCGTCCGATTGCACGTCTGTAGCCGCTCGCGTGCCGACGAGTTCCCCCTCGCGCAATTCAAGAGTAACCAGTCGCGTAAGAATACCATTGGCACCCAGGTCTCTCGACGTTGCCCCATGCCTGAGATAATACTGGATTAGCATTTCGCTCGGCTGATTATGCAGAACCTCCTCCGGCTGTGGTTGGGTATAGCCCGGATTCGCAGCAACCAGCGCCTCGGGCCCCGTTTGCAACGCCGCCGTCTGTCCACCCACCGGCGGCGCATCGACCTGGCGCAAGCCGACAATCGCCACGGCTGCCACGACGCAGGCAACGGCAAGTCCGGCCACGGGCCGCAGCAGACGATTGACACGTACGGGTGTCTCTGTCTCAACAACGGCCGGTTGCTCGCCGAGAGCGGCCTGGATGCGGCTGCGCAAACCGTCAATGCCCGGAATTTCGCGATCGCGACGCAGCAGTCGCCCGATCCGCAGATAGTCGGCGACCAGATCGCGCAAGGCGACATCCTGGCTGAGGCGCCGCATCAGCAGTTCCGTTTCGTTCTCCGGCAACTCGCCGTCCACGAAGGCAGAAACCTGCAATCTCAGTGCATCGTTCATAAATCACCGCACATACGTACTTCGCTCATTTACTTTCCCCCTGGTCGAACCTGTCAGGTCGATCCTTGCAGGTCGGTTTCCTGCAGTCGATTCCATCAGGTCGAATCCCCTTGTCAAACCCCATGATCAGCAGCCAGGCATCTCAGTCCGCCAAATTCGCGATCTTTTTACCGATAGCATCGCGGGCCCGGAAGATTCGCGACCGTACGGTACCGACGGGACAATCCATGGTCTGAGCAATTTCCTCATAGCTCATTCCGTCCAGCTCGCGCAATACTATGGCAGTGCGTAAATCGTCCGGCAGCGAATCGATGGCGCGTTCCACCGTTTCATGCAGTTCGCGGCTCAGTACCACGCCCTCCGGCGTATCCACTTCCTTCA
>CAYVLL010000367.1:0-1586 GCA_964452235.1 uncultured Woeseiaceae bacterium
GGCCACGTCAGGCGGTGAATGCGCATCCAGCCCGCCCTTGAGAACGAGCACAGGCGCAGAAACGCGCTCCCAGACCGTTGCGGGATCGAAGTCCATTACGGAGCGCCACCAAGCATACTCCTCCGCTGGATAGATCTCGCTCGGAATGTCGCCTGCACTGTGAAACCAGGGGTGCTCACGCGCCTCAGCCAACTCGGCGGCGAGTTCTTCGCCACCCTGCCCTGTGCGCTGGTACTCAAACACGCGATTATTCAGCGCCAGGGCCTGCCCAATGGTCTCTTCCGAGTGTCCGTTCCCACGCATCCTGATCGCTATCTCTGCATTGACCTGCTGGGCTGGCGTCATTCCGCTCGCGCCAACGATCGCAACGAAAGCCAGGTTGCCGGCCTCTATGGCCGCGAGCGGAGCAGTCCACTCGGCCTCGCTGAAGCCCAGCAATCCAACCGCGTCCGCATGAACGTCCGGTCGTGAGCGCAAAGCTCTGATCGCGGCGGCAGCGTCGCGACCATAGTCATGGTAGTCGGATAAGTACAGCTTTCCAGACGACGCGCCGACGCCCCGCTTGTCGTATGCAATGGCGGCAATGCCCGCTCGCGCGAAACGTTGGGCGTAGTACGCGTACTCGCGGCGAGCTTCGGGTCCGGAGCCGTGCACAATAACGACGGCAGGATACGGACCGTCCGAGCGCGGCAGGTAAATGGTTCCCGAGAGCCTCGCATCACCGCTCTGGAACTCGATCTCCTCTTCCACGAAGGAAAAGAACGCCAGGTGTCCAGTGATGGCGACCACAATTATCGCTGCCGCAAGACAAATCGCCGTCGACATCTTCAATGCGCTCCCCGGCGAACGCGAAGCTCGCATTCGAAACCAGGCAGAGGTAAGCGCGAAAACCGCAAGACAAGCAAGCCCGAAGCCGACAACAGGAACATTAAGCACGACAGGTACTGCCGTGACATTCAACGCAAGCATGGTACCGGAAAGAACCGCAAGAGTGATTCCGATCCACGGAAACAGTCGCGAGCCTCGGCTCTGTTCATGGTGCGTCATCGATTGTCCGACTGTGGTCTCGTGGCTCATTTCAGCCTCTCCAGCCGGCCTTTACGTTTCACAATATTCCTATAGTCCCATTGAATTTCTTTTGCTCTTTTCAGCCATCGGCGTAAATCGGCCTTGCGGATTTCTGAAACATCGTTGAAAAAGACAGATGCATCCTTGAACTTCTTGCCAACGACATTCAGCCCTGCTTCATCGAAATCCGCCCCGCTCCAGAACATCAATCGAATTCCCGGTTTCTGTTTGCTGTATCCGACAGTTGGATTGCCGTCCAGGAACCAGACCGGATGCGCGTGCCATATCTTGTTTTCAGCTTCAGGCAAGCGCCGGTCAATTTCCCGGGCAAGCGAATCGCAAACTGCCTTGTGATTCGGCTCCTGCCGCTTGTTGTACTTCAGGATATCCGGATGCAGCGCCATTTCTTTTGTCCTTCGGAGTTCATATGCTATTTTCCCGACAAACGGCTCAGCGGCCCGACGCGGGAGCGCCCGGTTGGACGGCTTGTTGGTATTCCTGCAAATACTTCGTGAACC
>CAYVLL010000368.1:0-1566 GCA_964452235.1 uncultured Woeseiaceae bacterium
CGCATGGCATCCTTGACCGGCAGAACGGTCTCGAACCACTCGCCGCAGGTCGATCCTGGCGTGTCGTCTGCCGGCGGTGAGAAGGTCCGCGCTTCAAGCAGGGATACTGCGTGTCCGTCACGGTCCAGGAAAGCGAGTTCATTGAATACGTCCTCATCGATGCGCAACACGCTGAACTCAAAACCGTGATCCGCCATGGCGCGGCTGTGCTTTGCGATATCCGGGTGCACGAAAGTCAGCGAAGGACTGCTGAATTCCCGATCATGAAGTCCGATGCAGATGTCGCCGTCACTTACCACAGCGTATTTGTGCGTCCAGACTTCGCCAATCGCCAGTTCGGTGAACCCGAGGGCCTTGTAGAAGGCCAGTGACTCCAGGATATCCCCGGAACGCACACTGAATTCGAGGAATCGTCCGAGCATGCTCAACGGGGTGCTCCCATGTCGGTCGCACGCCGACGGCTTCGCTCGAGGTCCTGCAGCGCTTGTGACGGGCTGCGATCGAGCGATGCTTCAGGCCAGCCAGCTATGTTCTTCTCGATAAGGCGCCCAAGGAACGATACGTGGTCTTCATTGACGTTGAGGGCCGGAATGTAGCGCAAGCCGCCTCCTCCTGATGCCTCGTAAAGCTCGGCATTCTGCAGGGCGATCTCTTCCAGGGTCTCCAGGCAATCCACCGCGAATCCCGGGCACACGACGTCGACGGTTCCCAACTTCTGTTCCCCCCACTGCCTCAGCGTTTCGTCGGTGTACGGACGAAGCCATTCCTCCCGCCCGACACGCGACTGAAACGCAACCTGCCACGCAGCGTCGGGAAGTTCCAGGGATTCGGCAATGAGCCTCGCGGTCTTCTGGCACTGGCAATGGTACGGATCCCCGTTTTCCAGCATGCGCCGCGGCAAACCATGGAACGACATGAGCAAGCGCTCGCCACGGCCGTGTCTTTCCCAGTGGTCGCGGATGCTGGACGCGACGGCCGCGATATAGCCATTCGCGTCGTGGTAATGGTTGATAAAGCGCAACTCCGGAACCCAGCGGCGTTGCGACAGCGACCGGGTTACCGCATCGAACACAGAAGCAGTCGTCGAGCCGGAATACTGCGGATAAACCGGCAGGACGACAATGCGTCGTGCATGCTGATCGAACAGGCTCTGCAATGCGTCCTCGATCGAAGGCCGGCCGTAGGACATGCCGAGCGCTGTAACGACATTTCCCGACAAGCGGGACGCAAGACCCCGCTGCAGCGCATGGCAGAGCGCTTGCGAGCCAATGAGCAACGGCGAGCCTTCGTCGGTCCAGATCTTGCGATAGGCTGCGGCCGACCGTTTCGGCCGAACGCGAAGAATGTAGCCGTTCAGGATCAGCCACCATAGCCAGCGCGGCAGCTCGACCACGCGCGGATCGGACAGGAATTGCTTCAGGTAGCGGCGTACGGCCGGCGTAGTTGGCGCGTCCGGTGTGCCAAGGTTGACGAGCAACACGCCGAGCGAGTCGGCAAGCCCGTGTTCGTAGTCCGGCAGGGATTCAAAAGGTGGCATGCTGCGTGGTCGGGGTTGCCCCGTCGGCT
>CAYVLL010000369.1:0-1553 GCA_964452235.1 uncultured Woeseiaceae bacterium
GCATGCCCTTCGATGTGAAGCCGGTCACAGACTCCTGTCGCCAATTCCTTAAGCTGCCGCCTATTACATAAAGCCAGAGATCTGATTGTGGTCAAGATCGACACCCTGCTGAAACGACTGCGAAATCTGGGAGAGGTCAAATCGTACGAGCGGATCCAGACAGTTAGCGGATCCGAGACGATGACATCGACCCAGGCTTGCCGCTTCCGCGAACTGCAAAGTCCCCCTTTGGAGAAAAAGAGCGGCAGGCAAAAGGCCAAGTCCCATTACTCACTGAAAGAGGCAGCGCATCTCTTGAGGACGGAAGTCGATGACATCCTGGCGTCCGCCGTGGCGGGCAGAGCGCAATGCCTTGTGAAGTCGGAAGGGCTACGGGGACATTGGCGAACTACCGGAAACGGCGATCCGCGCATGCCCGAGTACCTGGCCCTGACGCGGGCCGATTGCCAGCAACTCGCTGCCTACCGCAGCGTCAACGTTTATGACCTCGAGTATCCCGCCAGCCCGATATCGGAAGGCGCCGCCGCCCCGGCGGCGGCTTGTTTCATACTGCGCGAACCGATCTGGATCGACCAGAAGCGTATTGTCCTGCAGCACCCGCTGCCGAAGTAACTGCCGCTGCCGAAACGACTGGCGTAGCGTTGCTGTTCGGCCGACAATGCGACAACAGGTTGTCCATCTCGCGCCAGACAACAGAACCTTTCATGAAAAGCGGACCCCGACGCTACCTCGCCTTGCTCGCCACCTTACTCGGCGCGTGCGGGGAATCGCCGGACGACGCCTCGCCACATGCGCTGCCGCCCGCGACACTGCCCGGCGTATGGACCGGCGTTTTTCCGTGCGACAACTGTCCCGGCATCGACACCAGTTTATGGCTGCGGGCCGATGGCCGCTTCTTCATTGAGCAGCACTATCTGGCCACCGACGAGGAAGGTGTGCCGACAATCGCACACGGTCTCGGGCGCTGGCTGTGGTACGCCGAGGAACAATTCGTCGTGCTCGACGGCAAGGGCCCTGACCGGATCTTCGAGCAGCCCGATGTAGACACTTTGATCATGCGCACGGCATCGTCGCTCGAACACCGGCTCCAGCGCAACACGGCATCACCGCCGTTTGTTGCAACGGTTCGCCTAGTGGGCACGGCGCGCCGCCAGGGTGACGTTTACTTGCTCGAGGAATGCCTCACCGGTTTCGAACTACCACTGGAGACGACTGGCGACTTCTCGCGCTTCCGGCACCAGTACCGGAGCGTGACGCCGCGAGGCGAGGCAGCTCCCGTCGAGTTCGAAGGTCGCTTCACTTGGGCTGCGGACGGCACCCCTCAGTCGGTCCGTATCGTGCGATTCATAACGATTCGGAATGAGGGCTCTTGCTAGTTCCGGCAATCTGCAATAACCCTAGGGCATTACCGAGGACGTAAACAGCGGCAACCGAACCGGTGCGCGCATTGCCTTGGCTTTCATCGCTTTCAGGGCACGTGACACCTTGACGGAGCGTCAATTGCGATTTCGTGAACGAAACGTGCGCTGCTGGCCGAACGCCGATCTTTGCAA
>CAYVLL010000370.1:0-1547 GCA_964452235.1 uncultured Woeseiaceae bacterium
ACATGTTGTCATCCGGAACGTCGGCGCCCGGCGCTACTGGTGTACACGGCACCCGATAGGACTGGCCCAGCATTTTCTCGCCATCGTGTACCCGGTCGCGAATCATTATGCGGTTGACCCACTTGCCGCTGACCGATGCCGGCCAGCCGGCGATGACGAGGCGCAATGGAAAGCCATGCATTAGCGGTAATGGTTCGCCATTGATCGCCCAGGCGATCAGCGATTCCTTTTCCAGCGCCTTGGCCAGCGTAACGCCGCGCGAGATCGGCCGTTTGACCGGGTCGCCGGACAGGTGCAGGTCGGCGCCTTCGTAGGCGACATAGACGGCATCGTCGCGAATGCCGCAATCTTCCAGCACGTCGCGTAAGCGCACGCCGGTCCATTCGGGACAACCGATAGCGCCGGTCGTCCACTGGTTGCCGCTGGCAGGTGGATGAAACTCCGCACGACCATTGCCACCGCATTCGAGTTGCAACTGCAACGTGTGATGCCGGAAGCGCGTTTTCAATTGCCCGAGCGTCAGTTTCGCAGGCGAAAGGCATGACTCGCCAGTCAGTTCGAGTTCCCAGGTGTCGGCAGCCAGTCCGGCAACATCGGGTGGTGTGCCGTTGTTGCGCACGAAAAGGCGCTCGATCGGGGTAACGTCGTCGTCCAGCAGGTGTGCCGGCGTCTCGATGTTGACCGGGCGGTCGTTGAGCACAACGAGGCCGGACTTGCCGGCCAGCTCGAACGAGGCATCGGTCTCTGCAAATGCGGCAGGAATGAGTCCGCCCGGCATGAAGCGAGCAAAAGGAATCGACGCACCGAGTGCGGCGGACATCACTGCAAGACCGCTGCTCCGCAGAAAGCCGCGCCGCGATACCGGGTCGACGCGCCGACCCCACAGCCGCGCATCGGCGGCGGCCGGATCTTCGGCGTAGAGTGCGTGGATTCCGCGTCGTTCGCGCATCGCCTGGGTCTATGGGCCGGTATGTCCGGGGCCGCTATCGGGTTTTGGCGGCCGTCGCCGCGCTCGCCTGGAATGCCTCCAGCATCGCGTTCAGTGTTTCGGTCAGCGCCGCCGCGCGACGGGAATCATAGCGCAAGCTGGATTCGTCCATGTAACAGCGTTGCGCAAGCTCCAGTTGCACTGCAAATACGGATTGCTGCGGCTTGCCGTAGTGGCGCGTGATAAAGCCGCCTTTGAAGCGGTCGTTGACGACGGTTGCATAAGGGGACGCATGGGCAACCTCGGCCACAGCCGTTTCTACGGCCGCCGGGCAACTCGTCCCGCCGTTCGTGCCGATGCTGAGATCCGGCAATTCGCCGTCAAACAGTCGCGGCACCTTGCTGCGAATGGAATGGGCGTCCCACAGCAAGGCGTAGCCGAAACGCTCCCGGATGCGATCGAGGCTTTCCGCCAGCTGCGTATGCCAGGGCCGCCAGTAGCGGGCGAGGCGCCGCTCCCGCTGCCTTGCACTGACAACCTCCCCTTCCTTGTAGATGGGATCACCGGCAAAGGTAGTGTCGGGGAACAGGCGGGTTGCGACGCGATCGCCGTACAGCGC
>CAYVLL010000371.1:0-1544 GCA_964452235.1 uncultured Woeseiaceae bacterium
CTAGGAGTCTGCGCGGTAGAACGCTTGTGGTTGATTGAATTTGAGGCTTTTCATGTCGGGGTGTCACTGACGACGCGTTAATTTAGACGAAAGATTAGTGTGTAGCGGTCAATGGACGCGAGGCAAAGTAGTATTGTCCGTTGCGCTTAGCCAAAAGCGATCAGCGGCCGCATACGCCGCAAGTTGGTGGCGAGGCACACCAGGTCCCACTCGCCACTGACTGCCGCCTCACCGCGTAAACTGAACTGGCGGAAGCCCAAGACATTTTTGATCCAGCCGTTGACTGCCTCGACGAGGTGTTTCCGTTGCGCATAGCGTTCCCGGCCCTCTGCAGTCGCCAGTTTCTGTGCCATGCGTGACGTGGCGGGGTGTTTGCCGGCATCGATCTTGCCGACCTCCTTACCTTCCTTCCCCAGCGAAACACAGGCATCGATCCCGCGCGTTTCAAGCTCCTGCAGGTCCGTCTCATTGCGATAGCCCGCATCCGCCAACAGCCGCTCTGGTTTTCCCTGCAAGGTTGTTCCGATCCGATCGAGTAGCCGCAGCAGTTCACCGTTGTCGCTGGCGTTTGCCGTCAAGGCATTGGCAACGATCAGCTGAAAGGCATCGTCCACCGCCAACTGACCGTTGTAGCACTGCTGATAGCCGTCTCCGGTCTTCATAATGCGGCTTTCCGGGTCGGTGAAGTTACTCTGTGCCTTATCTTCAGGGACGCCGAAGTCCCGTTTAAATCGCCGCCCGCGATGCCTCGGCGGCTTGCGATCATCGTCTTCATGCCGGCCGCGCTCCCTGTCCGCAGCTCGTTGCGCCGCTTCCAGGCGTGCCTTCGCTGCTCGGATCTTTTCCAGTCGGGGCTGTCGGTGTTGTAGCTCCTCCGGCAACTCGTCACCGCGTCGGTCGGCGCCGTACAAGCCATCCTCCTTGTTATCGGTGGCCTGCGCCTGTTCGCACAGTCCGGCAATCTCCTGCTCCAGCCGGCGTTCCTCCTGTTGCATCCGCGCATAGCTCATCGCCTTGCGCTTGCTGGCGTTAGCCCGCACCTTGGTGCCGTCGATCGCCACCGTACCCAATCGCATCAGCTCCGCTTCCCGGGCGATGCGCACCACCTGCATAAACAGGTTCTGAAAATCCGCCAAATGCCGTTTGCGAAAGTCGCACAGCGTCCGGTGCTGCGGAAAGTTATCCGCTCCCAGCACCCGAAACGCCACATCTTCTTCCAACTTCCTCGCGATCTTGCGCGACGAAAAAACACCCGTCGCATACGCATAGACCAGCACCTTCAGCATCATGCGCGGTTCAAACGGCGCCTTGCGCCGACCGTCGCCTTCGTACGCCTCGTAGAACGTCCCCAGATCCAGCATCTCAATCACATCGCTGATGAAGTACGCCAGATGACCCTCCGGTAACCACTCCCGAAGGCTCGGCTGCAGCAGCAGCTCCTGATCCGGCGCGTAGGGACGAAAGCTCGTCGGCATGTTGATTCCTCAGTACGGCTGTCACAGCATTATCGCAAATTGCGGTTTCTACCGCGCAGACTCCTAGCC
>CAYVLL010000372.1:0-1544 GCA_964452235.1 uncultured Woeseiaceae bacterium
CCGCGAGCGGGTGCTTGTCCCATTCGCGCTGCAGGCCGACGAGCAGGCCGAGTCCCAGCGCGATGCCTAGGGGTTTGAAGATGTCGTCCATGGGTGTCCTGCGATGAATTCACGGCGTTTCGCCGCATCTTCATGGTCGGTGCTGTTGACTACTGATCGTTCAGGGGACTTTATCAGCTCTCGCTTCGGAGGGCTTCACCTGGATGCGTCGCAAAAAGGCTAAGCCTCCAGGTTCATCAACACCACCCCCGCGAACGCCAGCACTAACCCGAGACTCTGTGCCACCGTCAGGGTCTCCTTGAAGTAGAGAACCCCGGTGCCGACGATGATCAACGCGTACAGCACTGCCTGCAGCATGCCCACGATGCTCAAGCGCCAGCCCGCCACGAACACGTAGGTCAGGAAGATGATCTGGTAGAAATTCAGCAGGACGGCGAACACCATCCACTGACTGCCGACGGCGCGCGTGAAATCACCGGAGAGCGATGCCTTCTTCAGGAAAATATCGCTGATGGCAACGGCGGCTACGGAGAGCACGATCAGGACGATGTGCAATGCCGTGGTCATGTCGCCTGCCGAACTGCCATCGCCGTGAACCTCGTGCCTGCCGCGGCGGAATCGCCGCTCCTTTACTCATACAGGAAAGAGGTCAATCGCGGCTCACGAGACTAACGGGGCCACGCCCATCACCCCACCACAACCGGATAACAAGGCTTGCCCCAAGGCCGGTCCGGCTGACTCATTATGAGGTGGATCACGATCGGCACCACGAACGCCAGGATCTTCACGCCGTCCGCGACCTGCTGACGGTTGACATCACTGTTCCAGGTGGAACCGCCATGCACGAGCTGGTTGCGGAGCACGTACAAGCGGTCAAAGAGAATCGCGACGACCTTTGAGGTGTTCATCGTACCCAGCGCCCTCGTCGCGGCTCGTTTGCTGAGGTCGAACTTTGCCTGCCATTCGTCACTGGAAATGCGGCCGTTCTGGTAGTCCCAGAATGGCTGAAACACGAACTGGTTATTCAGGAAGACCCGAACGGTCTGGGGAAAGTGCTGCCACACAGCGGCGTAGATCAGGTGCTCTTCATCGGCCTGGTTCAGCTCTCGCAGGAACTCCATGAGTACCCGTCGCTCGGTGAACGCGGCGCGGTTGGTAATCTCCCGCGCATAGGCGGCATTGAAGGCAATCCACAGGAACAGGAAGCGTGCGTCGTCGTCATTCGTTTCGCGTTCCGCACGGCCCAGCCAGCTGAGCGCACGATGCGTGCGCAGGGCGACGGTCTCCGGCAAGGCAGATCGGATTTTCCGGTGCCGTGCCTTCAGCGTGTCGAAATCAAGCGACGGATCGCCGCTGCCGGGCCGGCCCAGAGCGTAAGGTCGTGTCGCGGCCATTGATCGGGCTCCATGCGATGGGAGTTCAATCACCCTAGCAGCAGTCTGATGGCATCTCCGCTGACCCGATCACAATTCGCGACATGTCCCGCTGACTACTTGTCGACGATGGGCACGAAACCACCGTAGATCATGCGCTTGCCATCGAAC
>CAYVLL010000373.1:0-1508 GCA_964452235.1 uncultured Woeseiaceae bacterium
GGATACCCTAACGCGATCCACCCGTACACACCTTCCCACAGGACGGCCAGATTGCGGAAGCCACGCTCGGCGAGCTGGCGATTCACGTACTCGGCGGCCGCGCGTGGGCACTCGCAATAGGTGACGATCCACGTTCCGTCGCGAGGCAGGTCTGCTGCCAGCGCATCAAAATCGCGATTATAGTAGGGTAGCGGAACCGAGCCCTCGAGATGCGCCATCTGCCAGAGCGACAGGTTGCGCGTGTCGAGCAGAACGAGACGCCGCCTGTCATCAAGCGCGAGCTTCAGCTCCGTAGCGGTGACGTAGAGCCCATCCTTGAGCACGAAGCCGGGATCCTGCCCGGTTGGGTGCAACACATATTGATCGACGGAAGGCGGCGCCCTGAACACCGGCTTCAGGACCTCCCAACCAGTAGCACGGCTGCGCAGGAACGCAGTCACAGCATCGACTTCCTGATCGTTCAAGATATCGCCGAAGGCCGGCATTTCAGTCTCTTCCCGCCCATGCACAATCGCGTGCCGGAGGAAGCGATCACTCGTCATCGACAGCATCGCCTGGTTGCCCAGTGCCGTGCCGGTGTTCCCCTCACCACTGAACCCGTGGCATTGCACGCAGTGCGCCCGGTAGATTGCCTGGCCTCGGTAGATGTCACCGTAAACAGGCTCAAGACCAAACCTGACCGGCGTCACGCCTGCCTGGTCCTGCAGCCAGATCATCAACTCGTGTATGGCTTCGCCGGATAGTGGCCCTCCAATCTCTTCGGAAAATCCAGACATCGGTGTTCCCGGTCGACCATAGCTGATCGCGAGCAGCCGGTCGTGAAAGCCCCCTTCGAGCAACGACTTCGAGCGCAACGACGGCGCGTGATCGTTGACATGACCCTGCCGCTCGGCACCGTGGCACAGCGCGCAGTACTGCTGGTAGTTATCGTGGGCCGTCGCCGCCTGATCGACGGTCAGCGCCGGCAGTTCCATCGCGGTTTGCGCGAATGCTGTATGCCCCGTGATCAGACAGATCGCAGCGATCAATACGAAACGCATGGCTTCTCCCGATGAACCGGCCGAGATGCAAGGCTCCCTGCCCTGCCCTGCTTAACCCGGACCCCTGCGCGCGCCGCGAAACGCGGCAGCGCCAGCCAGCCCCGTCAGTAGAAACAGGACCGGTGCAGCAAGCAGATCATGATTGCTCAGCACGCGCTCCCGAAACTCGAACTCGGGAACGGCGAGTGCATCAGCAGCGTCCATGCGCACCTGCGCAACGACCGCAGGCCCAATAGCCTGCAACAACAGGTGCAGGTGCTCGCTGACTTGATGCCGGAAATCAACCGCTCGCTCTGGCCCCGCCCCGGCCAATGACGTCATGGCCCGATTCGCTAGCAGAGCAGGCGACGTGTATTGAAGCGCGGAAAGCACACCCTCACGCGCCTGCTGGCGCGCACGATGCTCCGCCAGGATCGGCGCGACCCGTTCGTTCACCGCGAGATTGGCGAGGTATCCGCTGCGATGGAA
>CAYVLL010000374.1:0-1504 GCA_964452235.1 uncultured Woeseiaceae bacterium
GCACATTGGTAAGCATCGGCTCATTGAGACCGGACACGGCGTAGCGGATTTGCTGGGCATCGGCCACAGTCGACACGACGACGACGATCGACAGGACGACGAGACGGCGGAATACAGGTGAGAGACGCACGGCAAGTGGGTTGTAAGCGGTAACCGTTTTCGGCACCGGCACACCGGCGCCCGGGGATTGCGCTGCGACCCTCGATTTCCTGCCCGGGCTCGCGGCCCTGTCAGCGAATCGCGAAAGTAACCTCAACCTGCACACTGACGCTTTGCTGTCCGGGCGATATGGTGGGGCTGGGTGCGCTGGCATCGGACATTTCCATGCGGCTCGACCTTATCAGGCCGCCAAAAGCAGGGGCCGGGCTGGTAGAAATCGTCACGACGTGTCCCAGTTCAACATCGGCCAGCTCGGCCAGGGAAGCCGCACGGCGTCGCGCATCTGCCATGGCCCGCTCGCGTGCCTGGGATTCCAGTGCGGCTGTATCCGAGACGCCGAACTGTACTCCGTGTACCGAATTTGCACCGGCGTTGGTAACGGCGGCCAGGATATCGCCGGTCTTGGCGATGTCCTTGATCGTGACATTGACGATGTTTGACACGTGATAGCCCCTGATCTGCGGCTGCTCCGGCGTCCGGTTGTAATTCTGCTCCGCCCAGATACTGTAGTTCGAAGTGCCGATGTCGTCGTCCTCAATGTCTTGAGAGGCCAGCGCCTTCATGATGCGCGACAGTATGGCCTCGTTATCGCGGCTGGCCGCGACAACGGTCGCGCCAAACGACTGCACGCCGGCACTGATCTGCGCCTGGTCCGGGGCCGCCTGGGCCTCGCCGACGCCGGTAACGGTCACCGTGCGAAGCTCCCGGGGGCCCGTGCGTTCGCCCGAACACGCCGCAAGCGCGAGCAGCAGCGTACCGGTAACCGACCAAGCTGTTGTTCGAGTGGTACTGCGAATCGTCGTCACTATCGTGATCCTCGGGTAAAGGGTGCCGGACGGCCGCCAGCGCGCCGCCGGTTGTGCGTTTGCTCAGTGCCGGCAAGTGTAATGGATGTCGCGACAACACACGGCAGGAAGCACGGGCGGCACACCGCCGGACGCCGCACCGTTTCCGGCCGGTTGACCGCAATTTGACAATGCGCAGCTTAATCGTTCGCCAAACGGTCCCACTCGATTGACAGCCCGAAAGCGCCTGTGTAACGATTCCCGCTGGATTGAAAAAGGCACACCTTTCGAAAGGAAGGGCCGCAAAACCACCGGTCTACGGGGATTACCTAGGACAGCGGGGTTGCCGAATCCGAGTCGTCGCGCCGACGGCCGGTAGTCGACTGTTGATGGGTTCGAATTCCCGTCAGCGCAGGACTCCGTCGCGAACTCCGCGTCCGGCATCTCCCTGGTCTTCCCCGAAACCGCCTGTTATCCGTGTCAGAACGGCGTTGCAAGGAGGGGAAAAGCTATGTCGCCAAAGGTTGCCAGTCTTCGTGACAGTGGAAAATTCGGTCGCC